>JBDIAO010000007.1:0-62428 GCA_039812375.1 Phycicoccus sp. | reverse complement strand
TCAGAGCGCCCGCAGATACTCCAGCTGCGCCCGGATCGACATCCGCGCCGCCGGCCAGACATCCGGCGGCACATCGGCATACACCCGCCGGAGCACACCTTCGACCCGATCGTCCTCCCCGGCTGCCCCGTCGGCGAGCGCTTGCTGCACCTGCTCGAGCCGCTCCCGTCGGTGGACGCGATAGAAGGCGACCATGGCCGCAGCATCCGGGACGACCGGGCCGTGCCCGGGCAGGATCCGGGTCACCTCACCGTTCCCGGTGAGTTCCCGGATCTCCTCCAAGGAGGCCAGGTATGCCGCGAGCTCACCGTCGGGGTGGGCGACCACCGTGGTGCCGCGCCCCAGGACGGTGTCCCCGGTGAGCAGGGCATGGTCCGCAGCCAGAACGAAGCTCACCGAGTCGCTGGTATGCCCCGGGGTGGCCACGACCCGCACCTCAAGGTCACCGGCGCGCAGCACGTCACCGTTCCCGAGGTCGTCGGACCCCCTGCCGACGGCACGCACGGACGTCCCGGTGAGCTCGGCGAACCGGGGCGCGGCCTCGGCGTGGTCGAGGTGTCCGTGGGTGAGGATCGTCTGGGTGACTCGGGCGCCAGCCGCCGCGACGTGCTCGCACACGCGTCGCAGATGGCCCTCGTCGAGGGGGCCAGGGTCGATGACCAACGCTTGGGTGCCCCCTGGTTCGAGCAGGATCCACGTGTTCGTCCCGTCCAAGGTCATTGGGCCTGGGTTGGGCGCGAGGACGCAGTGGGCTCGAGGCGTGATCTGACCCCCGCTCCACGGCGCGGTCACCGAGGGCGGTGGGGAGGCGCTCACGTCACCGAGTATGCCGCCCCGGCCGCCCCATCCGCCCCAGCCGCCCTCGGAGCACCGACGGTGCGCGCTACAGCAGAGCCGCCAGGTCCGGGTGAGCCTGCGCCTTGACTGTAGCCATGGCCTCGGCCGGGCTGCTTCCGGCCAGCGCCGTCGCCGCCAGCCCCTGGCATTGCGCGAGGCTGTGCAGAGACAGCGCGAAGCGGACCATGGGCACCTTCGAGGGGGCCATCGACAACGACTGGACCCCAAGACCGACCAGCACGAGGGCGAGCAGTGGGTCGCCGCCGGCCTCGCCGCACACTCCCATCGGCTTGCCGGCGCTCGCGGCACCGTCGCACGCTGCCTTGATCACGTCCAGGACGGCCGGCTGCCACGGGTCGAGAAGGTCGGACAGCTCGCCCTGCATCCGGTCCGCCGCCATGGTGTACTGCGCGAGGTCGTTGGTGCCGAGGCTGCCGAAGTCGCAGTCCCCGAGTACGTCGGCGGACCGCAGCGCCGCCCCGGGGACCTCGATCATGACACCGGCCTTGGGCAGGCCGTTCTCGCGGACCCGGCGGGCGAACCAGGCCGCTTCCTGCGCGGTGGCGACCATGGGTGCCATCACCCGGACATCGGCTCCGGTGGCCTTCATCGCCGCAGCGAGTGCCTCGAGCTGGGCGTCCAGCAGGTCGGGCCGCTCTGCGGATAGCCGCAGGCCCCGTCGGCCGAGGGCGGGGTTCTCCTCCGGCCCGAGGTCCGCGAAGGCGAGCGGCTTGTCTGCGCCGGCGTCCAAGGTGCGCACGACGACCCGTCGAGACCCGAACGGCAGGAACACCTTCGTGTAGATCTCGGTCTGCTCGGCCACGGTCGGGGCCCGCTCGGCAGAGAGGAAGACGAACTCAGTACGGAACAGTCCGACGCCCTCGAGATCGAGCTCACCGGCCTCCTGCGCGTCCTTGATGCCGCCGATGTTGGCCAGCAGTGCCACGTGGGTGCCGTCCCTGGTCAGGCCCTCACCCGAGGTGGCGGTGAGGGCTGCGGCCCGGCGCTCCCGCCGCTGCCGCAGGGCCTCGACATACTCCCCGGTCGGAGCGATGGTGACCTCGCCGGCGTCACCGTCGACGGCCACTCTGGTGCCGGGCGGGATCGACGTCGCGTCCGGGCACTGGACCACGGCCGGGATGCCCATCTGGGCAGCAAGGATCGCGGTGTGACTCGTCCGGCCCCCGGCCTGGGTGATGATTCCCAGAACCAGCTCCCGGTCGAGTGTTGCGGTCTCGGCCGGGGCGAGGTCCTCGGCGACGATGACGCTCGGCACCTCGAAGTCAGGCACCCCGGGGGCCGGGACGCCCAGAACTGCGGCGACCGCGCGGGAGCCGACGTCGCGCAGGTCAGCTACCCGCTCGGCGAAGTAGCCGCCGAGTGCCTCGAACTGCGCGGCATACTCCTCGACAGCCGCGTCGACAGCGGTGGCCATGCCTTTGCCTGAGGCGAGCAGTCGGCCGGTGGCCTTGTGCAACCCCTTGTCGCGCGCAATGAGCGCGGTTGCGGTGAGGATCTGTTGGGCGGTGTCGTCAACGTGCCGGGCCCGGCCCTCCAGGTCCTGGGCGACCCGCTCGAAGGCGGCCTTGACGTCGCTCAGGGCTGCCTCCGGGTCGGGGACCGCCGGCTCGTTCGCCGGCGGACGCACCGGTGGCGCCACTTGGACGACGGGACCGTATGCCGTGCCGGGGCTGACCCCGATCCCCCGCCGCGTCTGCGGGGTGGGCGAGTCGGTCATGGTCACTCGGCGTCCAGGTCGCGGGAGAGCAGCGCGACGAGGCTGTCAAGTGCCGCATCAGCGCCCTCACCGTCCGCGGTGAGGACGACCTCCTCACCGTTCTTGGCCCCCAGTGCCATGACGCCCAGGATGCTCGTGGCGTCGACGCCGTCCTCCCCGGGGCGGCCGATCTCGATGTCGAGACCGGTCTCGCCGGCCGCCTGGACGAAGAGGGCGGCGGGGCGGGCGTGCAGGCCGACGGACGAGGCGATGGTGACGGTGCGCTGAGCCATGATGTGTCCTCCTGGGACTTGCAGTGTTGGGTTGGGTTGGGTGGAAGGGTCTGTGGGGTGTGAGCGCGCTCGGGCGGGCCTGAGGGCACGCGCGGGTCGGGTATGCCGCCCGCTCAGGCGGGGGCGTCGGCCACCGCGTCGACGGCGGCCCGCGACGTGTCGCGCTGCTTGAGGAAGAGCACGATCCCGGCCATGACGACGACCCCGAGTGCGAGGGCGACGAGGAAGGCCCAGAACTTGCCGATGAGCAGGCCGACCCAGATGCCGCCGTGGGGAGCCATGAGGGTCGAGCCGAGCGCCATAGTGACTGCGCCGGTCAGCGCCGAGCCGATGACTGAGGAGACGATGACTCGGACCGGGTCGGCGGCCGCGAACGGGATCGCGCCCTCGGAGATGAACGAGGCGCCCAACAGCCAGGCGGCCTTGCCGTTCTCCTGCTCAGGTTCGCTGAAGAGCTTGGGGCGCAGCGTCGTCGCGAGCGCCATGGCGAGCGGGGCGACCATCCCGGCGGCCATCACGGCGGCCATGATCTTGTACTGCGCGGCATCGGTCGGGAGGTTCTTAGACAGGCCCTCGGTCAGGCCGGCCACTCCGAAGGTGTACGCGACCTTGTTGACCGGCCCGCCAAGGTCGAAACCCATCATCGCGCCGAGGATGAGGCCGAGGATGATCGCGCTCGTCCCGGTCATGCCCTTGAGGGCGTCGGTCAGGCTCGTCATGAGCCAGGTGATCGGCCGACCGAGGACGGTGATGAACAGGCCGGCGGTGAGCACGGTGGATACCAGCGGGATGACGACGACGGGCATGATCCCCCGGACGTTCTTGTGGACCTTCCATCCGGCGACCCACTTGGCGAGGTAGCCCCCGAGGAACCCGGTAGCCAAGCCCCCGAGGAACCCGGCGCCCATGGTCGTGGCGATCGCTCCGCCGACGATCCCGGGGACCAGACCAGGACGGTCAGCGATGGCATAGGCGATGAAGCCGGAGAGGATCGGCACGAGGAACCCGAACGCCGCTGCTCCGATCACGAAGAGCAGACCGGCCCAGTTGGACAGCGACAACGGGTTGAAGTGCTGGACGAGGTTGTAGCTGTCGGCGCTGGTGAGGCTGTATTTGACGACCTCGACCGGGCCGTTCTTGCCCAAGGCGATGTTGGAGAGCATGAATCCCAGGGCGATGAGGATGCCACCGGCGGCGACGAAGGGGATCATGTAGGAGACCCCGGTCATCAGCGTCTGCCGGATCCGGGTGCCGACTCCGGCGGTCTCGTCGACCTTGGTTGCCATCCCGGCCCCGGAAACGGCGCCTTGGGCTGCCGCGGCGGCAGCCTTGGACGGATCGGCCGCCCAGTCGGCGACGAGTTGCTCGACCTCGCTGACCAGCTGCGGCCCGTCGGAGATGCCCTTCTTGACCCCGACGTCGACGGTCGGTTTGCCGGCGAACCGGCCAACGTCCTTCACGGCCAGGTCGTGGGCGAAAATAACCCCGTCCGCGGCGGCAATCTGCGCTGCGGTCAGCGGCGTGGAGCCGGCCGAACCCTGAGTCTCGACGAGCATCGTGTGCCCCGCGGCCTTGGCGGCGCGTTCGAGCGCCTCCGCGGCCATATACGTGTGTGCAATCCCGGTCGGGCACGAGGTGACCCCGACGAGGGTGAGCGACTTCTTCTGCGGACCAGCGGCTGTTTCCGGGGGCGTGTCGCTGACCACGGGCTCGGTCGGCTTCGCCGCCGCAGCCGGGCTGGTTTCCGCAGCCGCACTGGGTGCCGCAGCCGGGCTGGTTTCCGCAGCCGCGCTGGGTGCCGCAGCCGGGGCGTCGAGGGCGACCTCGGCGCTGACGATGTCGACGACGTCCTGGTTCGTCGAGGCGGCGAGTAGTGCCTCCTTGAACTCCTTCTTCATCAGCGCCCGGGCGAGCTTGGGCAGCATCTGCATGTGCGCGTCCCCCCCAGCCTCGGGTGCGGCGATGAGGAAGACCAGGTGCGCGGGGCCGTCCTTGGCGCCCCAGTCGATCCCGTCGGTGCTGCGACCGAAGACGAGCGAGGGCTCCGTGATCGCGGCGCTCCGGGCGTGCGGGATGCCGATCCCGCCCGGCAGTCCGGTGGCCATCGTCTCCTCGCGGGCACGGACGTCAGCGAGGAAGGCGTCGAGGTCGGTGCACCGACCTGAGTCCACCAGCTGGCGAGCCAGGGTGGCGGTGGCCTGATGCCGGTCCGAGCCGGTGAGGTCGAGGACGACCTGGTCGGTGGTGATGAGTGACATCGAGACGTTTCCCTTCGTTCAGGAGTGAAGGCGGGTCAGGAGATCGCGCGGGTGAGATCGAGGTCGGTGGTCACCTGCACCGGTATGCCGTCCAGGTCACCCGGACCGGGGACCTCGCTGCCCGGCAGTCGCACCGCCGCAGCGCCCCACCGAACCCCGGACTCCAGGGCGCTGCGTGCGTCGCCTCCGGCAGCGAGGACGTGCAGCAGGCCGGCGAGCAGGCAGTCACCAGCCCCCACAGTGGACAGCGGGTCGGTGACCGTCGCGGTGGCGTGGACGACGGTGCCGCCGTCGACGAGGACGGCGCCGTCTGAGCCGAGGCTGACGACGACCGTGGCCACCCCGGAGGCGACGACCTGGCGAGCCGCGCCGACGACGTCGCCGAGTGTAGGCAGGCGGCGGCCCACGAGTTCCTCAAGCTCCTCGTGGTTGGGCTTGATCAGGTCGGGGCCGGCCGCGACGGCGGCGGCCATCGGTGGCCCGGAGGAGTCAACCGCCACCTTCGCGCCTCGGGCTCTGGCTCGGCTGACCAGCTCGGCGAGGAGGTCCTCGCCGGCCCCGGGGGGCAGCGAGCCACAGCCGACGACCCAGGTCCCGGTGGCGGCATACCTGTCGATGACCGCGAGGAGTGCTTCGGTGTGCTCTGCGGTGAGGGTGGGACCCGGCTCGTTGACCTTCGTCGTCGTGCCGTCGGGCTCGACGACGGCGATGTTCATCCGCAGCGTGCCCGGGACCTCGACCCCGCGGTGGGTGACGCCGGCGACGTCGAGCAGCTCGGCCATGAGGTGACCCTCGGGTCCGCCGAGCGGGAGAACAGCCGTAGTCGCGGTGCCGTGCGCGCACAGCGCGCGAGAGACGTTGACCCCCTTGCCCCCGGGGTCGATCCGGCTGCTGCTGGCCCGGTTGACCTCGCCGTGTTCGAGTCGGGGTACCGCAATCGTGCGGTCGATGCTCGGGTTGGGGGTGAGAGTGAGGATCATGTGCGAACCACGTCCATTCCTGTCGCGTCGAGCTGCTCCGCGGTCTCGTCGTCGAGGTCGGTGTCGGTGATGAGGAGGTCCACCTCGTCGAGCCGGACGAACCGGTGGAAGTGGTCCACCCCGGCCTTGCTTGAGTCACTGACGACGACGGTGCGTCGGGCGGCTCGGGACATGGCCCGTTTGGCGGTGGCCTCGGTCTGGTGCGGAGTGGTCAGTCCCCGCGCGACCGAGAAACCGTTCGTACCCAGGAACGCGACATCGACGCACACGTCAGCCAGGGCCGCGGTGAGCCACTCCCCGACGGTCGCCCCGGTGCGCCCGCGCACCCGGCCGCCGAGGACATACAGGTCGACATTGGGCAGTTCGTGCAGGATCGCCGCGATCGCCACCGAGTTGGTGACGACACCGAGCTCCCGGTCGCGGGGAAACTGCTCAGCGATGGACTGGGTCGTCGAGCCGGCATCGAGCAGGATGACACCCTCCTCGGGGATCTCCTCGATCGCTCGGGCTGCGATGCGACGCTTCTGGCCGCCGGATTGCTCCCGCCGCTCGGCGAGGCTCGCCTCCTGTTGGAGCCGTTCGACGGGCAGCGCACCGCCGTGCACACGCCGCAGCAGACCACGCCGTTCCAGCGCGGTCAGGTCACGTCGGACGGTCTCGGAGGTGACGCCGAGGTCATCGGCCAAGGCGGCCACCTCGACCCGCCCCCGGGAGCGGGCCAGCGTGATGATGTGTTGCTGGCGCTCGGGAGCGTACATCGGCGCACCAACCGCCATGGGTAGGCACCTCCTTGTCCGATGTGGCCGTTGGCGGACCCGCAGGACGCGGGCCTCGCCGACACGGCATCCGAAGGCTCTGTGGGCAGACTACGGCTCGACGGTGACCTTGATGGCCTCGCCCTTGGCGACGATGTCGAAGACGGACATGACGTCGGCGAGTGGGACGTGGCGGGTGATCAGATCCTTGACCGGCACCTGGCCGCTGGCGATGTACTCCAGGGCGCGCTTGTTGTGGTCAGGCGAGGAGCCGTTGGCGCCGTGGACGTGCAGCTGGCGGTAGTGCACGAGGTTGGAGTCGCACCTGATGAACGGGTCGTTCTTGGGCAGCCCGCCGAAGAAGGAGATCCGGCCCTGCCGGGCAGCCATCGAGATGGCCTGCTCCTGGGTGACGTTCGCCGGGGTGGCGGTGATGACGACGTCGGCGCCGCGCCCGCCGGTGAGCTCCATGACCTTGGCCACGACGTCCTCCTTCGAGGCGTCGATGACCCCGTCGGGGTGGACGGCAGCGGCGGACATCGCCAGGCGTTCGGCGTTGACGTCGACGAGCCAGATCTGGCCCGCCTTGTGCACCCCGCGGGCGATCCGGATGTGCATGCACCCGATCGGACCGGCCCCGAAGACGACGACGAAGTCGCCCTCCTCGATGCCGAGCTGCTCCTGGGCGTTGATCGCGCACGCGAACGGCTCGGCGGCGCTCGCCTCGTCGTAGCCGACCCCGTCCGGGATCCGGTTGAGGCCGTCGACCTTGAGCACCTGCTCGGGGACGATCATGAACTCCGCGAACCCGCCATCGTACTGATAGCCGACGCTGGTCTGGTTCTGGCAGACCTCCATCCAGCCCTTGCCGCATTCGTGACAGTCACCGCAGGGCACCGCAGCGATGCACTGGACCCGGTCACCAACCGCGAAACCACCCAGGGCCTGCGCGCCGACCTCCACGACCTCGCCGGCGATCTCGTGGCCCATCGTCGTGGTCCGGGTGATGTTGACGTGCCCGTTCTTCTTGATCTTCACGTCCGTGCCGCAGGTCGAGCACGCCTTGACCTTGATCTTCACCTCGCGAGGTCCACAGGTGGGCTCGGGGACCTCCTCGAGACGAACGTCCTCGGGGGCGTGGAAACGCAGCGCCAGCATGTCGTGCTCCTTCGCAGTGGTCGTTGTCGGGACATCGTCGCAGGTATGCCGTGCGATCGGTGGCTACGATCGTGTCCTGTGGATTTGTTGGGTACAGGCAACAGTCTGCCCGATTGTGTTGTTTTAGTCAAGCATCTCCCGCTAAGACAGGGCTTGACTCAACACATCCAGATCGATATAAAGGACAACACAGATTCGTCAGCTGGCGGATCACCTCACTGACGAAAGGAAGGGCGATGGCGTCCACCACCACTGCCCCAGAGGCGAGGCAACGGACCTCGGCCCGGGTCCATGTGCAGAAGTTCGGCACCGTGCTGTCGAACATGGTCATGCCGAACATCGGCGCCTTCATCGCCTGGGGCTTGATTACCGCCCTGTTCATCCAGGCTGGGTGGCTCAACGCCGGCGGGCACGGCACCCTCGCTGATGACGGCTGGGTCGCTCGGATCGGCGGGTGGGGTGCCTTCGACGGGGGCGGCATCGTCGGCCCGATGATCACCTACCTCTTGCCGATCCTCATCGGCTACACCGGTGGCAAGAACATCTACGACACCCGGGGTGGCGTCGTCGGCGCGATCGCGACGATGGGTGTCATTGCTGGGACCGACATCCCCATGTTCATGGGTGCGATGGTCATGGGCCCGCTCGGCGGCTACACGATGAAGCGCCTCGACGCACTGTGGTCGCACAGGATCAAGCCCGGCTTCGAGATGCTCGTCAACAACTTCTCGGCGGGCATCCTCGGCCTCATCCTGGCCACCCTCGGCTTCTTCGGCGTAGGACCGGTTGTCGAGGCGTTCAGCAAGTTCATGAGCTCGGTCGTGAAGTTCCTGGTCAGCCACGACGTGCTGCCGCTCACCTCGATCTTCATCGAGCCGGCCAAGGTGCTCTTTCTCAACAACGCCGTCAACCACGGCATCCTGACCCCTCTCGGGACGACCGAGGCTGCGCAGACCGGGAAGTCCATCCTCTTCCTGCTCGAGGCCAACCCCGGGCCGGGGCTCGGGCTGCTGCTCGCCTACATGGTCTTCGGGAGCGGCATGGCCAAGGCTTCGGCTCCTGGCGCGGCGATCATCCACTTCTTCGGCGGCATTCACGAGATCTACTTCCCCTACGTGCTCGCCAAGCCGAAGCTCATCATCGCGATGATCGCCGGCGGTATGACCGGCATCTTCACCAACGTCCTCTTCGGCTCCGGCTTGCGGGCGCCAGCGGCTCCTGGCTCGATCATCGCCGTCTATCTGCAGACCGCGACCGACAGCTACCTCGGGGTCACCCTGTCCTGGATCCTCGCCGCCACGGTCACCTTCCTGGTCGCCGGATTCCTCCTCAAGATCGAGCGCGGTGGCGACGAGGTCGACCTCGGTAAGGCCACCGCGGACATGGAGGCAATGAAGGGCAAGAAGTCCGTGGCGTCCGCCGCACTTGTCGGCGCCGCAGGCTCGGCCTCCGGTGACCTCGGCACGCCTTCCGGGCCGATCCACTCCATCGTGTTCGCGTGCGACGCCGGGATGGGCTCCTCGGCGATGGGTGCTTCGGTGCTGCGCCGCAAGATCCAGGATGCCGGCTTCGACGACGTCACGGTGGTCAACAAGGCGATCGCCAACCTCACCGACGATGTCGATCTCGTCGTCACCCACCAGGACCTGACCAGCCGGGCGCAGGAGCGCACGGGCTCGGCTATCCACATCTCGGTGGACAACTTCATGGGCAGCCCCCGCTACGACGAGATCGTCGACCTGCTCGGCACGACGAACCGGGAGCCCGCGAGCGTCGCTGCGTCCTCGACCGCTGCGTCCTCGACTGCGGTGCCGTCGACTGCCCCGTCCTCGGCTGCCCCGTCCTCGGCGACGCCAGATTCCACCGCTGCGGCAGCTGGCGCTGGGCCACAGAGCCACGAGGCGACTCCCAGCCTGTTGGCGCTGGAGTCGATCCGGCTCACCGGCACGAGCAAGACCCAGGCCGACGCGATCACTGAGGCCGGCGAGTTGCTGCTGAGCGTGGGCGCGATCGATGCGGCATACGTCGCTTCGATGCACGAGCGGGAGAAGTCGGTCTCGACCTACATGGGCAACCTGCTCGCCATCCCGCACGGCACGAACGAGGCCAAGAGCGGGATCAAGCGCTCGGCTCTGTCCTTCGTGCGCTACCCCGACGGGATCGAGTGGAACGGCAAGCCGGTGAAATTCGTCGTCGGTATCGCTGGTGCCGGGGATGACCACCTCGGGATCCTGGCCAACCTCGCCAAAATCTTCCTCGACAAGGGACAGATCGCGGCACTGGAGTCGGCGACCACCCCGCAGGAGGTCCAGGACATCTTGGGCGCGATCCAGGCCTGACCCCGGGCCCGGACCCATACCCGTATCAGGGACCCCTGGCCAGATCGGCCCTGGCCGATCTGGCCAGGGCAGGTACGTCAGGGCAGGTGGGCGCGCAGGACGAAGCCGTCCGCGGTGGCGAGCAGCTCGGGCAGGACCTGAGTGATCGGCGGCTCGGCAGCGAGGTAGTCGGCGACGACGGCGTATGCCGCGAGCTCCTCGAGCATGACGATCGTCGGCGGAAGCAACACCGCCTCCCCGGAGCGCATCTGCGCGAGCAGAGCATCCGGGCGCACCCAGCGAGCGTGGTCCGACTCCGTCGTCGTGCCGGAAGCCACCTGACCTGGGGGCATCGCGGCGGCGAAGAACCAGGTGTCATAGCGGCGGGATTCGAACGGCGGGGTCACCCAGTGCGCCCGCACCGTCAGCGATTCCCGGGTCAGGTGCACTCCGCACTCCTCGGCGACCTCGCGCACCGCACAGGCGAGGAAGGCAGCAGCGTCAGCGGGCGGCATACCCATCCGGGCGGCCACAGAGTCCGCCACGGGGAGAAGGAGATCGGCGCTGGAGTCGCCCGGGTCGAGCCCACCTCCGGGGAACACGTAGACCGAGGGCGCGAACTCCATCGACGCGACCCGTCGCTGCACATAGACCTCGGGCCCGGCCACCCCGTCTCGGACGAGCAACACTGTCGAGGCCCCACGCACCGGGGGTCCCTCACCCGGCGCTGCGAGCCACGTCGCTGCCAGGGCCGCGAACCTCTCGGTGCGCGGCGTCGGGAAGTCGCGGACCACCATCGGCCGACCGCTCGTCAGGTCGAGGTCAGTCGCTGACTCGGACGACGACCTCAACCTCGACAGGGGCGTCGAGCGGCAGGGCAGCGACCCCGACTGCGGAGCGGGCATGCACGCCACGGTCACCGAAGACCGCACCGAGGAGCTCGCTCGCCCCGTTGACGACACCGGGCTGGCCGGTGAACGCGGGATCTGAAGCCACGAAGCCGACGACCTTGACGACTTGCTCGATCCGGTCGAGGTCGCCGACGACGGACTTGATCGCCGCGATCGCGTTGAGCGCGCACACCCGAGCGAGTTCCTGGGCGTCGGCTGCAGGCACGAGCCCGTGCCCGTCGCCGACCTTGCCGGTGGCGACCATCGCGCCGGCGACCATCGGGAGCTGACCCGAGGTCCACACGTGGTTGCCGTCGAGCACCGCAGGGACGTATGCCGCCACCGGGGGCACCACGTCGGGGACGGTCAGCCCGAGCTCGGCGAGACGCTCTTCCACAGCACCCATGAGATCAGCCTTTCGCACGCTTGAGGTAGGCCACGAGGTTGCCCTCGGACATGACGAGTACCTGCACCAACTCCCAGCCGTCCTCACCCCACTGGTCGAGGATCTGCTTCGTCGCGTGGACGATGAGCGGCACGGTTGCATACTCCCATTTCTGCATCCCGCCACCTTAGAAGCGCAGCGATCCGTCCCGCCAGCAGTGTCCAGCACGGACGGCCAGGCCACCTCGTCGGGCGCGCTGCACCCCCGCCTACGCTGACAAGCGTGGCCTCTCCCATCGACCCCCTCTTCGCGAACACCCGGCTGCACGTCGTCACCGGCAAGGGCGGGGTCGGCAAAACGACGGTGGCGGCAGCGCTGGGGGTCGCGCTCGCCGCCCGGGGCAAGAAGGTCCTCCTCGTCGAAGTCGAAGGCCGCCAGGGCATCAGCCAGGTTTTCGACGTCGCTCCACTGGGCCTGCAGGAGGTGCGGCTGGTCACCGATCGGGCCGGTGGGTCGCTGCATGGGTTGGCCGTCGATGCCAAGGCGGCCCTGCTGGAGTACCTCCAGCTGTATTACAAGCTCGGCCGGGCCGGAGCAGCCCTGGAGAAGGTCGGCGCGATCGACTTCGCGACGACCATCGCGCCCGGTGTGCGCGACGTCCTGCTCATCGGCAAGGTCTACGAGGCGGCGGGACGGCGGGAGGGAGGCCGGCGCAGCGACGGCCCGCTCACCTATGACGCGATCATCCTCGACGCGCCCCCGACCGGGCGGGCTGCCCGCTTCCTCGGTGTCAACGAGGAGGTTGCCGACATCGCCCGGGTCGGTCCGATCCGCCATCAGGCGGACTCGATCACCCGGATGCTCCAGGCCCGCAGCACCAGAGTGCACCTGGTGACCCTGCTCGAGGAGATGCCGGTCCAGGAGACCCTCGACGCCATCAGCGACCTCTCCGGGGCCGGGTTCGGTCTGGGTGCGGTCATCGTCAACCAGGTCCGCGACCCCTTCCTCGACCAGGCGCAGCGCAGCCTGATCGGCGGCATACCCGATCCGGTGCCGGCTGAGCACCCGGTGGCCACGGCCCTGCGCGCCGACCTCACCCGCGCCGGGCTTCGGGTCAGCACCCCGATGGTTGCCGGTCTCATCGCGCAGGGTCGCGCCCACGCCCAGCGTCTGGACCTCGAGGACGAGATGCTCACCCAGGTGCACGCAGCGGGCTTGCCGGTCCTCACTCTCCCGGCACTGCCCGGTGGCACCGACGGTGGTGGCGTCTCTGTGCTCGCCGAGAGCCTGCTCGAGCAGGGGGTGCGCTGATGGCCGCACCGGATATGGGGATCGACACGCTCATCCTCGACCGGGGCACCCAGGTCGTCGTGTGCTGTGGCTCCGGCGGGGTGGGCAAGACGACCAGTGCTGCCGCGATCGGCCTGCGCGCCGCCGAGGCAGGCCGACGGGTCGTCGTCCTGACCATCGATCCGGCACGCCGCCTCGCCCAGTCCATGGGCCTCGTCGAGCTGGACAACACCCCCCGACCGGTTGCCGGCATCGACACCACCGCCGGTGGCTCGCTGGACGCGATGATGCTCGACATGAAACGCACCTTCGACGATGTCGTCATCGCCCACACGACACCGGAGAAGGCGGCCCAGATCCTCGCCAACCCGTTCTACCAAGCGGTGTCGAGCTCGTTCGCCGGGACGCAGGAATACATGGCGATGGAGCGGCTCGGCCAGTTGCGCGCCCAGGCCGCTCGTGAGGGGACCTGGGACCTCATCGTCGTCGACACCCCGCCGTCGCGCTCGGCACTGGACTTCCTCGACGCGCCCAAACGGCTCGGGTCCTTCCTCGACGGCCGGTTCATCCGTCTGCTGATGGCTCCGGCGCGGGCCGGGGGGCGGGCCTATCTCAAGGTCTTCACCGTCGGGGTGGACCTGGCGACCCGCACGATGAGCCGGATCCTCGGCGGCCAGATGCTCGCGGACGTGCAGACCTTCGTCGCGGCACTCGACACGATGTTCGGTGGGTTCCGGGAGCGCGCCGAGGTCACCTACGCCCTGCTCAAGGAGCCGACGACTGCGTTCGTCGTCGTGACCAGCCCGGAGCGTGACGCCATGCGGGAGGCGACCTACTTCGTCGACCGGCTCGACGCGGAGGGTATGCCGCTCGCCGGCGTCGTCGTCAACCGCGTCCAAAGACTTCAGGCCAGGACGCTGACCGGCGCCCGGGCCGCCGCGGCTGCGGATGTCCTGGCGGACTCGATCTTGCAGAGCTCGGCGCGCTCGACGGAAACCTATAGTGGCGATCCCGGCTCCGAAGTCGACCTGGCGATCGCGTTGCTGGACTTGCACACCGACCTGGCAACCACGGCTGCTCGTCACGCCGCAGCGACCGAGCGGTTCCGGGCCGGCCACCCCAGTGTCGGGGTCCGCGAGGTGCCTGCTGCCGCCACGGACATCCATGACCTTGAGGGTCTGCGCGGTGTCGGAGCAGACCTGGCCAGCTGAACACCTACCCGCTGTTGGTCTGAACGCCTACCCGCTGTTGGGCACGCGACACCCCTGACCCGCCGGGCGCGGCCAGACTCGCAGGTTACCCTTGCCCAATGGAAAGCCGGGCCCGCAGCATCACTCGCGTTCTGAGCCTGCTGCTGGGCTTCTTCGTTCTCAGCATCGTCGGGGGCCTGATCCTCGCCGGTCTGGCGATCCCGGTCGCCGGCGCAGCCGGGTCGGCGACCAAGGGGACGGTGCGCGCGTTCGACGACCTCCCCTCGGACTTCAACATCAGCCCGCTCGCGCAGGGCTCGAAGATCCTCGACGCCAGCGGCGGCCTCATCGCCAACCCCTATGACGAGAACCGGATCGTCGTCAGCCTCGACCAGATCTCCCCATGGATGCAGAAGGCGCAGATCGCCATCGAGGACAGCCGGTTCTATGACCACGGTGGGCTCGATATCCGCGGCTTCGGACGGGCCTTCCTGTCCAACCTCGGCGGAGGGTCGGTCCAGGGTGCCTCGACGCTGACCCAGCAGTACGTGAAGATCACCTTGCAGGAGAACGCGCTGCGGCGCGACGACAAGGCGGCGGCGGCCGCGGCGGTGGAGAAGTCCTACATCCGCAAACTCCAGGAACTCAAGTACGCCCTCAACGTCGAGCAGAACTACACCAAGGACCAGATCCTCACCGGCTACCTCAACCTCGTCTACTACGGGGACCTGTCCTACGGCGTGGAGGCTGCCGCCCAGAACTACTTCGGGATCAGCGCCAAGGACCTTAACCTCAGCCAGGCTGCCCTGCTCGCCGGGATCGTCCAGCAGCCCGGCGCGTTCAACCCGGTCGACCACCCTGAGGCCGCCCAGAAGCGGCGTGATGTCGTCCTGGAGCGGATGGTCGCGACCGGAGTTGCCACCCAGGCCGAGGCCGACGAAGCCCGGGCCGTCGACGTGAAGTCGATGATCCACAAGAAGCCGGTCAAGGGTGTCTGCCAGCGGTCCAGCCAGCCCTACTTCTGCGCCTTCATCATGGAGTGGCTGCAGAAGTCCCCGCAGATGGAGGCTCTGGGCAAGACCCCCGCGGAGCGGCTCAAGAACATCAACCAAGGTGGCCTGACCATCCGGACGACTCTCGACCCAGCCTTGCAGGAGCAGGCGTTGGCCCGGGTCACCGAAGCCGTGCCCACTGACAACAACCAGGGCCTGGGCGGCGCCGCCTCGGTCGTCGAGCCGGGCACCGGCAAGATCCTCGCGATGGTCCAGTCCTCGGACTTCGCCTCGAACCAGGTCAACTGGAACGTCGACCAGAAGTACGGCGGCGGACCCTACGGCTACCAGTTCGGCTCCGTCGCGAAGATCTACGCCCTGGTCACCGCGCTGGAGAAGGGTATGCCGGTCAACGGCAGCGTGTATGCCCCCCAGGCCGGCCCCGGGCAGCCCTACTACTTCCAGCGCAGCCAGGTCCACGACGACTGCGGGATGGACAAGACCTGGCCGGTCCAGAACGACTACTTCACCGGTGGCGACATGCCGCTGCGGGTCGCGACGGCGAACTCGGTCAACACGGCATTCGCCAACCTCGTCCTCACCCTCGGCGGCTGCACGGTGCGCGACACGATGACGAAGATGGGCCTGCACATGAGCAACGGCGACCCCATCGAGCCAGTGATGTCCGCGATTACCCTCGGCGCGTCGACGACGACCCCGTTGACCCTGGCCTCGTCAGTGGCCACCCTCGCGGCCCGTGGGAACTACTGCGAGCCCATGCCGGTGGTCTCCATCACCACCTTTGACGGCAAAGAGGTCCCGGTCCCCCAGGCCAAGTGCGACCAGGTCGTCCCTGCTGAGGTCGCCGACGGGGTCAACGAGTTGCTCCAGGGCGTGCTCGAGTTCGGCACTGCGGCCGGCTCGGGATACAGCGGGAACAGCCCGGCGGCCGGTAAGACAGGGACGACCGACCAGCACAACCAGGCCTGGTTCGTCGGCTACACCCCGACCGTGACGACGGCCGTGTGGATCGGCAACGTCGTACCCACCGACGAGTACGGACGGATGAAGACCCTGAACGGCAAGAAGTTCGGCATCTACGGCTGGCAGGGCAACGTTTTCGGTGGCACGATCGCAGCGCCGGTGTGGGCCAAGATCATGAATGCCGCCACCGCCGGTCGGGACAGCGCGGACTTCACCCCGCCGACGAACGCCATCCTCAACGGCAACCTCGTCTCCTTCCCGAATGTCCTCGGGATGGCTCCGCAGCGGGCCATCGCGACCCTGAGGGCCGCCGGGTTCGACGCGTATATCGGGGGCACGATCGACAGTGGCTACCCCGCCGGCACGGTGGGCGGGACCAGTCCACGCGGTCAGGTCGCCCAGGGCGGCTCGATCGGACTGCTCATCTCCAACGGCTACTCGCAGCCATCAGACTCCGGTGCCTCGCCGTCGAGTGACAGCAGTCAGCAGCCGCGCGACGGTCAGTGAGCGCAATCGGTCAGTGAGCGCAATCGGTCAGTGAGCACGATGGGGAGCGACCGGCGGCATACGGCCTCGACCGGGGCAGCTCAGCCGCCGAGCGCACCCCGGACGACGGCGGCGATCCGTCCGCCGTCGGCTCGGCCGGCCGCGGCCACCTGGGCAGCCTTCATGACCTGACCCATCTGGGCCATGCTGCTCGCCCCGACCTCGGCGATGGCAGCGGCGACGATCTCCTCGAGCTCGGTGTCGTCGAGCTCGGTGGGCAGGTAGTCCTGCAGGATCTCCAGCTCGGCTTGCTCGGTCGCGGCGAGCTCCGGCCGGCCCGCGCCGGCATACGCGGCGTGCGCCTCCTTGCGCTTCTTGGCCTCCTTGGCGATGACCTTGAGGACCTCGTCGTCGGTGAGCTGGCGCGCGGTGTCGCCGGCGACCTCTGCGGTGGTGACCGAGGCGAGAGCCATCCGCAGTGTGCCGGCACGGACCTTGTCGTGGGCGCGCATGGCGTCATGCAGGTCGTGCTGGAGGCGCTCCTTGAGGCTCATGACTCCAGTGTCCCCCATCTGGCAGACGCTGCCGGCGGGCTGCGTCAGAAGCCCTGCCCACCGGCGAGTTTGGCAGGATGGCCCGGTGCCCTCCGCCATGACGTATGCCGCCCGCGGCCTCGGTGGTCTCGTCGCCACCGGCGTGGCCGGGGTTGGCTATGCCGCGCTCGTCGAGCGGAACTGGTTCGCGCTGCGCAGGTTCACGGCGCCGGTGCTGCCGTCGGGGGCTCGCCCGGTACGGGTGCTGCACATCAGCGACTTGCACGTCGTGCCCGGACAGCGCCGCAAGGTCGAGTGGGTCCGGGCGCTGGCCCGGCTGGAGCCGGACTTCGTCCTCAACTCCGGCGACAACCTCTCCCACCTGCACGCGGTTCCGGCAGCGCTGGAGGCGATGGGGCCGCTCTTTGACTTCCCGGGGGCCTTCGTGCTCGGGTCCAACGACTATTACGTGCCGGTGCTGAAGAACCCGGCCCGCTACCTGACCCACCGGTATGCCGACGGATCCCGACACCGGCCGCGACTGCCGACGGCCGAGCTCGTCGCCGGATTGCGCGCCGGCGGCTGGATCGACCTCGACAACGCCCGCACCCTGGTGCCCTGGGGGGAGCTACTCGTCGACCTCGTCGGGGTGGACGACCCACACATCCACCACGACGACTACGCCTCGGTCGCGGGGCCTCGCACGCCCAGAGCGGACCTGCTCGTCGGGCTGGTGCACGCTCCCTACCAGCGAGTGCTCGATGCCATGGTCGCCGACGGCGCCGAGCTCCTGGTCGCCGGGCACACTCACGGCGGCCAGTTAGCCTTGCCCATCTATGGGGCGCTGGTGACGAACTGTGACCTCGACACCGCGCGAGCCAAAGGCATGTCCCGATGGTGGTCCGGCGCGGGCCTCGGGCCGGGGCGGGCGCAGCCCTCGAGTGCGGCTCCTGCGGATGCGGCATACCTGCACGTCTCGGCCGGACTCGGGACGTCCCGATTCGCGCCGGTCCGATTCGCCTGCCGACCCGAGGCGACGCTACTCACCCTGGTACCCCAAGGGTGAGAACGGCCGGAGCCACATCGCGGGCCGTCTCGTGCTGGATGAAACGATTTCGGGGCGGCTAGGGCGTTCGGCTATCCTCAGGGACGCGCTCGCCTGCGGATGAGCGTATGCCACGGGGTGTGGCGCAGCTTGGTAGCGCGCTTCGTTCGGGACGAAGAGGTCGCAGGTTCAAATCCTGTCACCCCGACCATGTTCGTGCAGGCCAGCGGCCTGAGCCGGGACCGGTTCAGGCCTTCTGCTTGGGGGGTACAGCAGTAGAAGCACAGCAGTAGGCCTATCCGTGAACTTCCGGTTGAGTGTCCGTGGATCGACGGCGTACCGAATCGGCCGGTGAAGACGAATCGAGGCCCCTGGTCGAGACCTCGCCAGGACTCCCCTACCTCGGCCCCAGTCTGCTCTTGCTCTTGACGCCGAAGGCTCAGCGCTGTCGCAACGATCTCCCGCGGAGGACAACGCAGGGCGCAGGAGGGTACGCACGTCCTTGATGGTGCGCGAGATTGCCGGCCACCTTCCACACGAAAGCGACCCCTTGCCCTCGAACCCAAACGGCGCCACGAGGCCGCATCCTCACACTGACTTGATCCGCTCCGCACCACTGGGAGATCCCTGCGGCAGGGCATCCCCGCCAACGTAGCCTGTCCGATCAGACCGCCGGCACAGGAGCCGCCAGCACGCGGTCGCCGAGATGATCAACGCGAGGACTGACAGGCTCTGGCCAATGGTCATCACCGCGCCGACGATGGTGCGCACGTCGATCTGGAATGCCGAGTCGCTGCGGTCGAACTCATTGGGTCGAGCAAGCCGGGAAGTAATCTCTTCGCGTGGGCATCCTGACATTCAGCATCAATGTCACTCTGGATGGTTGTGTCGACCACCGGGAGGGCATCGTCGACGATGAGACGCACTCCTACTTCACCAGTCTCATGGACTCCAGTGGCGTCATGCTTTGGGGCCGCACCACGTACGAGTTGATGGAGAGTTACTGGCCGACGGTCGCCACTGGTGAGCAGGACGCGCCACCCGCGCTGCGTGAGTGGGCGCTCAAGTTGGAAACGAAGCCAAAGTACGTCGTCTCGTCAACGCGAAGTGACTTCCCGTGGACCAACAGCCACCATCTCGTTGGCGACCTTCGTGCGGCCGTGCAGGACCTCAAGGACACAACTCCAGAGGGGGTGCTCCTCGGCAGCGGAAGGCTGGCGACGGCACTGGACCAGCTGGGTCTGATCGATGAGTACAAGTTCCTGGTCCATCCCCTGATCACCGGCCACGGCCCTACCTTGTATCAAGGCGGCCTTGCCAGCACTCGACGCCTCGACTTGATCTCAGCGGAGCCGCTCAGCAACGGGGTGATCGTCATGCACTATCGACGAGCCGTGCAACTTCTGCGATAGAACTGCTGGAACGTACCCGTGAGCGCGCCATCGTCCCTCGGTACGGAGCCCACTCGGGTGCCGGCAAGTAGCTCTTGGCCGAGCTTGTCCACCGGAAACATGGCTGGTCGCAGCGGCGAGCTGGTCTGGACGCGCTCGATCGGGCCCTGGAGAACCTCCATGACTGATCGCCTGACGATCGACGTCCCGAGTCCGGCCGGTGGCTGGGGTGCACCGCAGCCGAACGTCGCCGAGATCGAAGCCGTGCTGTCGCAACAGAAGCGGACCGGGGGAGGTCATCGACGTCCTGGTGGCAGACCATGCGGCGCCCCGTGTCGTCGAGAAACTACGCGGGATGGAGATGATGACGATCGAGGGCGGCATCCGAGGTACGTGGGGACGGACTTGGTGCGAGAAACGTGCGGGGGCATTCGCGCCGCGGCCACTGAGGCGTTTGCCGACCTCTTGGGCGACTCACACTTCTCGGCCGCCGAGATCAGCTTCATCCAGCTGATCATCGATGACCTGACCGCCAACACCGCCTGGGTCCAGCAGGACGCGGACCGCTGCCACGGGTGGGTATCGACACGCGCGCGGTGGATCTGGATCCAGCGTGAGACCGTGGCGGCGGTTTCGAGTGGCACATTGAGAGCGGCACGATAGAGGCAGGAGTGAGCATGATCCCGCAAGCCCGGACGAACGGATCGGGGCTGAGCGGCCCTGCGCCGACTACCGAACGGAACCCCGCGAGTGCGCGCCGGGCATCACAGCAGTTGGATGCGGCAACGAGGTCCGGGCGCCTGGGCCAGACGGGCATCTGTGGTCAGCAGGGCAGTGGCCCCAGTCATCTCGGCGAGGGCGACGTAGGTCGCGTCGTAACCACTCAAGTTGTGTCTCAGCGCCCACATGCGAGGGCGGAGCCAATCGGCCGGATACCGAGTGATCGTGAGTTCGATGAAGCCCGCCATCGCTAGCTCGCCCTGCTCCTCGCTGAGCCCGCCACGGTGGACAAGGCCTCGCAACACATGAGTAACCTCGCTGTCGATCAGATGTGGTGCGGCGAGTTCCTCGTCGCCGAGCAGGTCTGGGTCGAGATCTCCAGCCAGCAACTCCACGATGACGCCAGCGTCGACGATCCTCACTCGCCCCGACCTTCGTGCAGCAGCGCCAGGATCATCGCCCTGTCGGGGCGTCCGCGAACCGTCTCCTGGGTCCGGCGGACAGTCGTGGCGTTGTCGCGTACGACCTGCGGCCGCCCAGCCAGATGCTCGAGTTCTCGCAGCACGTACCTGGTCAGCGAGAGCCCCTGAGCCTGCGCTTCCCGCACCAAGGCGGCGTGGACCTCATCAGGGACGTCACGAATCTGCATGACCTTCGACATGCCGTCATCATAACGCGATGGGTGCAGCGTGCACCCACTCGTGATGAAACACCCCTTGGCAGCTCACGGACGTCAAGTCGATGCGCGTAAACGAATAGGAGATCAGCGCTCGGTGGGGGTGGGCTGGCGACCAGGGAAGGGCTCCGGACGCGGAGCATTCGTGCCGACGGTCGGCACGGCATCGGTCCCAGCATCGCCCCAGTCAAGGCCAGCCTGGCACCTGTCCCCCCTGGGCACCTGTCCCGCACTGTCCGGCGAGCAGCTGCTCAGTGGACGGAGCCGAGTCGTTCCCCTGCCGGGTCAGGGCAGCCAGTAGAGCTCGACGACGTGGCGGTTGTCGTCGACGAAGACGACGTGCTGGGTGTTGTCCGGCATAACGTATGCCGTGGGGTTGCTGCGGGCGGCGAGCACGCCGGTGGCCGCGCTCAGGTCCTCCGGGTGCCAGCCATGGTCGTCCTGCCAGTACTCGTGGATGTGCCCGTCCTGACCGAGATAGTTGACGTGCAACGTGCCCTCCGAGGGGTAGAGGTACCCCGTGGGCACCGCACTGGCGGCCGGCACCGCGCCCCCGAACGTCACCGTCAGGTCCTGGTCGTGCCACGACCCGTTCCAGGTGAGCTGGTGAAGGTGCCCGTCGCTCGCGGCATACGTGACGACCTGGGAGAAGCCCGGGTTGTTGGCGAAGCCGACCGGCATACCCACAACCCCGGCCGCAGCGCCCGAGGCGAATGTGAGGTCGTTGTGCTGGAACCCTCCGGACTGCCCTTTCCACAGTTCGTGGACGTGCCCGTCCGAGCCGGCGTAGACGATGTGCTGGGTCTGCTGCGCCGCGAACCCGTATGCCGTGGGCGGGAACCTGAGGAGGCTGCCGGCCATGCGCGGGGTCAAGTCACTCTCCAGCCAACCGAAGTCGGCTTCCATGTCGAGGAAGCGCATCGTGTTCCCGGCCCGGAAGACGATGTGCTGACCGCCCTCGAAGCCGTACCCGAACGGGCGGTCCACCAGTCGCGGAGTGCCACTCGTGAGCTGGTGGTGACTCTTGTCGTCACCCCACCAGATCTCGTGGACGATGCCGTCGGCGCCGACCCCGGGCTCGAAGCCCTGATAGATCGCGTGCTGGGTGGCGCCACCGGGCTGGTCCTCATAGACGTAGCCGACGGGCTCACCGTCGATGAGCGGGGCACCGGCCTGCGCGGTGAGGTCTCCGTGGTGCCAGTTGCCGTCGTACCACAACTCGTGGATGTGTCCGTCCCCGGCGCCGTCTCCGAACCCCTGGTAGAGCACGTGCTGAGTGTGCTGCGCGGGGTGGGCGTATCCGGACGGGCCGTAGATCGCGGGCGGCGCGCCGGTGCGGGCGGTGAGATCGTTGCTGAACCAAGTCATACCTTCAAGGAGACTGCGACCGCTGCCCTGATACGCCGGGGCCGGGCGAGGCCGGCGGGCCGGCGGGGCCGCCGGGGCCGGCGGAGCTGGCGGCCCCGCCTGGGCAGGGGCCTCGCGCGGACCGTGACAATCGCCATCAACCGACCCCGTCGGTCCAACCAACCACTCGGGTCAGTTGCACCCCGGCACCTTCATTCCAACTCCGCTTGCACCTGGACTCGTTCATGCCAACTCAAGGGCCCGGTCAGTTGGATGTTGTCCTCGTGCGCGCGGAGGACCTCGTCACGAGCGACTGCGGGCGGCGCGCCGCGATCCGGCCCTCCGACGGGATCATCCTCGGCGGGCTCTCACCCCGCTTCGTCCTGCCCGGCGTCGACGGCTGGCTCGGCATCAACCACGGTGTCTCCCCGGCCGCCCTGCGGGACGCCCTGACCGCGCTGCGTGAGGATCACGGCGAGCGGCCCAAGGGGGTGTACCTCATCTCGCCGAGCTACTTCGGCGCCGTGACCGACGTGGCCGCCCTCGCGCAGATCGCCCGCATCGTCGATGCGCCGCCGACCCCACGCTGGCGACTGTGTCCGTCGTGCGCTGATCGTCCCGACGCCGACGTGTCGGTCTTTCGGCCAATTGGCCGAAAGACCGACACGTCGGACGCCCGCCTGATCCGTGCCGACCGGCCCTGCCACAACCGGCCCGTCCGGGTATAGCGTCGAGAAATGGCGCCACTCTCGACACTCCTGACACAGTCGATCAGCGACCTGGCGGTGGCCACAGCGGACAACCCGAACTCACCCTGGACCGGTCACGACACCCAGCTGCTCGTCGTGGCCGCCATTGGCATCACGCTCATCGTCGTACTCATCGTCTGGCTCAAGATCCACGCCTTCCTCGCGCTGACGATCGGCTCCCTGTTCGTCGGGATCTTCGGCGGCACCGGCGACGTTGGCATCACCAAGTCGTACGAGAACGGCGTCGGGGGGGTCCTGGGGTACGTCGGGGTCCTCATCGCCCTCGGTGCCATGCTCGGCAAGCTCCTCGCTGACTCCGGCGGCGCCGACCGCATCGTCGACACCCTCCTCAAGGGCAAGCCGGCGACCCTGCCGTGGAAGATGGCGCTCATCGCGGCGATCATCGGCATCCCGATGTTCTTCGAGATCGGTCTGGTCCTCCTCATCCCTGTCGTCATGCTCGCCGTGCGGCACTCCGGCGGGAAGGCGATGCTGCTCGGCATCCCCGCCCTGGCCGGCCTGTCCGTCCTGCACGGGTTCGTCCCGCCCCACCCCGGCCCGCTCGCTGCCATCGGTGCCCTGCACGCCAACGTGGGGATCACCCTCGCCCTCGGCCTGCTCGTGGCCATCCCGTGCGTCGTCGTCGCCGGGCCGCTGTTCGGTCAGTTGGCGGCCCGGTGGGTGCCGATCGGTGCCGCGGGCGCGGCCCTCGCGGTCGCCGGTGGGGGCACGGACACCGTGGACAGCACCTCCGGGCAGACACCAGATCCCACCCACGCGGATGCCGCCGCGGGCAGTTCCGGGGACCCTTCCCGGACGCGCACACCGAGTTTCGGCTGGACCCTGACGACGGTGCTCTCACCGGTCGTGTTGATGCTCCTGGGAGCCGCCGCCGACATCTGGCTCACCAAGGGCACCTGGATCTACGCCGTCCTGACCTTCATCGGCGACCCGGTGACCGCCCTGCTCATCGCCGTCCTGCTGGCGATGGTCACCTTCGGCACCGCCGTCGGGTTCTCGCTCCCGACGCTCGGCCACAAGCTCACCGAGAGCCTGAAGCCGATCGCCAGCGTTCTGATGATCGTCGGCGCGGGCGGCGGCTTCAAGCAGGTCCTCGTCAACGGCGGCACCGGCAACGCCATCGCGAAGCTCGCCGTCGCGGCGAGCCTGTCGGTGCTCGTTATGGGCTGGCTCGTGGCAGTCCTGATCCGGCTGGCCACCGGTTCGGCCACCGTCGCCACGGTGACCGCCGCGGGCATCGTCTCCGAGCTGGCGGTCGGCCTGAGCCCGGTGCACCTGTCCCTCGTCGTCCTCGCGGTCGGCGCCGGCTCGCTCTTCTTCAGCCACGTCAACGACGCCGGCTTCTGGCTCGTCAAGGAGTACTTCGGGCTGTCGGTCGGCGAGACCATCAAGACCTGGTCGATCATGGAGACGATCATCTCGGTGCTCGGGTTCATCGTGGTGTGGCTGCTGTGGATCATCATCTAGCCGTTGGAGCATGGTCGTCGGGGCCCGCTGGCGGCGCACCGGCACCGGACGAGGAACGGGCGGAGAGGCGACATGGCCGGTGACCAGGAGTCTGCCGTGCGGGTCATCGCGCTCGACATCGGCTCAAGCGCGACCCGCGGCTGCGTCTTCGACGTGGCGGGCCGGCCGGTGGGCAGACGCGCCAAGCAGGAGCACGA
This sequence comes from Phycicoccus sp., assembly GCA_039812375.1. Classification (GTDB taxonomy): domain Bacteria; phylum Actinomycetota; class Actinomycetes; order Actinomycetales; family Dermatophilaceae; genus JAGOME01. Next base: position 37,749 of record JBDIAO010000007.1, on the reverse strand, counting down.
GTTCACCACCGCCGCCGATGGCACGGCGACCGTCGACCCGGTCGTGGTGGCGACCGAGGTGGCGAAGGTGCTCGACATGCTCGTGGAGCGCGCCGACGGCCCGCTCGCGGGCGTCGCGCTCGACACCTTCGCCTCCTCCCTCGTCGGGGTCGACGCCGACGGTCAGGCGCTGACCCCCTGCTTCACCTACGCCGATGGGCGATGCTCGGCCCAGGTGGAGCAGCTGCGGGCCGAGCTCGACGAGGCGCAGGTGCAGGAGCGCACCGGATGCCGCATCCACGCCAGCTATCTGCCGGCCCGTCTCCTGTGGCTCAAGCAGGCCCAGCCGGACCTCTTCGCCGAGGTCCACCGGTGGGTTTCGCTCGGTGAGTTCGTCCACCTGACGCTACTTGGTAGGGCCGCCGCCGGCACCTCCACTGCCGCCTGGACCGGCCTGCTGGACCGGCGAACCGGCCAGTGGGATGCCACCCTGCTAGAACACGTCGGCATCACCGCCGACCGGCTCAGCCCGATCGCCGACCCCGACCAGCCCTATCGGGCGATCGACGACCGGGTCGCCCGGCGGTGGCCCCTGCTGGCCGAGGCAGCATGGTTCCCACCCATCGCGGACGGCCTGGCGAGCAACATCGGTCTCGGTGCGGCCGACGGTTCCACCGTGGCCCTCACCGCCGCGACGAGCGGGGCGATGCGCACCCTGGTCACCGGCATCCCTGACACCGTCCCCACCGGCCTGTGGTGCTACCGCATCGATGCCCGACGCAACCTCGTCGGCGGCGCCCTCAACGACGTCGGGCGGGTCGTCAGCTGGCTGACCGACACCTTCGACCTCGCGGGGAACGACCTCGACGACATCGCGGCCGCAGAGGCGACGGCTGAGACCCCGTTGATGGTGCCCTTCCTCACCGGCGAGCGCAGCACCGGCTGGGCCGCTCGCGCCCGGGCCTCCTTCGCCAACATCACCGCCGCGAGCACCGGGCCGGCCCTGGCTCGGGCGGCTCTCGAGGGGGTCGCCCTCAGCTACCGCAGGATCTCCGTGCAGTTGTTCGAGGTCGCCGGGAACCACCCGGCATCCGATCCACCAGTCCGGGAGGGCGGTACCGACGGCACCGACCGGTCGGACGCGGCGGACCGGCCGAGCGCCACCGAGCGGATCCACGCCGGCGGCGGGCTGCTCTCCGGCATCCCCTCCTTCGCGACGATCCTCGCGAACGCCCTCGAACGGCCCGTCATTCCGGTGACGACGAAACGGACCACCCTGCGCGGCACCGCTCTGCTGGCCATGGAGACCCTCGCCCCGGGCTCGACCCCGTCGCCGCCCGACCTCGACGAGGCGGTCGAACCTGACAGCGTCCAGGCCGAGCACTACGCCCGACAGGCCGCCCTGTTCGACCGGCTCGTCGCCGATCAGGCCGGGCGCTAGTTCGCGGCCGATGAGGCCGCCGGACGCAGCCCCCAGGCGGACTCATCGGACCGAAACCGGGCCCCGGCGTCACTGCACGCCGATGTCCTCGTTCCACAGGTCCGGGTTCTGGGCGATGAAGTCCCCCACCATCTTCGTGCACTCCGGGACGTCGAGCAGGATCGCGCCCGTGCACATGTCACCCGGCGAGAGCGTCGTGACCATGGTCGCCCTGGCGTAGGTGACGGCCGACAGGCGGCCGGCGGGCGGCCGACGGGCGGCCGACGTTCTCGAGACAGTCGGTCTCACCGTGCAAGGTGGCGCTGCCGCGCTGCACCCGCTTGTTGTGACCCGTGCCGATGACCTTGCCGTCGACGACATATGCGGCGCCGATCGGGATGCCGCTCAGGACCGCCGGTATGCCTTGAGGTAGGTGGCGGGATAGCGGACCTTGGGCCCCACAGGGTCGGCGCGAAGATGACCAGGCCGATGCACACCCAGCCGCGGCCGCATCGAAGCTCTCCCCGACCGCGTGCAGCCGGAAGCCCATCCCGCTCGAGCGCATGATCCACCAGGCCAGGGGTGTGAGGATGAGCGAGACGTTCGATGCGCCGACGGCGCCCATGACCATCCCGAGCGGCAGCGCCGCCACCGCGGGCACGTCGGGCAGCTTGGTCCCGACCGCGGTGGCCCCGATGGCCACCGGGTGGCTTCCCACTGCCGCAACAACGAGGAACCCACAATGAGTCTCAGCGTTGAAACCACCGCGGCGCGAGCCTGCGCGGGTGTCGATGAGGCCAAGGACGACCATACGGTCTGCATCGTCGATGCCGACTCGATCACCGAGCAGTCCGAGGCCCACCCCGACGCGCATATCGTCAAGTCGCTGCCTCGCGCCGGAACGCTTCGAGCAGCACGACCGTTGGCCGAGATCGGCGATGCTCGCGGCAGGTTCCCCACCGCCGAATCCCTCGCGTGCCTGACCGGCGTTACGCCCTCGAACCGCGAGTCCGGCAAGGTCCAAGCCGTCACCTTCCGATGGTCAGCCGCCTGCGCGGCGGAGGCCTGCCCGCAGACTGGTCGCGACGTCGGAGTCGGTGACATCGCGGCCGTCGACCCTTACCCCGCCTTGGCACAAGCGGCGTTGATGCACTGCGTTACCAGTTCGAGGCGATCCATCCTTTCCTGGATGGCAACGGGCGGATCGGCCGCCTGCTGATCAACCTGCAACTGGTCCGGCGGGGCCGCCTGGCTCACCCCCTGCTCTACCTGTCGAGCTACTTCGAGAAGCATCGAGCCGACGACTACAGATTCCTCCAGGGTGTGCGTGAGAGCGGGGACATCGACTCCTGGCTGCTCTTCTTCCTCACGGCGGTCAAGGCAGTTGAACGGGCGTGGCACCCGGCTGTGCTCCGACTTGCACGGGCCCGGCCAGGGCAAGAGCGACTTCACGATCCTCGACTTCTGCATGCAACGACTTCTGCATGAACCTCGACAACGTCGTCGTGCGGCCCGCCGATCATGGGTCATCACGAACACGGGTGTCTGGAAGGACGGTTCGTCGCCCCACCAACCGCGCCACTCGTCCTCGCCCCACGGCCCCTGCTGAGGGGCGAACGTGCGCCGGCCCATGATTCCGCACCGACGCCCTGGCTCCACGGGCGGCTCTCCTCACCCCATACGCGCTGCTCAGGCAATCGTGCGCAAGTCAGGCGACCACCGGACGGATCGGGCGAGCGGCCTCCGTGGGTATCAGGAGGGGCCTCGCCGTCTCCTTACTGACATCTGATCGAGCCTGAGCAGTTCATCGGCAAGGTTGGCCGCAGGACCAGGACAACAAGACCGCAGGACCAGGACAACAAGGAGGCGGTAGCAGTGCTACGCATCGAAGTGGACATGTTCTCGGGTCGCCCGAATCCCGAGTGGATCATCACCGACGAAACTACCGTCGCGAAGCTCCTCGACGCCGTCGTCGAGCATGAGGACGTCGCAGCCACGCCGGGAAGTGGCTTCCTCGGTCTGGGGTTCCGGGAGCTCCGGGTGACCAGCTTGGAGGACGAGCCGCTGGATCGTCCCGGGGCTCCTCGCTCCTTCGCGCTCGGGTCAGTGGCTGCCGCGGACTTCCGAGCCTCCTGTGAGTTGGCCCTGCAGGTGGTGGAGTCGATGGAGATGCGCGAGGACGTCCATCTCGTCGCGCACACTCTCACGCCACTGACCTTCGAGCTGCGCGAGCTGATCCTCGAGCGGCTCCGCACACACCTTCACGACCCGCCCGACATCAGCAAACTCCTCTGGCCGCCATACAGCCCTCTGCGCACGACTGTGCACGACGAGCGCTGCAAGGAGTGCGAGTACGAGGTGAGCCAGTTCAACCCCGGCTTCTGGAACAAGGCGGCCGTGCGACCCCACAACAACTGCTACAACTACGCCCGGAACTGGCGCACCGACACCTTCGCCCAGCCTGGTCGGGCGCACGGGGCGGCAACGTCGACGATGGCGTGCGGGACCGTGACGACGGCGGCGATGGCCGACGGTCTGGTCCGTCGGTGTAGCTGTCTGTCCTCCCGCGAATGGCCGCGCCGGCTCATGGCCCTCGTCGTCGACCCTGGCACGGACTACCACTGGTACCGCCATCAACGCGGTGGGTTCTGGGGTCACAAGCCGGGATCGACTCCCGCCCGGAACACCGACAACAGCAACACGCTCATCACCAACCCGGAGACATGCAACCGGGGCGGCTACACGGACTTCTGCGGATACTTCTACGCAGGACGGTCCGTCGTCATCAACTAGGGAGCCCATGCTCGTCGAACTCGACATCTTCAGCGGGCGGCCCAACCCACGGTGGGAGCTCAACGCGACCCAACACCGGCGCCTGCGCACGATCCATGAGCGGCTGCCCCAGATGCACGATGCGCCGCCCGAGCCTCCGGGGCTCGGTTATCGAGGGTTCTGCTACACCCTGGACGGCGCCTCGTGCCGGGTGTTCAACGGGGCAGTCACCGGTCCCGGATCGGCGCTGGTCGATGTCGACCGAGAGCTGGAGCACCTGCTCCTGGCGACCATCCCCGATGAGTATGCCGCCCTCCGACAGCGCGTCGGACAGCTGCTCGACCCCACCGCCTGAGAACTGCTCGACCCCAGCGCCTGAGAACCCGATGCGACGCGCCCCCGGGCCAGTTCGTGTCGACAAATCGGCCAATTGGCCGATTTGTCGACACCGGGACTGGGAGCCGACCGGGACTGGGAGTCGACCGGATCGGGCAGTAGACCGGATCGGGCAGTCGACCGGATCGGGCACAATCGGATCGTGAGCAACAACGTGGCGGTCATCATCGGCGTGGGACCGGGCATCGGTGCCGCTCTGGCCCGGCGGTTCGCCGCTGCGGGCTTCGACATCGCACTGGCAGCCCGCTCTCCGGGCCATCTGGAACCCCTGGCAGCGGAGCTACGGGCCGAGGGCGCCACCGCGCGATGGACGGCGGTCGACATCGCCGACTCAGCCGCACTCCGGGCAGCCGTCGAAGGCTTCGGCGTGGCTCTTGGCCGGATCGACGTGCTGCACTACAACCCGAGCATCTATCGGCCGAAGGATCCCCTGCAGCTCAGCGTCGAGGAACTGCTCGACGACGTTCGGATCGGTGTCGGCGGCTTGCTCACCGCCGTGCAGGCGGCTCGCCCCTTCCTCTCAGCCGGGGCGCGAGTCACGGCAACGGGGAGCATGGCTGCGGACCGGCCCTCGGCCAGTGCCTGCTCACTCGGGGTTCAGAAGGCAGCCCTGCGCAATCTCGTCACCAGCCTGGACACAACGCTCAAGCCCGACGGCATACGGGCGATGTCGCTCACGGTGCGAGGGGTCCTCAAGCCGGACACACCCTTCGCTGCGGACCGGGTCGCCGAGGCCCTCTTCGAGGCCGCCCACACCGATGGCGAGAACTGGCGGACCGAGATCAGCTACACCGGCTGACCCGCTCTACAGCGGTGGAGCAGCAGAGGGGTCGACCTCGGCCAACCACCTGGTGACGATCGCCCCCACGTCACCGTCGGGAGTCACAGCACGGACCAGGGAGAGCAGTACGCGCGCCTGCCAGGTGGACAGGTGGCCAGCGAAGACAGCACCAGCTTCCTCGAGGCTCTTGCCCCCGGAATAGACCGCCCGCACCACGCCCTGCTGAACCCTGGTGGTAACCAGGACCGGCACACCCGCAGTGACCACGTCGGCGACCGCGGCGGCGTCCTCCGGCGACGCGTTGCCGATGCCCACTGCCTGCAGAACGATTCCGGCAGGCCCGTGGGACACGGCGTCACGCAGACCCTGCCCAGTCCCGCCCGGCACAGTCGCGACGACGGCTACCGGTGGCAGCGAGATCCCGGACAGTGCGCGTTCGGCGCCGGGCAGGCACGCGCGTGGAGCGACCTCGGGGTCGGGGCGCCACACGTTGGCGAAGGCCGCCAGTCCCGTCGTATCGACCTTGCGGACCCCACAGGCTGGCAGGACCGCGCCGTTGAAGGCCACCACCACGCCCCGACCGCGCAGCTGCGCTGATGCCGCACAGGCCAGCGCGAACTCCAGGTTGTCCTTCCCGTCACCAGCCGGGTCGTCGAACGGGCGCTGTGCCCCGGTGACGACGATGGGCGCATTCCCTTCGTGGAGCAGGTCGGTCAGGTATGCCGTCTCCTCGAGGGAGTCGGTGCCATGGGTGAGCACGACACCATCTGCTCCATCAGCGCACGCCGCAAGTGCCGCCCGCGCAATGGTGTGCATGTCACCCAGGGTCAGGGCGTAGCTGCCCCGGGTGCCCACGTCGACCACCGTGATGTCCGCTCCCGGGGGAAGGCGGCCGGCGTCGAGGGTGTCCAGCAGCTGTCGACCAGTGACGTTGGCGGCGACGCCCGCATGCGTGCTCCGGCTGGCGATCGTGCCTCCGGTGGCGACCAGGGTGATTCTCATCGGCACCTCCTCGCCCGACGGTAGCGCGCCAGTGCCCTCAGGAGTGCTCACTGCCGTCGATCCGCAGGACCGGGGCATCCCTTGAGAGGCGCAGATCCGGCATACCCACCGGTAAGCTTCGCCTGCCACCGCCTGGTGAGGGCCCGACCGTCAGCGGAACCCGTCACGGCGCGCACCCGGCCGCCGGCAACCTCAGGCACCCAACCACCAGGAGTAGCGATGACCCCACCAGACCTCGAACCAGGCGCCAGCACCTCCCCGGAGCCGGAGGCCACCACCTCCGCGGAGCCGGAGGCCACCACCTCGGCAAACCCATCCGCACCGGCAGCGCCCCCCACCAACCCGCCCCCCACCCCTCCCACTCCTCCCACTCCTCCCACTCCTCCCGTCAGCGCACCCGGCACTTCCCCCACCGGGCCCTCCGCTGGTGGCCCGGCCCCCGAGACCCAGCGCGCTGCAGTCACCCTGCCGATGCTGGCCCTCGTCGGTGCCCTCGTCGTGCTGCTCTCGTTCGCGGCGAGCTTCCTCGGCGCACGGCTGGCCACTGGGGACGACACGGCCGAGGCTGCCTCGACCTCCTCCGCCAGCCCGACACCGAGCGACACCCCGAGCGTCACGCCGACGCCGAGCCCCAGTGTCGAGAAGAGCCCGGTCACCCTTCCGGCCGGTGCCGACGTGCGTGCGGGCAACGGGACGCCATCCGATACGTATGGCGTCCAAGGCGACATCTACCTCAACGTGGCCAACGGTGACGTCTATGTCCGGGGAGCCACGACGTGGCGGCGTGCCGGCAACCTCGGGGCTTTCGCCAGCGAGAACCTCACCGGCGATCAAGGCCAGCAGGGTGAGCAGGGTGAGCAGGGCAAGCCTGGCGAACCCGGCGCGTCGGGGTCACCTGGGCGACCGGGCACGCAGGTCCTCCTGGGCAAGGAGACCCCGGACCCCAAGGCGTGCACGGACGACGGCGACATCTACATCAACGTCGTGGAGCACACCTTCTACAAGTGCACCGGCGGCAAGTGGCTGGCGTTCTCCCAGTAGTCGTTCTCCCAGTAGCCAAGGCAGACGGGGCGCGCCGGCGAGAACGGGGTCCGTGGCCTGGCCTGGTCCGGGCTGTCAGATACCTACCGTCGTCCCGCACTGCGTGCACAGCGACGGAATGGGTGCGACAAACGTGCACCTCACCCGGCCCGCGAGGTGCCTGGACACGGACTTGGTGCGACAAACGTGCACCTCGCGTCCGCCTCACCAGCCGCTGCCGCCCCCGTGGCTGGATCACTGTCGGCGAATCGGCCTATTGGCCGATAGTTCGACACCGGGACTGTCGACAGCCCCCGTGGCTGGGTCGTTCTCGGATCAGCCTCCACGGGATCAGCGTCCACGGAACCGACATGGCCGGGGAGCGACCGGACCGGACCGGACCCGACCCGACCGGACCGGACCGGTCACCCCCCGTCACCGTCAGATCCGATGGCCGGTCCGCATACCTTCCAGGATCGCCTCCTCGACGGTCCGCGGGGCGAGGCAGTCACCGATCAGGTGCACCTCGGGGCGATGCGTCTCAGGCAACGCCGCGATCGCCTCTTCGAGCCCGGTGCGCGGCTGATACCCGGTGCACACGATGACGCTGGTGATCTGCTCGACGATGACCGGTTCCTCGGTCAGGACGTGCTGCAGGTATGCCGTGTCCTCGTCCGCACCGTAGAGCCGACACAGCGGGAGGATCGCGACCCCGGCACGCAGCGCCCGTTTGAGCATGTCGTCGCGGACATACTGCTGGAGCTGGTCCCCGGCGTAGTAGCCGAGAGTCGCCAACGTCACCGCCCGCCCAGTCTCGGCGACCTGGGTCGCCACGCCGAGGCCGACCCAGTCGCCGCGAGTGTCCGCGACGAGTGCGCACCCCCGGGGGATCTCGGCGCCGGCAATCACCTGCGGCGCCTGCAGGACCATCGGGGCGTCGTCGAGTTCGTAGTCGTCGACGCCGTGGAACCGGGCACCGGTGGCGAGGACGACGACGTCCGGACGTTCTGCCCGGATCATCTCGGCGTCGACCCGGGAGCCGGTGCGCACCTGCACACCCGCGCGGTCCACCTCACTCGCCAGGTTGGTGATCACCCCGCCAAACTCAGCCCGCCCGGGCAGCAACTCGGCGAGTCGCACCTGGCCACCGATCCGCCGCTCTTGCTCGTGGACCACCACCTGGTGCCCGCGAAGGCTGGCGATGACGGCCGCCTTCAGGCCGGCCGGCCCCGCACCGACGACCATCACGGTGCGCGGGTGCCGAGCAGGCACGACATCGCCGTAGACCTGCTCCCGACCGGTCTCCGGTCGCTGGATGCACGAGATCGGGTGACCGGAGTGGAAGTGCCCGATACAGGCCTGATTGCAGCCGATGCACGCCCTGATGTCCTCGAATCGCCCTTCCTGCGCGCGCCGAGGCAAATCCGGATCGGCGATGAGAGCCCGGGTCATCCCGACGGCGTCCGCGTCCCCACGAGCGAGGATGAGTTCGGCGTCCTGCGGCTGGGTGACTCGTCCGGCAACCATGACCGGCACAGAGACCACGGCTCTGACCTCCCGTGACAGCGGGGTGGTGTAGCCGGCCGGCCATGCCATCGAGGGAGCGATGTGGTCCGAACCGGCCAGAGTCTCCGACGTCCCGCGAGTCACCGAGACGTAGTCGAGCAGGCCCTGCCCGTCGAGCAGGGCCAGGGCCTGGAGCCACTCCGGCGCGGTGACACCGGCGGTGCTGTCCTCACCGAGGCTGAGCCGCACCCCGACGGTGAAGTCCTCCCCGGCGAGCTCCCGGACCGCGCGCAGCGACTCGCGCAGGAACCGCAGCCGGTTCGTCAGCTCGCCGCCGAACTCGTCGCCGCGCCGATTGACCCGAGGACTGAGGAACTGGGCCGGCAAGTAGCCGTGCGAGGCGACGATCTCGACGCCGTCCAGACCGGCCCGCCGCAGCCGGGCAGCTGCCTGCCCGAACCCGGCGATGACCTCCCGAACCATGGCGGCATCCATGGCCCGTGGGGTGACCCGGAACCGCTCGTTGGGCATCGCGGACGCAGAGTAGCTCACCGCCCGAGCGCCGTCAGCGGTGTCCATGACCTCCCGGCCGCCGTGAAAGAGCTGGGCAAAGAGCATCGCACCGTGCTCGTGCGCGATCTCGCCGAGAGCGGCATACCCGGGAATGCACTCGTCGTCGTCGGCCATGAGCGCATGCGAGGTGTAGCGGGCGCTGGAGTGGACACCGCCCACTTGGAGGACGATGAGCCCGACTCCCCCCGCAGCCCGTGCCCGGTGATAGGCGAGGAGCTGGTCCGTGACCCTGCCGCGCTCGACCATGACCGTGTCATGCCCGGTCGAGACGATCCGATTCTTGAGCCGCGTCGACCCGATGGTCAGGGGTGAGAACAGGTGCGTCAGCATCCGCGGCGCTCCCTGATGGGTGGCGCCGCAGTGCTCACTCGCCGGCGTCCCGGTGGTGCGGGCGCATCTCGTTGACCTCCGAGGCTGCCAGCCGGCTGACGACCGCAGCCCGCACCACCGGGTCCAGGGCGTCCAGTTGGTCCTGGATCTGGTCAGTGGCCTCGTCGGCCTCCTGCTTCTTCTGCAGGGCCAGGTATGCCGCAACCGCAATCCCGGCAAGAGCACTGGCCAACAGCACCCCGACAACCAACTTCCTCGTGCTCATCTGCCCACGTCCTTTCTGACGCTGTCGGCACCACGCTGGTCGTTCCCGACCCGCGGCCGGGCGCTCATTGCACGACCGGTCCGACCCTGCCTCGCAGGGTACCTGCCGACGTATGGTGACTGCATGAGCATCGACGCCACAACAACTCTCGGCGACCTTGTCACCGCTGACCCACGCCGCACCCGAGTCCTCGAGCGCTTCGGCCTGGACTACTGCTGCAACGGCCATCGCACCCTGACCGAAGCCTCAGCTGCGGCTGGGCTCGACCTCGCCGAAGTTGCCGACGCCCTCGACCTCGCCGACCCCGCGCCTGCTCAACAGTGGCAGCACCTGGAGAACGCTGACCTCGCCCACGACATCGTCGACACCCACCACGCCTATCTGTGGGAGGAGATGCCTCGGCTGCAGGCACTCGTCGACAAGGTCGCCACCGTGCACGGCGGCCGCCACCGCGAGCTCGCCGGCGTCCAAGCGGCATACACGACGGCCGTCGCCCACCTCGACCCGCACATGACCAAGGAAGAACGCCGGGTCTTCCCGGCGATCAGCAAGCTGGAGAAGGCCCAGGGCCCGGTGCCGCTGACGTTCGTTCTCCCGCAGGTCATCGATGAGCTACGGGCCGAACATGACGCTGTCGGCGACCTCTTCAAGGAGATCCGCGCGCTCACTGCCGGGTATGCCGTGCCCGACGACGCGTGCAACTCCTACCGAGCGATGCTCACCGGGCTCGAGGAGATGGAGCACGATCTTCACGTGCACATCCACAAGGAGAACAACATCCTCTTCCCTGCGGTCGTCGAGCTCCACGACCGGGTCAACGCCGGCTGACCCGACCCGGTCGATCCCAGCCGGCGGCCCGGCGGCCGGGTCAACCGTGGCGGACGAGCGAGAGCACCATACCCACGGCCACACTCACCGCGAGGAAGACCACGAGGGCCCGGTATGCCGCAGCGAGACGCCGGTAAGCGGCATCGCGGACGGTGACCGCCTCGGCGAACAGGACGAGGGCAGCGAGCACCACGAGGCTGCCGAAGGCCACGAGCCACACCGACTGGGCCAGGGTGCCGACGATGACCAGGAGGTTACCGAGGTTCCACGCCACCACCTCGGTCCACACCCGACGCGGCAACGGAAGTGCGGTGGGGAGCAGGCTCCGACCGGCACCGAAGGCGATCTGCGCCACGCCGACGACGAGGACGAGGAAGGCCGCCAGCCAGGATCCAGAGCTCAGCTTGAGTGGGCCGGTCACGGCAGCGACGAGGCCACCGAGCACGACGCCGCCGCTGCCGACGACGGCAAATGGCGCGATCACCCTCCACCGCTGGCGGGTCGTCACCGGGGATGGTTCGGTCACGGGCGTGGTCACGGGCGCGCTCCTCACGGGAAGTGCCCAGCATCTGCGGGTACACCCCCATCGTCGCACCCCCACACTCCCACCCTGGAAGCCCCACCCTCACCCGGGTCTGGGAGCCGCAGGCTCACCTCTCCCCAGATATCCAATAACCTCACAGCTTTCTAACAACTTCCTCCATGCGGAAACACAGCAACGACTTGAAGTAGTACTACACAGTGTCGTAGCTTGGTCGGCAATGCGCAGAGCGCACTGGGGCGCTCCTGCTGAGCTCGGAGACCGACATGACTCAGTTCGACTTCCCGCTGTGGCTGCGAGCCACCCACCTGATCAACTTCTTCCTCCTCGGCCTGATGCTCCGCTCCGGTTGGCAGATCATCGCCACCCACCCACGCTTCTACTGGCGCAACGACTGTGGGCCCGGGACGGAGTGGATCAAGTTCACCCGACGGGTGGTCCCCCCTGAGGAGGGTGCCTACACCGCCCATGACGACGAGTCCGAGCCGCCGAGCTGGCTCACGCTTCCCGGCAAGCGCAACCCGGGTCTGGGTCGACACTGGCACGGACTGATCAGCGCGCTGTGGGTGCTCAACGGCGTCGTCTATGTCGGCTTGCTCTTCGGCACCGGACAGTGGCGACGGATCGTCCCGACCTCGTGGAGCATCTTCCCGCAGGCCTGGGAGTCCTTGACGATGTATGCCGGGTTCACCGCGCCCGGATTGGAGCACTTCACGCCGTATGACGCGCTGCAACGGTTGGGCTACTTCACCGTCGTCTTCATCGCCGCCCCGCTGATGATGGCCACCGGGCCGGTCATGTCGCCCGCCGTGATCGGCCAGTTCCCCTGGTACCCCAAGCTCTTCGGTGGCCGTCAGGCTGCCCGGTCGATCCACTTCCTCGGGATGGCCTTCCTGACGGCATTCATCGTCATGCACGTATCTCTGGTCTTCTTGGTCCACCGGGCTCACAACGTGACTCACATGGTCTTCGGCCGCTATGACCCAGCCCGAGTCGCGCAGGCGCTGACAGTGATGATCATCGTCATCTTCCTCGTCGTGGCCGGATGGATCGCCATCAGCTATCTGTCTCTGCGGGACAAGCGCAAGACCCAGGTCTTCCTCAACCACATGACCGAGCCGCTGCGCCGGTACACGGTCAACAAGATGCAGTCCCGCACCCGCCGGCTCGGCACCTACAGCGAGAAGGACATCTCGCCCTACCACTGGACCAACGGGCGATACCCGACCCCAGAGGAGTCCCCGGAGTGGACTGCCTTGGCCGAGAATGACTTCGAGGACTACGTCCTGGAGATCAACGGGGCCAACCCCGTCGCGGTGCCCTTCGCCCAGATCAAGGAGCTGCCGCAGCAGACGCAGATCGCCCTGCATGCCTGCATGCAGGGCTGGACCGGCATCGCGAAGTGGAAGGGCCCGAAGGTGATGGACCTGATGGCTCTGGCCGGTCCGCCTCCTGCGGACGCGAAGTACCTCCTGGTCACCTCCTTCGGTCTCGCCCAGCACATGCACGACCACCGGCCATTGGAGCCCTTCTATTCCTGTATCCCGATCGAGGCCTGCCGTGAGGACGAGTCGATCTTCGCCTGGGAGATGAACGACAAGCCGCTGCCCTACACCTTCGGGGCGCCGCTGCGGATCCGGATCGAGTCCTATGTCGGATACAAGATGGTCAAGTACATCCGCAGCCTCGAGTGGGTCGATGACTACACGCGCTACGGAGACGGGATGGGCGGCACCCGGGAGGACTCGGGCTACCAGCTGATCAACGCCCGGATCTAACCGCGACGGTGCCCGCGCGGTTGCCCGCGCGCGGTCGGCCTACGATCAGCGGGTGACACGCGTAGTCCCGACGCACCCCCGGGCGCTGCCGGTTCTGCTCGCCCAGGTGCCCTCTGGTCCACCCGAAGGCATCCTCGCGGAGATGCGGACCGGCCTGCTGCGCCGGCTCGAGGGTCTCCCTCAGACCCGCCTCGTCATCTATCCGGAGCTGCACACCTGCCAGGTCTCCGGGCCGCTCGCGCAGCGCCGCGAGCAGTTCGAGCAGATCGCCGAGCCACTGGACGGGCCGCGGGTCCAGGCCCTGAGCGAGCTTGCGGCAGAGGCTGGGGTCTGGCTCGTCCCCGGGTCGGTCGTCGAGCGCGGCGACGACGGTCACACTTACAACACCGCACTTGCCCTCGGGCCCGGCGGTGAGCTGACGTCGTATCGCAAGGTGTTCCCGTGGCGGCCGTTCGAGCCACTGCGACCTGGAGGGGCCTTCGTCACCGTCGACATCCCCGACGTGGGCCGTATCGGGTTGGCTATCTGTTACGACCTGTGGTTCCCCGAGGTCATCCGCCATTTGGCATGGATGGGGGCCGAGCTCGTCGTGCTGCCGACGAAGACCTCGACCTCCGATCGCGAACAAGAGCTGGTGCTCACCCGGGCCGCTGCGATCACCAACCAGGTGTACGTAGCCGCTGTCAACGCCGCCGCACCCTCGGGCAACGGCCGCAGTCTGGTCGTCGACCCCGAGGGGCTGGTGCGAGTCCAGGCCCCCGGGGACGGGACGGCATACCTCACCGACGTCCTCGACCTCGACGCAGTGACCCGAGTCCGGCACTACGGAACCTGCGGGCTCAACCGGATGTGGTCCCAGGTCCACGACGACGACCCTGCGATCGAGCTGCCCCTCTATGCCGGGCGCCTCCAGGCACGGCGCTGGCAGCGCGCCGACACGGAGCCATCCCCCTGACCCATCCCCCTGACGATCCGACCACTCGTCAGTGCAGCACCTCTATTCGGCGCTTCAGCAGCGACGGCCCGCTAGTGGACGAGCGTCTTGAGCAGGATAAGCACCAGGCCCAGCCCCCCCGTGACGCCAGCACCGATCAGCCGGTAGGACGTTCTCTTGGACCAGCGGGCAACCTTGACCCACCCGAGGATGGCAAGCGCCAGGACTGCGGCCCACAGCGTGCTCCAGATGGCTTGCTGGTCGGTGATCCATCCGCGCGCCCCCAACAGCAGCGGCTGCACCGGGAGAAGGACGGCGAGCAACATGCCCCAGGAGTGATCCAGGGCGTAACGCATGGCGCTGCGCAGCCGCTGCAGCGGCGCCATGCCAACCTCATAGGCGTCGCTCAGGTGGGCCACCGTCCCAGCGAAGACGTGCGCTACCCAGAACACCAGGACCGTCACCGTGACCTTGACCAGCACCTCCCAGGAGGCCTCGGCGTAGTCACCGATAATGACGACGAGGCCGGCGACGACGATAACGCCATAAACCGCCGACTCCGTCTCGAGATGCTTCACGTCGACCACTGTGGCAGGAAAGGCCCGGGGATGCTGGCCACGGCGCGACTCAAGCGGGGTTCCGTTCCTTCATCGCAACAAACTCGGCGCGGCCCCTGTGGTTGGCAGGTGCGCGGTCAGCCCCCGGCGGAGTCGCCGAGGGGTTCCTGGGCGAAGGTGTCGAGATCGGCAGGGTGCGGGCTGGGCACGGTTCCGGGAAGGATCTCGAAACTGGGGTCGAAGTGCACGAGCATCTCCCCCAGGGCGCTCAGCACGCTCGGGTCCCCCTCGAGGGTGGCCCGACCATCGGCGATCTGGTCGGTCAGTGGCACCTCCCCGATCATCGCCAGCTCGAGGTCGGCCCGGTTGATCGTCAGCGTCAGGTCGGGGTCGTCGGCGAGGAAGCCGGCCAGGTTGGTCAACGTGCCGTTGCTCAGCTCGACGGCATACGTCTCCCCACTGTCGGGCGTGACCACGTTGATCGTGAACTCCCGCGCCCCGGCCCTGCCCGAGTCCAGCCGGATACCCAGGAAGTCGAGGAACTGCTCGGTGCTCAGCGCCCGGATCATGTCGGGCCCGGCGGTCTTGGTGGCCGTGCCGCTGGGCAGACCTGAGCGCAACTCGTAGGCGGCCGCGAGATAACTGTTGCGCACACTGGGGCTCTCGTGTTGGTAGCCGAGTTGCTCGTAGGCGTCGGCCAGCAGGTGCTGCCCGGCTTCGTTGTCGGGCTCGGCGTGCACGAGCAGATCGAGCAGCGCGACGGCGAGCCGGTAACTCCCCCCGGCAAGCAGTTGCTCGCCGCGCGCCAGGATCGGGGCGGCGCCGCCCATCAGCTCCACCTGGAGGCTCGCCGACTCTGCGACCGGCACCGGGATGAGGGTGGCCGGGTTGGCGTCCCAGTACCCCAGGTAGCGGTTGATCACAGCGCGGCTGTTGTGCTCCACGGAGCCGTGGTAACTGCGTGCGGCCCACTGCCGCTCCAGGCTCTGCGGCACGTGGTAGACGTTGTGGATCTCGTTGATGGTCACGCCCTGGTTGGCCAGGTGCAGGACGCCGTTGTTCAGGTGTGCGTAGGTGTCCCGCTGGGCGCGCATCACCTCCTGGATCCGGTCGTTGCCCCAGCGCGGCCACGAGTGCGACGCGAACATCACCTCGGCCTCGCGACCGAAGACGTACAGCGCCTTGTTGATCTGCCGCGACCACTCGAGGGCGTCGCGGACCAGCGCCCCGCGCAGGGTGTAGATGTTGTGGATCGTGCCGACGATGTTCTCGGCGGCCCAGAACGTCTTCCACTGCGGGAACCAGGTGTTCATCTCGGCCGGAGCCTCGGTGCCCGGGGTGTTCTGGAACACCATCTGCACCCCGTCGACGGTCAACTCCTCGAAATCGGCACTGATGGTCACGTTCGGTGCGATCAGGCCGACGGAGCCGGCGGCGACACCCTTGCCGATCGCCTGGTCGACGTGGCCATACGGGCTGCGATCGAGCAGCAAGCCGTACTGGAAGAAGGCGCGGCGGTTCATCGCGTTGCCGGAGAAGACATTCTCGGCCACCGCGTGTTGCAGGAAGCCCACCGGGGCGATGACCTGGACGCGTCCGGCCTTGACGTCCTCCTCGGCGACGACGCCACGGACGCCACCGAAGTGGTCCACGTGCGAGTGCGAGTAGACCACCGCCACGACGGGCCGCTCACCGAGGTGCTCGTTGACCAGGGCCAGCGCGGCGGCGGAGGTCTCCTTGCAGGTGAGCGGGTCGAAGATGATCCAGCCGGTGTCGGAACGGATGAAGCTGATGTTGGCCAGGTCGAACCCGCGCACCTGGTAGATGTGTCCGGGCACCACCTCGAAGAGGCCGTACTCCATGTTCAAGGTGGCCTGACGCTGCAGCGAGGGGTGGATGCTGTCGAACTCCTCGCCATCGAGCAGGAAGTCGTAGGCGCCGATGTTCCACGCGACGTGGCCGGCCTCGGCCATGATCTGCCGGTAGTCGGGGGCGGCCAGGAAGCCCCGGCGGGCCTCCTCGAAGTCCCGGGTGTCCTCGAAGGGCAGGCTCGCGCGTTGGGCCCGTTGGGCGGCGATCGTCGAGTCGGAAGGCAACTTTCCCAGGGGGTGGAAGTGTGTGGCCATGGTCGGACGATCTCAGCGCCGAGGTGCGGTGCGCCTCATCCACTGCATGTGATCTTGCTGTATCTGAGTGATCTTGGCGTCCCGACTAGCCTGTACCCATGAGGGACGTCGGCCCCGGGCTCTCGCTCCCGGCCCCTCGTGCCCGCATCCAGGTCCCGCACCGTGCAGTCGGCGCCCTGGAGCGCACCACGGTCCTCGATGACATGTCTCACGGCACCATGTCCCGGGGCGCCGTCGTGCTGGTCTGCGCACCCGCGGGCTACGGCAAGACGACCCTGCTGACCCAATGGGCAGCCCGCGCCACGGCAGTTGGTCACAGTGTCGCCTGGGTGACCTGCAGCGAGATGCAGGCGGACCCGGCCTCGCTCTTCCTCGACGTCCGGGACGCGATGGCGCTGGCCCTGGCCGACGACGCGCCGCAGATCAGTGGCGATGTGATTGACCTGGCCGCACCCACGCCGGCAGCCACGGACTCACCCCTCGGCGCTCTCGCAGTCCTCCTCGACGAGCTCCCCAGCCCGCTCACCCTCATCCTCGACGACGTCCACGCCCTGGACGACCCGGCATCCCTCGCCCTGGTCGAGGACCTGGCGTTGCGGACCAGCACCGGACTTCACCTGGCTCTGGGCACCCGGACCGAGCCCCAGCCCCTACTCGCCGAGCTGCGGATGAGGGTCCCGGTGGTCGAGATCCGGACACCGGAACTGGCGCTCACACCCGCCGAGGTGGCCAGGTTGGTGCGCGAAGCCGGCGGCGACGCCGAGATGGCTGTGACGCTCACCGAGCAGACGCAGGGGTGGCCGGCCGCAGTCCGCTTGGGAGTGGTCGCCGCCGGCACAGGCCTGGCCGGCGGCCGCGCAACAACACCCCTAATCCGTGACTCGTCCATCGCCGGCTTCCTCTCCAGCGTCCTGGCCGGCCTCGACCCGCAGGCGGTGTCCGTGCTGCGCGACACTGCCGTCGCCGCCGAGCTGGAGCCGGGTCTTGCTCGCGCGCTGACCGGGCGCGCGGATGCCGAGAAGATCCTCGCGCGGCTGTGTCGTGCGCAGCTCCTCGTGCGCCGGATGGGGTCGGCACACACCACGTATATCGTGCACGGGCTGCTCCGCTCGCACGTCCTGGCCGACCTCGCGGCCGAGGATCCGGATTCTCCGCGCCGGAAACACGCCGTCGCCGCGTCGTGGTTCGCGGCACACGGCAACCCCGGGCTGGCTCTCCAGCATGCATCCCGCGCTGCCGACCCGGCCCTGCTTCGTTCTCTCATCCACCGCGCCGGGGCCCACCTCGTCGCGACGGGACGCTCGCCAGACCTGCTGGACGCCTTGGAAGCCCTACCGAGACACGTGTGGGATGCTGACACTCTGGGGCTCGCCGCACTGGCGTGGGCTGACCAGGGGGACATCGCCACCGCTCGGCACCTGTTGTCGGTTCGCGAGCCGGGGCCGACACCGGCAGCCTCGGCGAGGTCGACGGACCAGGCGCCATACACCGTCGAGGTGGACCCCTGCGCGCTGCCGCCGCTCTGCCGAGTCGCCGCCTTCCATGTGCGCCGACTCGAGGGCCGCCCCGAGGACCCCGCGCTCCCGGTGGCCTTCGCCGATGTCCTGGCCTGGCAGCCGGACCCTTCCCCGCCCCCGGAGGACGTGGACACCCTGCTGCTGCTGCTCGTCAGCCGGGGCCAGTGGGAGTATGCCGTCGGCCGCTACGAGGAGAGCTGGGCCGATCTGCGCCTCGCCCTGGGTCTGGCGACCCTGCACCGCCGCGACCGGATCACCCTGCAGGCGATGGGCACCCTCGCCGGGGCGCCGGCGATTCGTGGAGATGCCGCGGGCGCGGACTACTACGTCTCGGCGGCCCTCGAGCTCATCGAGAGCCGCGGCTGGTCCCGGCACCCTGCGATGGCGAACATCTATGCCGCCGGCGCGTGGGCGGCATCCCTCATGCTCCTGCCCGACCGGGCCGGGCAGATGATCCTGCGGGCGGAGGAGGCGGTGGCGGGGACGGTCGACCCGGAATACACCAGCTCGACGGCAGCGATCGGGACACCGCTGCGGGCAGAGCGACCGGGTGAGGCCGAGCAGGCACTGGCCACGTTGGCCGGTTTCGCCCACGGCGGCACCCCAGGCGGCCTGACCCCGGCGGCGCAGGTCTGGGCGGGTATGCAGCGGGTGCGGATTCTGCTGCGGCTCGGCGACCTGGCCGGGGCCGCTGTGGCCGTGCGTGACCTCGAGGTCCGGTGGCCCGGAAGGGCGGACCCGCTCGTGGCCCGGGCCCAGCTCCACCAGGCCCGGGGCGAGTGGGCGGCCTGCCGGGCCGTGCTGCACCGAGTTCAGAGCAGTTCCACGGGATTCGCCGCGCCGGCGAACGAGATCGTCGCACCGCTGCTGGCCTGCCTGGTCGCACACGCCGCCGGCGACAACGACGAGGCGCGCCTGGCCCTGCGACGCGCCCTCGACATCGCCGGACCCCGCGGGGTCGTGCGCCCGTTCTGGGATGCCGGACCCGTGGTCCGGACCCTTCTCCAGGCGCAGACGGGACGGTTCGGCATCCACGAGGACTTCGTCTCGACGATCCTCCGGCGGTGGGAGCAGATGCCCTCATCCCAGCAGCCGCGCAGCCTCCTGCGCGGTGGTGTCCTGCTCACCCCCCGCGAGGTGGAGATCCTGCGGGAGCTGCCAAGCCTGATGACTGCCGCGGAGCTCGCCGCCGAGCACGTGGTGAGCGTCAACACCATCCGCACACACATGCGCACCCTCTACCAGAAACTGGGCGCGCACACCCGCCGGGATGCCGTCCGCCGCGGTCGCGAACTCGGCTTCCTCTGAGCCGATCAGGACGCATCCGTCCGGAGCGGTCTGCGTCAGCCCACTGTCGGTTTCGGGTGCGACACTGACGCCCATGCCGACCGACCCGCCCAGCCACCTCGCCGACAGCCACGACCGGATCGTGGTGCACGGCGCCCGGGAGAACAACCTGCGCGGGGTGAGCCTCGAACTGCCCAAACGGCGGTTGACCGTCTTCACCGGGGTCTCCGGATCGGGCAAGAGCTCCCTCGTCTTCTCGACGATCGCGGCGGAGTCCCAGCGGATGATCAACGAGACCTACTCGAGCTTCGTCCAGGGCTTCATGCCCACCCTGGCCCGCCCCGACGTCGACCTGCTCGAGGGTCTGACGACGGCGATCATCGTCGACCAGCAACGCATGGGCGGCGACGTACGCTCGACGGTCGGCACGGCTACGGACGCGAACGCCCTGCTGCGCATCCTGTTCAGCCGGCTGGGTCGGCCGCACGTCGGGCCGCCGAGCGCCTTCTCGTTCAACCAGGCCACAGCGAGCGGGTCCGGCGCTCTGAGGGTCGAGCGCGGCGCCGAACGCACCCGCGCGGTGCGCGCGAGCTTCACCCGTCTCGGCGGGATGTGCACCCGGTGTGACGGTCGGGGCAACGTCAGCGACTTCGACCTGAATGCCCTGTACGACGAGACGAAGTCACTGCGCGAGGGTGCCCTGCGGGTGCCGGGATACAGCATGGATGGCTGGTACGGGCGGATCTTCGCCGGCAGCGGCTTCTTCGACATGGACAAACCGATCGGGCGGTACACCAAGCGCGAGCTGCACGACCTGCTCTACCGGGAGCCGACGAAGATCAAGGTCGAGGGGATCAACCTCACCTACGAGGGCCTGATCTCCAAGCTGCGCAAGACGATGCTCGCCAAGGACCCGGAGTCGATGCAGCCGCACGTACGGGCCTTTGTCGAGCGGGTCGTCACCTTCGCGACCTGCCCGGAGTGTGCCGGCACCCGGTTGAGCGAGGCGGCGCGCTCCTCGAAGATCAACGGGATCTCGATCGCCGACGCGTGCGCCATGGAGGTGCGCGAACTCGCCCGGTGGGTGTCCGGGGTGTCCGACGCATCGGTGGCTCCCCTGCTCACGACCCTGCGCGGCGTGCTCGACGCCTTCGTCGACATCGGCCTGGGGTACCTGTCCCTCGAGCGGCCCGCGGGCACCCTCTCCGGGGGCGAGTCGCAGCGGGTCAAGCTCGTGCGTCACCTCGGTTCGCCGCTGACCGATGTCACCTACGTCTTCGACGAGCCGAGCGCCGGGTTGCACGCCCACGACATCGCCCGGATGAACGCCCTGCTCGTCGAGCTGCGGGACAAGGGGAACACGGTCCTCGTCGTCGAGCACAAACCGGAGGTCGTCGAGATCGCCGACCACGTCGTCGACCTCGGCCCCGGCGCCGGCAGCGAGGGCGGCCGGGTCGTCTTCGAGGGCAGCGTCACTGGCCTGCAGGCCTCCGGCACGCTCACCGGCCGGCACCTCGACGACCGGGCGAGGCTCAAGGATGCCGTGCGCGCGGCATCCGGGGTCATCGAGGTGCGGGGAGCGAACCTCAACAACCTCAAGGGGGTCGACGTCGACATCCCGCTCGGGGTGCTCACCGTGCTCACCGGGGTGGCCGGCTCGGGGAAGAGCTCTCTGGTCACCGGATCGGTGGCCGGGCGCGAGGGGGTCGTCATCATCGACCAGGCACCGGTCAAGGGCTCACGGCGCAGCAACCCGGCGACCTACACCGGGCTCCTCGACCCGATCCGTATGGCCTTCGCCAAGGCCAACGGGGTCAAGCCGGCCCTGTTCAGCGCGAACTCGCAGGGTGCCTGCCCGACGTGCAACGGCGCCGGGGTCATCGACACCCCGCTCAGCGTCATGGCGAGCGTCGCCACACCGTGCGAGGACTGCGAGGGCAGACGCTTCCAGCCGTCGGTGCTGGAGTACCGGCTCGGCGGGCTGGACATCGCGCAGGTGCTCGACCTGCCCGCTCTCGAGGCACTGGCCCACTTCAGTGACGGTGCGGCGAAGACGCCGGCCGCGGCGCGGATCCTGGCCCGGCTCGTCGACGTCGGGCTGGGCTACCTGCGCCTGGGACAGCCGATGACCACCCTGTCTGGCGGGGAACGTCAGCGGCTCAAGCTGGCCGCCCGGATGGGCAGCGCCGCGGGTGTCTACGTGCTCGACGAGCCGACGAGCGGGCTGCACCTGGCCGATGTGCAGAACCTCCTGGCCCTGCTCGACGCCCTCGTCGACTCCGGCACCTCGGTCGTCGTCGTCGAGCACCACCAGGCGGTCATGGCGCACGCCGACTGGATCATCGACCTGGGCCCCGGCGCCGGGCATGACGGCGGGCAGGTCGTCTTCGAGGGCACGCCGAGCCAGCTGGTGTCCGCGGCATCCACCCTGACCGGCAAGCACCTGGCGGCATACGTCAGGCGCTGAATGCCGCTGTCGACCGCTCGGCTGCCCTACTCGGTGGAGCGCTCGGGGATGTCGGGGCGGGAGGCGGAGTCACTGGCCTGGCTGACCCACCAGGCCTCGACGGTGCGCAGGCCGGTCGGAGGATCGAGCGTGCCAGCGCTCGTCGGCGATCTCGAGCTGTGCGGACGCCGCAGAGGCACCTGCCCTCAGCGCATCCCGGTTCGAGGTGTTCCGCCACACCCCATTGTGCGACCTACACCTCGAACCGGGAAGAGACTCATCGCCGCGGATCAGTAGCTGAAGGTGTTGGCGGCCTCATCGCCGATCCACTCCCACATCGGCACCGTGCCACCGAGGGAGGCGTTGCCCAGCAACCCCTCGGCGGCCAGGTGTCGAGCATCGAAGCAGATGGGGCACACGAGGTAGCGGCCGCCGGCGACGGCATACCGGCGCAGCAGCGCCTCGAGCGGTGGGCAGCCCGCACACGCCGTGGCGTGGGCGACGTCCCCATGCACGATCCGGACGGCCTCCTTGGTGAGGAACATCAGGGTCGGTCGTCCCGACTCCGCGGAGCCCACCGCCACCAGGAAGGCGACGGTGACGCGCTCGGCATCCTCCAGCCCAGTGCTCAAGCTGATCACGGTCTTGGTGTCCACGCTCTTGGTGTCAACGGTCTTGGTGTCCACGGTGATCCCTCCTTGACTCAGACCTGGACCGAGACGTCGTGGACGTGGTCGGCGGGGTGACCGGCCCGCTCGTGGATCCGCCGGACCGCGTCGGCGCTGGGCGCCTGCGACAGGCAGAAGACGGTGCCGCTCTCGGGGTCGGCCCAGGCACGGACGAAGGTGACGCCCTCCTCGGCCTGGATGGCGAGGTCGGCCGCGTGGGCCACCTCGAGGGCGGCCGGAGTCACCCCGACCATTCCGGTGTGGACATCCATGAAGTCAGGCATGGTGACGCTCCTTTCGTGGGTTCGGACGGTTCATCCGAAGGTGTTGGCCCGCGCACTGATGGCCCGCGATGGTGGCGGTCCGCGACGGTCGCGGTCCACTCGGTGTCACGTGGGGGTCCATTCGGTGTCACGTGGGCATGGGTGCCGGTTCGACAGCCTGGTAGCCGCTGCACAAGACGCGGATCCAGCTGATCCGCCCGGCGTCGGCGACGTAGTATGCGTGCTGCTCGAGGACGTGGTCCCGGCCGTCACGGCGGACGGCGAGGCGATAGCTCACGCTCTGCCGGCCGATCACCGCATCCGAGGTCAGGCGCAGGACGTCGAGCACAACGTCCTGCGGTCCCAGCCAGCGTCCGAGCATGATGTCGTCGACCGCGTCGATGGAGTTGGTGGCCACCCAGTGTCGACCCGGAGTCAGGGCCTGGAAGTCGACGTCCTCGCGCAGCAACTCGACGAGCCGGGGCCGGTCCCGGCTCGCCAGCGCCCGGACGAAGGCCTCGCCCACCGCCACCGCGCCCTGCGTGACCTGGTTCTGTCTGGCGCCGTTCACCTCGGGGATTGCCGTGGCGACGGGGCTCTCGTGTCGATCCATCTCGGCACCTCCTTGTCGTCTCACCACCAAGGGTGTGCGCAGTACCGGGGACGCCGCATGGGGCATCTGCCCCATCTTGGGGACCTGGCGCATCCGGCGTACCTGGCGCATCCGGCGCACCTGGCTTGAGGCGCTTCCGCGCCCGCTGCGTGTTGCCCTGTCCGCGACCGGGTGGGACCCTGAGGTACGTGACGCTGAACGCGGCCGCGGTCGGCGGCCCGCGTCCCCGACGAGCCGAGGTCCTCGCGACCCTCTCGCTGGCGCTCGACCTCGGCCTGGGCCAACCCATGGAGCACATGCTGCGCTCCTCGATCATCGCCGCCCGGGTCGCCGGCATCCTCGGCCTGGATGCGGCCCAGCGTGGGGTCGTCTACTACGGTGGCCTGCTCGCCTGGATCGGCTGCCAGGCGGACTCGCCTGAGGTCGCCGACCTGTTCGACGACGACATCGCCTACCGGGCGGCAACCTTCGAGGTCGACCTCACCGGGCTGCCGCTCATGCGACTGCTGCTGGGGCACGTGGGCGGCGACCAGTCACCTGGGCACCGGGTGCTGAGCCAGGCTGCGTTCGCGGTGAGGGCACGGGCGCAGATGACCAGGGTTATCCAGTCGCACTATGCCTCGGCGGGGAGTTTGGCCGACCAGCTGCATCTGGGTCCCGAGGTGCGCGCCGCCATCGGCTACACCTTCGAGCGTTGGGACGGAGCCGGCCTGCCCGACGGCGTGGCTGGCGACGGCATCCCCGTCGAGATGCGGGTTGTGCACGTGGCCGACGTCGCCGAGGTCCTGCTGCGCGAGTATGGCACCGACGCGGCGGTGGCCATGGTCCGCAAGCGCTCCGGAACCCAGTTCGACCCGGCGGTTGCGGACGCCTTCGTGGAGGCCGCTCCGGACTTGGCCCACGACCTCCCTGTGGGGGACGCCTGGGAGGCCGCTCTGCTCGAGGCCCCCGACCGCGACGTCACGCTGGGCCCGGGAGAACTCGACGAGCTCCTCGTTGCCATCGCTGACTTCGTCGACCTCCGATCGCCCCACCGCCACGGCCACTCCCGCAGGGTGGCCGAGCTCGCATCCTCGGCTGCCCGGCACTACGGCCTGCCCGAGACCGAGGCCACGGTGCTGCGCCGGGCCGGCTGGGTGCACGACGTGGGTCGGCTGGGTGTCTCCAGCGGAGTGTGGACCAAGGCGCAACCGCTGACCGCCACCGAACGGGAGCGGGTCTATCTCTATCCGCACCTCACCCAGCGGATCATCTCTCGCGTGCCCGGTCTCGAACCGGTCGCCGCCCTGGCCGGCCTGCACCGCGAGCGGCTCGACGGATCGGGCTACCCCAAGGGGGCCGACGGCTCGTTCCTGTCCGCGTCGGCGCGGATCCTGGCCGCCGCAGACGCCTACCAGTCGCTGACCGAGCCGCGCGGTTTCCGCGAGGCACTGAGCGAGGAGGTAGTCGCGCTGCGGCTCCGTCAGGAGGTCGGCGCCGGGCGTCTGGATGCCGTCGCCGTGGAGACCGTCGTATACACCTCCCGCAGCCCCTCCCCCCGTGCTGGGGTCCCGCCAGGCAAGACCTCACCGGCTGGGCTGACCACCCGCGAACTCGAGATCCTCCGGATGGTGGCCGTTGGGCGCTCCAACCGGGAGATCGCGGACGAGCTGGTGCTCAGCGAGAAGACCGTCCGCAACCACCTCGAGCACATCTACCTCAAGGCGGGTGTCTCCAACCGGGTCAGCGCGAGCCTGTTCGCCCTCAGGCACGGGATCACCCGCGCCACGTAGAGCGCGCGGTCCGTAGAGCGCGCGGTCCGCAAAACGCGCGGGAGCCCACGGCGGGTGAGCGCCGGATCCCCGACGAGACGGTTCCATGTCCCGGTTGGTCAGGCGCCATCTGGTCAGCCGCCAGTGGCCCAGAGGAGCTTGCGCACCCCAGCTCGAGCCAGCAGCAGCACGATGATCAGGGAGGTCACGGCGAAGAACCCACCGAGGTGCACCCGGCCGCCGAAGACGAAACTGACGAGTTCGAGTACGGCGAACTTGCTGCCGAACAGGACAGCCCAGAGCATCAGCCCGGCCACGACCTTTCCTGCAGGAGTGGCTGCCTGGGTGAACCGGCCCTTGGCGGCCCGCTTGGCAACCAGGACCACCTCGAGGACGCCCTTGAGCAGGACGGCGGTGAGCAGGGAGAGCGTGAACGTCTCGCTGAACACCATCGGGAGGTACTCGGCGAACAGGTTGAGCACGACGATGTAGACGAGCACGTCGACGAGTCCGGCAGCCAGCCGCGGGTTGGGGCCGGGCTCGTCGCCCGTCTCCAGGTCAGCCACGGTCGGGGACGGCTCGGGCACGCAGCAACACTAGCCGCCGGGTCCTGCTCAAGCGATGTCGGTGAGCAGGTTTCCGCGCTCCTCGCGGCGGCGACGCTGCTCGATCGGGTCTGGCACGGGCACCGCCGCGATGAGCTGGCGAGTGTATTCCTGCTGCGGATTGCCGAGCACCTGGGCGCGCGAGCCGATCTCGACGATCCGGCCGCGCTGCATGACGGCAACCCGGTTGGCGAGCAGGTCGACGACTGCAAGGTCGTGGCTGACGAAGACGCAAGCGAACTGCAACTCACGCTGCAGGTCGGCGAAGAGCTCCAGCACCCGAGCCTGCACCGAGACATCCAGGGCGGAGGTGGGCTCGTCGGCGATCAGCACTTCGGGGCGCAACGCCAGGGATCGGGCGAGACTGACTCGCTGGCGCTGGCCTCCGGAGAGCTCGTGCGGGTAGCGCTGGGCATAGTCCCGCGGGAGTTCCACACTCTCGAGAAGCTCCAGGACCCGGGCCCGCTGCTGCGGCGTCGTCATCCCGCCCTCGGCCCGAAGCGGCTCGGCGATGCAGTCCTCGATCGTCAGCTGAGGGTTGAGCGAGGCCGCAGGGTCTTGGAAGACGAAACCGAACCTGCTCCGCAACGGCTTGAGCTCACGGTCACTCAAGCCCGAGACTTGCTCGCCCCGCAGCCTCACGACGCCGCTGCTCGGACGCTGCAGCCCGACAACGCAGCGACCGACGGTCGACTTGCCGGAGCCGGACTCACCGACCAGGCCGACAACCTCGCCCTTGTGCACGGTGAGGCTGACGTCGTCGACCGCCCGGAAGTCCGGCTGGCCGAGCCCGCCGGGGAAGTCGACGACGAGGTGCTCGATCCGCAAGACCGGCTCGGCGTCGACAGCGAGGCTGAGGTCGGTCCCGGTCCCGTGACCCAGATGCGGCACGGCATCGAGGAGCCGGCGGGTGTAGGGGTGCTGCGGCGAGGCGAACAACTCCTGCGCACCGGCCTGCTCGACGATCTGGCCGCGATACATGACGACGACCCGGTCGGCCATGTCGGCGACCACACCCATGTTGTGCGTGATGAGCACGATGGCGGTGCCGAGCCGGTCCCGCAGCTCCAGGAGCAGCTCGAGCACGGCCGCCTGCACGGTGACATCAAGAGCCGTCGTCGGCTCATCAGCGATGATGACGTCCGGGTCGCAGGAGATCGCCATGGCGATGACGACCCGCTGCTTCTGGCCACCCGACAACTGGTGCGGGTAGTAGTCGATCCGACGATCCGGGTCGGGCAGGCCGACCAGCCCGAGGAGCTCCACTGCCCGGGCCCGGGCCGCCTTGCGGCTCATCCGCTTGTGCGCCCGCAACCCTTCCATGATCTGCCAACCGATCGTGTAGACCGGGTTGAGCGCGGTCGAGGGCTCCTGGAAGATCATCGAGACCTGGTCACCGCGCACCTGCCGCAGGGCGTGCGAGGTCGCGCCGATCAGCTCCAGGGCAGCGTGTCCCTCTCGCTTGAGGGTGACACTGCCGGAGACACTCGCCGTGCTCGGCAGCAGTCCGAGGACGGCCCGGGAACTGACCGACTTTCCTGACCCGGACTCCCCGACGACGGCGACGACTTCACCGGGAGCGACATCGAAGCTGACATCCTCGACGGCGTGCACCGGGCCGCTATCGGTGCGGAAGGACACCGACAGGTCGGCCAGGCTGAGAGTGGCCACCCGCTTCTCGTCCTTGGGGGGCCGCACGACTGCGGGGGCCGTGGACCCGGCAAGTTGCGCCAGCTCCGCGACGTCGGCCTGGGTGGTGTCGCCGCGCCGGGCCCGCAGCCGCGGGTCGAGGAGATCGTTGAGGCTCTCGCCGAGCAGCGTGATGCCCAGCACCATGAGGACGATCGCCGAGCCGGGGAAGACCCCCGTCCACCAGATCCCGTTCGTGGCGTCCGGCAGCGCCTTGTTCAGGTCGTAGCCCCACTCCGCAGCCGCTGACGGCTGGATGCCGAACCCGAGGAAGCCCAGGCCGGCCAAGGTGAGAATCGCCTCCGAGGCGTTGAGAGTGGCGATGATCGGCAGGGTCTGGCGGACGTTGGCGAAGATGTGCTTGACCAGGATCCACGGCACCGGCGTGCCGACGACGCGGGCGGCGTCGACATAGGGCTCCACCTTGACGCTCAACGTGGCGTTTCGCACGACCCGGAAATACTGAGGGATGAAGACGACGGTGATCGATACGGCCGCGGAGAGTATGCCGCCAACGACCCCGGACTGGCCACCGGAGACAACGATCGCCACGATGATCGCCAGCAGCAGCGACGGGAACGCGTACATCGCGTCGGTGACCAGCACCAGGGCCCGGTCCAGGCCCTTGCCGACATAGCCGGAGATCAGCCCCAGCGGCACTCCGATGAGAAGGGAGAACAGCACTGCCAGGACGACGACTTCGAGGGCGGTGCGAGCCCCGTAGACGACCCTGGAGAAGACGTCCTCACCACCGACTGTGGTGCCGAACCAGTGCGCTGCTGACGGCGCCTGCTGAACCTTGAAGTCGACCCCGTTCGCGCTGGCCTGGTTGAAGCCATACGGAGCAATGAGATGCGCAAAGACGGCGATCAGGATGAACACGATGATGACGACAACGCCGGTCAGGAGCATGGCCCGCTGGATGCCTCGGGCGTTGCGCATGTAGGAGATCACGGCTGCTCCTCAGAACCGCACGCGCGGGTCGACGAATGCGACGATGATGTCGATGATCAGGCTGGCGAAGCCGACGACGACGGCGATGACGGTGACGATGCCCTGCACGGCGAGGAAGTCCCGTTTGATGAGGTACTGGGCCAGGGTGTAGCCCAGACCCTGCCACTCGAACGTCGTCTCGGTGAGCACCGCTCCACCGAGGAGGATCGCGATCTGCATCCCCATCACCGTGACGACCGGGACGAGGGCGTTGCGGAAGGCATGCTTGCGCACCACCCTGCGCTCGGCCACGCCGCGAGCCCGGGCGGCGGTGACGTAGTCAGCACCGAGGGTGCCGATGAGGTTGATCCGGACCAGTCGCAGGAAGATTCCGCCGGTGAGCAGACCGAGCGTGAGCGCCGGGAGCAAGGCGTGCTGCAAGACGTCCCAGACATAGGTCGGGTTGCCCCACAGAATCGCGTCGATGATCATGATGTGCGTCTTGGGCTTCACGTTGGCCAGGACGAGCTCGGTTTCGACACTCGACCGGCCGGCGACCGGCCACCCCAGCGGCGAGAAGGCCAGCTTGAGGAGCAGGCCGAGGAAGAAGACCGGGGCGGCATACACGACGATGGAGAAGATCCGTAGACCCACGTCGAGGAGCCGGTCCCGGTACCGGGCGGCGATCCGCCCGAGTGGCACCCCGACGGCGAAGGCCACGATGAGCGACCAGAACGCGAGCTCCAAGGTCGCAGCGCCGTTGACGATGAAGATGTCGGTGACCGACCGGTTGTCGGTGAGGGTGTGGCCGAAGTCGAGCCGGAACAGACCCCTGAGGTAGTCCCAGTACTGCCCGAGGATCGGACCGTCCAGCCCGGCGGCGTGCTTACGTTCGGCGATCTGCTGCGGGGTGAGCCGGCCGCCGAGGGCTGCGGTGATCGGGTCACCGATGACCCGCATGAGGAGGAAGACAAGGGTGACCAGGATCCAGATCATCGGCAGGACCAGGGCCGCCCGGATGAGGAGGTAGCGGGCCAACGGCGGCATACCTCGGCTGGACCGCCTGGGGGTCTCCGGCGCTGGACTATCGAGGGGTGGGACCTGGGTGATCGCCATGTCGGCGGGCCTCCTCGTGCTGCGTGTGCGCCGGCACGGGATGTCCCGTGCCGGCGCACACGATGGGTGCTGCTGCCAGAGGTGCTACTTCGGAAGGTGCTACTTGGGAAGGTGCTACTTCGAGAGCGAGGTGAAGCGGAACTTGAAGGCCGCGTCGAGGGTCTTGTCGACACCCTTCACGTCACTCTTGGCGACGGCAACCTGGGCCCCGTAGAGCATCGGCAGGGTCGGCACCTCCTTGGCCACCTTGTCCTGGATCTGGCCGAGCAGGGCCTCTCGCTTGGCCCAGTCGCTCTCGGTCGCCTGCGCGGTGAGGAGCTGGTTCATCTCGTCATTCGCATAGTGCGACTGCAGGAAGTTGTTCGGACCGAAGAACGGGGTCAGGTAGTTGTCCGCGTCCGGGTA
Organism: Phycicoccus sp.; assembly: GCA_039812375.1. GTDB lineage: Bacteria > Actinomycetota > Actinomycetes > Actinomycetales > Dermatophilaceae > JAGOME01. Next base: position 7,648 of record JBDIAO010000007.1, on the reverse strand, counting down.
GTCCGGGAACCAACCGAGCTGGTAGATCGGGTAGGAGTCCTTGGTGCGCTCCTTGGAGTACGTCGTCCACTCGGAGGACTGCAACGTCACCGTGAACAGGTTCGTCGCCTCGAGCTGACGCTTGATCTCGTTGTACTCCTGGTCCGAGCTGCTGCCGTAGTGGTCCGGGTTGTACCAGATCTCCAGTGGCACCGGAGTGGCCACCCCGGCGTCGGCGAGGAACTTCTTGGCGGCATCCAGGTTCGGCTTGTCACCGTAGAGGGTCTTGAACGCCTCGTTCGCGCCCGGCAGACCCGGCGGGACCTGCGAGAACGAGGGCTTGTAGGTGCCCTTGTAGACCTTCGTGGAGATGGCTTCCCGGTCGATGCTCGAGGCCATCGCCTGGCGGACCGCGAGCTTCTGCGCGTCGGTGCCACCGGGCATGGTCTTGAGGTTGAAGACCATGTAGCGCAGCTCACCACCGGCGCCGGTGTAGACCTTGAGACCGTCGACCTTGCCCAGCGACTCGATGTCGGTCGGGGTGAGCGAGCGCCACGCGACGTCGATGTTCTTGTTCTGGATGTCGAGCTTGAGGTTGCCTGCCTCGGTGTAGTACTTCATCGTCACCTGGGCGACCTGTGGCTTGTTGAAGGCGCCGTTGTAGTCCGGGTTGGCCTTGAACTCCGCGACCTGGTTCTTCTGGTACGTGCCGATGGTGTACGGGCCGGAGAAGCCGTTGGCCTTGATCGCGTCCTCGTCGGAGAGGACCTTGTCCGCCGGGTAGGTCTTCTCGTCGACGATCGGGCCGGCCGAGGTGACCAGGATCTGCGGCCAGGTCTGGTCGTTACCCGACTTGAGGGTGAAGACGACAGTCTTGTCGTCTTTGGCCTCGACCGAGGCCATGTTGCCGAGCAGCGACGCCGGCCCGTTCGCGTCGTTGATGTCGATGATCCGCTTGTAGGAGAAGGCGACGCTCTTGGCAGTGAGTGGGTTGCCGTTGGCGAACTTGAGCCCGTCCTTCATCGTGCAGGTGTACTCGGTGGGCTGGGTGAACTCGCACTTCTCCGCAGCGTCAGGAACTGGCTTCGTCTGGCCCTCGGGGAAGTTGAGCAGGTACTGGAAGACCTGTGTCTGGACGAGCATCGAGCCGTTGTCGTACGCGGCGGCGGGGTCGATCGAGACCACCTTGTCGGTGGTACCGACGATCAGCGACCCCGAGCCGCCTGTGGCGGCACCGGTGCTGCCACTTCCGGGGTTACCGGCGCCACACGCCGAGACGAGCAGTGCCAGAGCGGCCGCACCGGCCACCGTGGCTGCCCCACGACGAATCTGCATGAGTTTGCCTCCTCGTAGTTCTCCACATCGCCGCCGGCACAGAGAGGCTGCAGCCGATCGGCGCTGGCACCACACCTTAGTTGTATGCCGACCGCAGGTCTCCCCACCTGGTCCAGGGCTCCGGTATCGATTCGGCTACGGGCAGGCCAGCGGCGTTCACCTCCCGCACCCCCACCCCTCGTTCGGGGTAGCTGGGGTAGCTGAGGTGACTGGGGTGACTGGGGTGACTGGGGTGACTGGATCCTTAGGGGAGAAGATCGTCGAGGTAGATCGGCAGCATGGCCCGCCACGTCGGCCAGTCGTGCTCATATCCGGGCCCCCAGTCGTCGACCCGATTGGGAATCCCCTTGCTCCCCAACACGTTCGCTGCCCGCCAGGACTCACCGATGTCCTCCCAGGGGCCGGTGCCGGAGGCCAGGACGACGAAGCGCTGCCGCAGCAGGTCCAGTGCCGGACCGTCGAGTCCCGGAACGAAGGACAGCGGCGAGGAGAAGTAGAGGTCCTGCGTGAACGGCCCGCCGATGAACCGGTGGATGTCATAGGTCCCGCTCATGCACACTGCCGCCCCGAAGAACTGCGGGAAGCGGCAGATCAACGCCAGGGAGTTGAAGGCACCGATCGACGCACCGGCGACGACGATCGGCAGCGGCCCGCCGCAGTCGGCATGGATCGCCGGGACGACCTCGTTCGCGACCGCCTGGTGGAACGCGTTGAACAGTGCCATCCGGTACTGCGTCGAACCGGTGTCGGCCGCCATCGCGGCACCGGCGACGCTGTCACAGGAGTAGACCTTCGCGCGCCCAGCCTCGATCAGTGGCCCGAGGGCGCCGATGATGTGGTGGCGCTCGATCTCCTCGGCGTCACCCCCCGCGGTGGGAAGAACCAGCACCGGCATCCCGTAGCTGCCCCAGCGGGCCAGGCCGATCTCGTGCTGGAGGCGGTCGGACCACCAGCGGTCAGTCATCTTCATGGGCTCCTCGATCCGTTTACTCGTAGACGTACTTCTGGGGTCCGGGGAAGAGCCATGACAACCCATCACGGAGCCGGTCACGCCAGTTCTCCCAGTTGTGCCCGTCCCGGGCCTCGACGTAGCGCACGGTCATCCCGGTATGCCGGAAGACCGGCACCATAGAACGGTTCGGGGTGATCAGCGGCTCGTAGACCCCACACGTCATGAAGATACGGTCGACCACCGCACTCGGGTGCGCCCGGTATCGGTTGACGAACTTGACCACCGGGTCGAACGCCCGCCCTCCACCGTGCTCGAACCCGATGTCGGTGAACACCAGCGATGCGGACTGGAGCAGCAGCGACCCGAAGTAGCCCGGGTAGCGCACCGCAGTCGACACGGATGCGACCCCGCCAAACGAGGAGCCCATGAGGCACCGTGCCTCTGGCTCGTTGACCAACGGCAGTTGTTCGGTGAGCCAGGGCACGAGCTCGCGGGTGATGAACCGGGCGTGCGGCACGTAGTTGGGATACTCGCGCATCCGGTCCTTCGGCGGCACGAACGCGACCACGAGCGGGTCGACGTCGAGGCGGTGGATGAGGTTGTCCAGCACGGTCTTCATCGACGCGAAGTTGAGATAGTCGCTCCCGTCGTGCACGACGAGGAGCGGATAGCGCTGTGCCCGGTTGAAGCGCGCCGGCAGATAGAGCAGGACCGGCTGCGCGCGCCCCAGCGCTTTGCTGACGACAACCTCGTCGACGAGCTCCCCCGGACGAGCCTCAGGGTCAGGCAGGGCCCAGTCGGGCACCTCGTAGCCCACCGCCGCACACACCGACGACGATCCGAGCGGACTCGTCGCGATCCGCGGGTTGAGGGGGTCGTTGAAGCGCTCATAGTGCTCGCCGTGCCGGACCTCGATCTGGTACTCCACTCGCGAGCCCTCCGGCAGGAGGGACGTCGCGGCCCACAGATCCGTGGCTCCGACCCGTTTCATGACCATCGGGTCCGGCAGACCCACTACCCGGTGCCGGACGAACACGGCGTCACCCTCGCCGCGGTAGAAGAAGGTCGCTCGCTCACCCTCGATGATCGGCGACCTGTGGCGTTCGACGAACTTGTCGACCGCGTGGGTGTCGAGTGGATCCCGTCTGCGCAGGCGGTTGATGGCCAGTCTCGTGGTCACCGCCGGCCCCTGCCGTCGCACCGTCGGTCCTGTTTGGGGCGCTCTCGCAACGGTATGCCGCTCACGCCGCCCCCCACGTCCCGAGCGTCCCGTCTGTGCCGAGGAAGCGGGCCCCCACCGGTGGTTCGTCCCGACCGGTGCTGTCCGAGATCGGGCCGGCGAACCGGACGATGGTGCCGTCGTCCAGTGGCAGCATCCGGTGCATCGGGAACCGCTCCGCCAGAGCGGCCATGCGGGCTCGGTCCTCCAGGTGCAGGCGCCGACGCGCGTGTGGCAGGGCGATGATCCCCCGCAACCGGGCCATGCCGTGGTCGTGCACCTCAGGGGTGGTCACCCCGTGCGGCATGAAGTCGTGGAAGAGGACAACCCAGTCGCACACCGCCATGGCGCCAGCCGACCACGCCACGACCGGCACCTGGGCCGGCAGCGTCACCTCGAAGAGCCGGAGGGTCTCCATGAGGATGCCGACGTGCCCACCGGCGAGGAGGACCACGGCGGCCGATCCCAACAGGTCCGCAACCTCGCTGCGGTGCCGGGCGAGCTCTTCGCTGGCGGTGAAGACCTTGGAGGCAGCTGTTTCTCGGACAATCCGGGCCGCCTCGAAAGCATACCAGTCGTCGACGTCGCGCAGCGCCTGCATCGCAGCACGGTCGGCCGAGGGCGCCAGCCCGTAGAGGTCGCTGCGGTGGCGCACGGCGTGCAGGGCCTCCTCGGCGTCCCGCAGCCGGATCGCATAGAAGGCGCGCAGTTCCGCGCGTCGCCCGCGGTACTCCCGGACCGCAGCCCGCATCGCAGAGTCGGCCGCGAGGATCTCGACGGCCCGCTGGTAGAGCCGCAGGTTGACGCCGCGACCGTCCAGGTGTCCGGCGAGCTCGCCATCCTGAGCCTCGCGCTCCTCCCAGCCGGAGGTGACCATGATGATCGGTCCGTCGACGCCCAGCGAGCGCACAACCGGAGGCACGGTCGTGGTGAATCGTTGCGGCCCCAGGAGGATCGTCGTCATGGTCAGCGCGGTCCGGCTCGCGTCGGTGCTCAGCTCGCGTGCATGTGGATGGTCCGGCCAGCGTCGTCGAGCATGGCCCGAAGCTGGTCGTAGTCGGGGTGGCGCATGCGCAACCAGGCGTTGGCCATGTAGCCGGCCTCCACGGGCTGGGTCCCCGACCCCGGTGGCGGGAAGTGCGCGTCGATGATCCACGGACCGTAGCGGCCGGAGATCTCCTGGACACCGCCGTAGCCGGTGACCACCCCGTCACGGTCAGGTCGCAGCGCGACCAGGCCCGCGGCATACGGGCGTCTCATCGGCCGTTCAGGTCGGCCGTGGGTGAGCAGGTGCGCCCACTCGCGGTAGACGTCGACGTCGTTGCTCGCCGAATAGAGATCCCAGCAGCCCACGCCGGGCGGACGGGCGCCGATCTCGGAGAACCGCAGCCCCTTGGGCCCGTAGAACCACTCCATGTGGGTGGGCGAGGCCGTGATTCCGAGAACCTCGATGACCCGCTGACCGAGTTCACGGACCTCCTGATAGAAGGAGCCGCCGCTATCGAGACGGTTCGTCGCGATGAACTGCGGCGAGATCCAGCGGTGGCGCATCGCGTCGAGAACGTTGGGGTAGTAGTGGGTCGCCCAGTCGTGGACCACCCGACCGTCGAGAGTGATCGTGTCATAGAAGCCCTCGTGCCCCTCGACGAACTCCTCGATGGCGATGGAGGTCGCACCGCTGGCGCCGAATGCCGCCAGGGCCGCCTCGAGCTCGGTGTCGTTGTCGACCCGGGTGGTGTCCTGGGCGCCGGCCCCGGCACGTGGTTTGAGGATCAGCGGGTAGCCGACACCCGCGGCGAACTCACGGGCCTGCTCCGCCGAGTCGATGGCCGCCGACGCGGCGGTGGGGACCCCGGCGACACGCAGGGCCTCCTTCATCGACGGCTTGTCCCGACACAGCCACGTGGTGTGCACGCTGGTCCCCGGGATGCCGGTGGCCTCACGCACTTGGGCGGCCGGCAAAGCATGGGCCTCGATGGTTGCCTCGAGGCGGTCGATCCACGCATGGTTCTGGAAGAACCGGACCGCCGCGGTGAGCTGGCCGACATCGGCGACGTTGCCGACCCGGTAGTAGCCGCGCATGGCGCCGCGCAACTCGTCGCCCAGGTCGTTCTCGTCATATTCACCGACGCCGTAGACGTTCGCACCGACCGATGCCAGGGCGAGGACGAAGCGGCGTTGGTTCGCCGGAAAGCCGGGCTCGACGAAGATGATGTTCACGTCTCCGACCCTAGAGGGTCAGAGGGGCACCGGGAAGGATCAGAGAGTCACCGGGAAGATCAGGAAGTCACCGGGAAGGAGCTGACGATGAGCGATCGAGGTCCGCGGTTCGTCTGGGTCGACGGCAGCACGCGCCCAGCGCAGGGAACCCACCTGTCCGTTTTCGACCGGGGGTTCCAGCTCGGCGACGGCGTCTTCGAGACCCTGCGGGTGGGTCACGGCCGGGTGAGCGAGCTTGCAGAGCACACTGCACGGTTGCGGGCCTCTGCCGACACCCTCGGTATCACCCTGCCCACTGACGCCGGAGCCATCATCGCCCAGGGAATCGCCGACCTGATCGCGGCAGAGGGCCTTGACGCCCCGACCAGCAACGCCTCAGTGCGGGTGACCGTCTCGCGGGGGCCGATCCGCTCCCGCACCCTGCTACCAACGGAGAGCGAGGCGGTCCCGCCCACCATCGCGATCCAGGCCTGGCCCGTCGTTCCGCCGCGGCACACCCCCGGTGAGCTCCCACCCGCGGTAACCCTGGTGTCCTCGGCGATCCGTCACGACCCGGACAACCCTCTCGTGCGGGTCAAGACGACCTCGCGTGCGGAGTACGTCTATGCGCGCCTCGAGGCCCGGCGGGCCGGTGCCGATGACGTCGTGTTCCACACCACGAGCGGCCACCTTGCCGAGGCAACCCAGGCCAGCATCTTCCTCGTCCGGGTCGCCCCCGACGGAGTGGGCGAACTGGCCACACCGTCGCTCGAGTGCGGCATCCTCCCGGGGACGACGCGGGCCTGGCTCCTCGACTGGGCGGCTCGCGTCGGCCTGCGCCCGGTCGAGGGCTGGCTCAGGCCCGAGGACCTCGCGACGGCGAGCGAGGCGTTCTTGTCGTCCTCGGTCGCCGGTGTCGTGCCCATCGCCTCCGTCGATGGCCAACTCATCGGTGACGGTCGCCCCGGACCGTGGACGATCCGTGCCCGCACCGATCGGGAGAGACACATCGTCGAGGGCGTCTGATCGCGCCGGAGCACGAGGGTCGAGCGACCCGGTGCTGCGGCTGCGGCTCCGGTCGTCAGGTTAAGCACCGGTCATGAAGTGCCAGCCCAGCCACCACCAGGCCAGGACGAGACCGAGAGCAGCCGACCGGTGCCGCATCGCTCTGCGCAGGGCCGCGGCGAACGACGGGACCAGCGTCGGCCGGAGCCGTGCGATCACCTGGAGAACCACGGCCGCCGCGATGACGAGACCGTAGCCCCACAGGCTGACCAGTCGTGCGCTCACGCCGCCTCCCCGGCGCTCACGCCGCCTCCCCGGCATGTACGGCCCGACGCACCAGCCAGATCCCGGCCAGGACCCAGACGGTGGCGACTACTCCCCGGGCCAGTGGCGCCTGGAGCAGCGGGTCAATGAGATCGCTGACCGTCGGATGGGCTGGGTCGGTGACCCCGTAGGTGGTCTCACTGAGGAACGAGCCCAGCTCGATGAGCGCGAGCACGAGTCCGAGGATCAGCCAGGCGTATCGCGCCACCCCGCGCACCGATCCCGCATCCGGTGTCGGATCCGGTGTCGGATCCGGGGGCCGGCGGCGTAGGACCATGACTCCGGCGAGCACTCCCGGCGCAGCGAGGGTCGCCGACTCGGCGATCGAGGCTCGCGGCACGACGGCGACAAGGACGGCATACCCGATGATCCCGGCCCCGACCAACCCCAGCCTGGCGCGACGACGCCCCGGCGCTCCTGGCGCTCCTGGCGCGAGCACCGGAGTCGGCGTGCGACGCCGGTCCCAGGCGATGACGAGGGCACCGCCGGCGAAGACGACAAGAGCAACCCAGGCCTGACGAAGGATCTGGACCGCCGCCGCGATGAGCAGGATGGGACCGGTCGGCTCATGCAGCACCTGGGCCCACGCCCTGCGCAGCCGCCCGGGTGAGGAGGGTCCGGGTGAGGAGGGTCCG
>JBDIAO010000006.1:0-62714 GCA_039812375.1 Phycicoccus sp. | reverse complement strand
GGGGTGTGCACGAGGACCGAGGCGAGGGCCGCCAGCCCGGCTGCGTCGAGCCGGTGGAACACCCCCTCCCGCAGGCACTGCGCGGTGAGCAGGTCACGCTCGGTGTAGAGCCTGCGGAGCCGCTCGCCGTCACCGGTCACGCTCGTCCCGTCGGCAGACAGGTAGTCGCAGGCCACCAGGGCGTCACAGATCCGGTCGAACGTGCGCGCCACCGTGTTCGTGCGGCTCTCCAACCGTCGGGTGATGCCGATCGTCTCCCGCTTCAGGCGCCACCACCGCTCCGCCCACCGGGCATGGGCCTCCCGGTCCGGGCACTGGTGGCACGGGTGTGCGGCCAACTGCCGGCGCACGCCGGCGACCCGTCCCCCATCGTCCCCTGTCGCCACCTGCACTGATGGAGCCGCGTCCTTGCCTGGCCTCGGCCGATACGGATAGTCGTGCGGGACCGCGATCCGCAGCGAGGTCGCGAGGTCCCGGCGGGCCTTGGGGCTCCTGGGGTTGAAGTGCGGCGGCACCTTGACCCCGGCGACCTTCTCCACCGGTGCTGGGACGTCCGCCAAGGTGAGTCGGCGGTGGTGCCGGTCTGCGGTGACGACACCTGGCCCGGTCCACTCCCCATGGTGCGTGCGTGCGGGGGTGACCACGACGGCCCACCCTGCGTGCCGACCGGTCGGGATCCGGAACACGTCACCGATTCCGAGGGCGTCCAGACTCAGGGCGGCAGCTGTGCGCTGGCTGGCGGAGCGTGCCCTGGCTCCCTCCTTCTCGGCATCGGAGAGCGACCGGCGAAGTGCGGCATACTCCGCAAAGTCCCCGAGATGGCACGTCATCGCCGTGGCATACCCCGCGAGCGCCTCGTCGTTGCGCCGGACCTGGGCGACCAGCCCGACGACGGAGCGGTCGGCCTGGAACTGGGCGAACGAGCTCTCCAGGATGGTGCGGGCGCGCTCCCGCCCGACCGTCGCCACGAGGTTGACCGCCATGTTGTATGTCGGCTGGAAGCTCGAGTTGAGTGGGTAGGTTCGCCGCGCGGCGAGACCCGCGACCGCCACCGGGTCGAGCCCTGGGGTCCATTGCACGACGGCGTGACCCTCCACGTCGATTCCGCGTCGGCCGGCACGACCGGTGAGTTGGGTGTACTCGGCCGCAGTGACATCAACGTGGGCTTCCCCGTTGAACTTAACCAGCTTCTCGAGGACCACCGACCGTGCAGGCATGTTGATCCCCAGCGCGAGGGTCTCGGTGGCGAAGACCACCTTGACCCGGCCGGCGGCGAACAGCTCCTCGACGACCTCCCGGAACGTCGGCAGCATACCGGCGTGATGCGCGGCGAAACCGCGGCTGAGCCCGTCGACGAAGTCGTGATAGCCGAGCACCCCGAGGTCCTCCTCGGCAAGCCCCGAGATGCGCTCCTCGACGAGCCGCCGGATCCGTTCACCCTCGGCGACGGGGACCAGGCGCAACCCTGCGGACAGCAGTTGGGCGACAGCCCCCTCGCAGCCGGCGCGGCTGAAGATGAAGGTGATCCCGGGCAGCAGCGCGGCCCGGTCGAGTTCCCGGACGACCTCGACCCGGCTGGCCCCGCCACCGCGCCGTGCTCCGGGGCGGCCGGGTCCGGGGCGGCCTGATCCGCCGCTCCCAGATCCACTCCGGCCCGGCATCCCCCGGCGCCCTTTATCCTGCTGCCTCCCCCTCGACCGCGGGGCAGCCCACTGTCCCCGCTCGGCGCGACCCCCGGGCCCGAGGCGGTTTCTCGGCTGCTCCCCATGGGCGCCCAGGCGTTCGATCCGCCGGATCTCGTGGAGCAGGTCGGGGTTGACCCGTGGTTCGGCCCGCTCGGGAGCCTGCGGCTCGAGGGCTCGCGGCTCGAGAGCCTCCGGCGAGCGGGGGCCCCCCAGGACGGCATGGTGGCCAGGGTCGGCGAACAGGTCGAACAAGGTCGTGCCGACGAGCATGTGCTGCCACAGCGGCACTGGCCGGTGGTCGGTGACGACGATGCCGTTCTCACCGCGCACCTGGGTGAGCCAGTCCCCGAACTCCTCGGCGTTGCTGACCGTCGCGGACAGGGAGACGACCTGGACCGACTCGGGGAGGTTGATGATGACCTCCTCCCACACCGCGCCCCGGAACCGGTCGGCCATGTAGTGCACCTCATCCATGACGACGAAGCCGAGACCGGTCAGCGTCGAGGAGGCTGCATACATCATGTTCCGCAGCACCTCGGTCGTCATGACCACTACCGGCGCTTCACCGTTGACCGAGGAGTCCCCAGTGAGCAGGCCGACCTGCTCGGCCCCATGCCGCGCCACCAAGTCGTGGTACTTCTGGTTCGACAGCGCCTTGATCGGCGTGGTGTAGAACGCTTTGCGCCCGGTGGTCAGGGCCAGTGCGACCGCGAACTCACCGACGACGGTCTTGCCGGCTCCGGTCGGGGCGGCAACGAGTACGCCTGTTCCGTCCTCGACGATCTGGCATGCCCGACGCTGGAACTCATCGAGAGGGAAAGGCAGTGAGGCCTCGAACGCAGCGAGGCGCGGGTGCCCCGCCCGCGCACGAGCGGCGGCATACCCTTCCGAGGGACTGGCCATAGAGCTGACCCTACGGGAGAGCGTCCGTGGCCCGTGAGGTCCTACGCGAGCACCCTGAGCGCCCCAGGGACGACATCGATGGTCATCGGCAGCGGCCCGAACCGCTCGCCGTCAGCGAAGCCGACGATCCCTTTGGCGGCCAGCGTCACCGAGCGCACCCGCCGGATCTGGACGGCTCGATGGTGTATGTGCTCGCCGGAGAAGACCCTCGGGAAGACGCGGAGGAACTCGGGGATAGAGATCCGGTGAAGGACGAGCACGTCGAGCAGTCCGTCATCGAGGACGGCACCGGGGACGACTTGCATCCCACCGCCGTATGCCGGTCCGTTGCCGACCGCGACCAGCATCGCCTCGGTCTCCTCGCGGACACCGTCGAGGGTGAGCTGGTAGGGGATGGGCCGGAAGACGGGGAGCTCTCGGAGTATCGCGAGGTTGTAGCGCATCTGACCCTTTGGCCAGCTCCAGCCGTTGGCGCGTTCGTTGACGACGGCGTCGAACCCGGCGGCGAGCACCCCGACGAACCACCGGGGTGAGCCGCTGGCGGTCATGGTGCGGGCGAGGTCGATCTGGCGGACGCGACCGGCCAGGATGCGCTCCGTGGCCTCGACCGGGTCACGGACGGGCAGGCCGAGCTCGCGGGCGATGTCGTTGCCGGTGCCGGCCGCGACAATCCCGAGTGGGACACCGGTGCCTGCGCAGACGTTCGCACCCAGGTGCGCCATGCCGTCCCCACCGGCGACGACGAGGGCGTCGATCTGGTCGGCGGCGATCGCTGCCCGGGCACGCTGCGCAGCGTGGTCGGCGTCCATGCCCGACAGGTCGACGACCCGTGCCCCTGCCGCGGCGAGGCGGATCACCGCCTCTTGGCCGATCCGGGCTCCGGTGTTCTTGCCCGCGGTGGGGTTGACCACGACCCCGACCCGCAGTGACGTTCCGGGCCCGCTCACGGACCGGATGGGGGGTCGATCACCGAAGCCTGGGTGTCGTCGATGTCGAGCCACTGTGGGCGGGTCACGGCTTTGCGCTGGTCGAGGAGGGCCGCGACCCCGACTGCCGCGAAGAACAGGACGACGAGGGGTCCGGCGAGGAGGAACATCGAGTAGGGGTCCGGGGTCGGCATCATCATCGCGCTGAAGACGAAGATCAGGAAGACCGATATCCGCCACGACCTGATCAGACGTCGGGCGGGCAGGATACCCACCATGTTGAGCCCGACGAGAAAGACCGGCAGCAGGAAGGCGAAGCCGAAGCCGAGCATGAACCGCATGACGAAGCTGAAGTAGTCGGCCAGTTGCTGGAAATTCGCAGTCCCGGTCTCGGCGAAGCCGAGGAGCACTGACATGACGATGGGCAGTGAGAAGTGGGCCAGCCACAGTCCGAGAACGAACAGCGGAACCGCGGAGAAGATGAAGGCGAGGCTGAGTCGCTTCTCTTTCCGGGTCAGACCCGGGACGATGAACGCCCACGCTTGGTAGAGCCAGACCGGGCTGGAGACGATGAAGCCGATGAAGACGGCGACGCTCAAGTGCAGCGAGAACGCTGTCGTGATGCCGGAGTAGACGAGCTTGACGTCGTCGGCCCGCGCCGGGTTCGCCGCCTTGTAGGCATCGATGGGGGCGGTGAGCAGATGATAGACCGGACTGAAGAGGTACCAGCCGGCCACAGCACCGGCGACGATGGCCAATGCCGCCTTGACGACCCGGCTGCGGAGCTCGCGCAGGTGGTCGGCCAACGACATCCGACCCTCTGGGTCACGCTCCTTGCGGCGCAGGGCGGCCATGGATGTCAATGGCAGGGACGGTCACCGGCCTGCTCAGGACCGGTTGTCCGTCCTGGGTGAGCCCTCGCTCAAGGGGCCGCCGGCAGAGCCAGGACCGTCCGGGCTGGAGCTGTTCGCGTCGACTGGGGCCTGGCTGCCCTCTGCCACGGTCTCCCCGGCCACCGTTGCGTCGGCAGCCTCGCTGCGCGACTCGTTCTTCATCTCGTCGACCTCGGACTTGAAGACCCGCATAGAACGGCCCAGGCTACGGGCGGCATCGGGCAGGCGCTTGAAGCCGAAGAGGATCACCAAGAGCGCGATGATGATGACCAGGTGCCAGCCGGTGAGTCCGCGAAGCATGCGATGAACATCCTTGTGTCTGCGAGACCGGGGGCGCCGGTCAGGATCACTGCCAGTGTACGCGGGGTTGTGCTCACCCCTGATATGCCGCAAGTGCGGCGGCCGCGCGCGCACGCACTTCCGTGGCCAGCTCAGCGGGCTCCTCGATGACGGCATTCCCGCCCAGACGCAGGACGAGGCGGACCAGCCAGGCGGTATCAGCGGTGGCCAACTGCACCCGCAGCGCCCCGTCGTCGAGCTCCTCCACGGACTGGACCGGGTAGTGGTCCACGACCCAGGCAGCAGCACGAGCCAGGTGCACGGTGGCGGTGAGGTCGCCGGCACCGGGCGCGAAGGCACCCAGGCCGACGTCGCGTGGCGCCGCCCGCTCCGGCGGCGTTCCGTCGACGTCGAGGACGGTCAGCTCGAGAACTCGGTCCATCCGGAAGAGGCGGGTGTCCTGGGCCCGGTGGCACCAGCCCTCGAGATACCAGCGGCCGTCCAGACCAAGGACCCGCATCGGGTCCACGTCACGCTCGGTGGCCTCGTCCCGGCCGGGCACGAGGTAGGTCAGATGCACCCGGCGGCGCTCGCGCAGGGCGTGCTCGGCGGCGGCGAGATGCTCGTCGCGACCCTCGAGGGAGACGGCGACCCGGTCTGCGGCCTCCGCGGCCCGGCCGGCAGCTGCTTCCAGCTTGCCCAGGGCCCGTTCAAGGGTGTCTGCGGCCTCCCCGGTGCTCACGTCCCGCAGGGTTCGCAGCCCGACGATGAGCGTGACGGCTTCGTCCACACCCAGGCGTAGCGGCCGGGAGATGGCGTCGGCGTTGGTGACGAAGACCTGGCCCTGGTCCCACTGGGCGTCGATGAGCTCGTCGGGCATCTGCCCGTAGCCGCACAGGAAGAGCAGCTGCAGGTCGTTCTCGAGCTGAACCGGGGTGATCCCCAGCCCAGCGGCGGCCGCGGTGAGGTCGATGCCTTGCCGGTGCACCAGCCACGGAACCATGGTGAGCAGTCGGGACAGCCGCTGAAGTGCGTTCTCGGGAGCACTCATGGTGCCCCCCCGTGTGCCCGGATCACGGCCTGCAACCGATCCCGGACGAGCGTGGTGAGCTCTGGCGGCTGCTCGACGATGACGTCGCTACCGTGCGCGGTGATCTCGTCGGCGCCCGCTGCGAGATCGCCGAGGTCGAGGCTGACGCGGTCCCAGCCGTCGCTGAGCGCCTGGACGGTGCGGGCGCGACGGCGCAGCAGGTGTCCCCGGCCAGATCGGATCCGCAGTACGGCTGCGCTCGTCGCCTGGCTCGGAGGGTCGACGGCGACCATCGCGCGGGCGTCGTGCTCGGGCACTTGGTAGCTGCCCGGCGGGCCGGCTGCGCGAACCTGACCCTCGATCCGGGAGAGCCGGAAAACCCGGGGTGCGTCCCGCGCCAGATCATGAGCGGTGAGGTACCAGTGTCCGTGCCAGGACAGCAACGCCCACGGCTGGACCTGCCTGCGGGAGGTGAGCGGCGCCCCGGGGCGCCGATAGTCGAAGGCGACCGGGACCCGCCGGGTGACTGCGTCCTTGACGGCGTCGAAGGCTGGTTCGACGGTGCGCAACCGTGGCTCGACACCGATCAGGGACTCCTCGTCACGCTCCACCCCGGAGGCGCGCAGCTTGCGCAGCGCCTGGGCGGCCGGGCCGGCAAGGGAGGCCGCGGCCCAGGCCCGGGCCGCGAGCCCCAGGGCGGCCATCTCGTCCGGTTCGAAGTCGATATCGGGCAGGGCGTAGTCCCGTTGGTGGATCCGGTAGCCCTCGTCCTCGTGCCAGGCCGAGCCCAGTGACTCGGTGACCAGCGGGATGCCGAGCTCGCGCAGCTCGTCCTTGTCGCGCTCGAACATCCGCGAAAAAGTGTCCTCGCTCGCCCCCTGGCCGTACTGCGGGACCGCGGCCCGCAGCTGTGCCCGGGTCAGCGGACGCCGCGTATACAGCAGGACCAGGACCAGGTTGAGCAGGCGCTCGGTCTTGGCCGTCGGCGTGCTCGGAGAGGGCATGGCAGGGACGCTACCCGACCGCCACCGAACGGCCCGACCGCCACCCGAACGGCCCGAGGGAAGTGTCGCACTACGCTCGGGCCCGTGATGCAGTGGCGCTCGGGCCGGGTGGTCGAGTCGGTCCGGTCCTGGCCCGGATCCGTGGAGTATGCCGTGGAGGTCCCCGGCTTGGGCCTGGTCCGTGCCCTGGGCTACACCGCGATGGTGGGTACCGGCTCGCCGGGGGACCTGGTCCTGCTCAACTGCTCGGCACTGCTGCGCGGTCTGGGCACCGGGGGGCTCGCCTTTGTCGTCGCCTTCCCCGACCGGCTTCCCCCGGATCCGCCTGGGGCCCACGAGCCCGGCCATATCGTCAAGGCGCGGTACACCCCGCAGCAGCAGATGTTCCTCGCCGTCGACGAGCAGGACAGCCCGCACCATGCTGTCATGAATAACGGTCCTGCGGCTGAGGGGGACCTGGCGGGCCTGCCGGTCATCGCCGCCGACCTGCATTCCGCCCTGCCGGCAATCCTCGCGGGGATCCGCACCGTGCGGCCCACAGCGCGTGTTGCCTATCTCATGACCGACGGCGGAGCACTCCCACTAGCGTTCTCCCGCAGTGTCGCCGGGCTCGTCTCGGCCGGTTGGCTCACCGCGACGATCACCGTGGGACAGGCCTTCGGAGGGATGCACGAGGCGGTGACTCTGCACTCGGGGTTGCTCGCAGCTCGGCATGTCCTCGACGCTGAGGTGGCCGTCGTCATCCAGGGCCCGGGCAATGTGGGCACGGACACCCCATGGGGCTACTCCGGGGTCGCGGCCGGCGAGGCACTCAATGCCGCACACACCCTCCGCGGCCGGGGCGTGGCGGCCTTACGCGTCTCCCAGGCCGACCCCCGTCAGCGCCACCGCGGCATCTCGCACCACAGCCACACGGCATACGGGAGGATCTGCCTGGCCCCCGCCGACGTGCCTGTCCCTGCCCCCGACACCGCCCGGCGGGCTCGCGTGGTGGCCGAGGCTCGGGAGCTCGTCGCCGAAGCGGTCGGGCCTCTGACACTGCATGAGGTGCCCACTGAGGGCCTCCTCGAGGCGCTGCGCGCCACCCCGGTGCCGTTGTCGACGATGGGGCGAGGACTCGAGGAGGAACGCGAGGCATTCCTCACCAGTGCGGTCGCCGGCCGGCACGCCGCGGGGCTGGTGGACCGTCCGTAGGTGGCCGAGCTGGTGGACCGTCAGTAGGCGGCCAGGATGTCGACGACGAAGACCAGAGTGTCCGTGCCGGAGATCGGCGGCTTCGACGAAGGCTGGCCGGCCGCGCCGTAGCCGTCGCCCGGTGGGATGACGAGCAGCAGCCGCGACCCCACCTTCTTGCCCTCCAGTCCCTTGTCCCAGCCGGGAATGACCTTGCCGGCGCCCAGCGCGAAGTCGAAGAAGCTCGGGGTCCGGGTCATCGACGAGTCAAAGGTCTCCCCGGATCCCCAGAGAACCCCGGTGTAGCTGACCCGGACGTGGTCACCGCTCTTCAGCTCCGGCCCGTTGCCCTCGATGAGGACATGTGCGCCGAGATCCCCGGGAGCTTGGGTGTCCTTGGGGATAGTGATCGTCGCCGCCTTGTCGGGGTGCCACTGCACCGAGGGAAGCGCGGGGTCGGCGGGGGCTTCAGTCCCTTCGGCATGCGCGAGCGGAGTGACCTCGGAGACGAGGTCGACGAGGAAGACCATCGTGTCCGTCCCCTTGATCCCACGCGAATCCAGCCCGGCATCGCCCAAGGCGTCCTTCGGCGGTGCTGCGATAAGCACCTGGGAGCCGACCTTCACGCCCGGCAGCGTCGAGCGCAGCGCCGCGAAGGTCATGTCGGAGCCCAGGTCGACCCCGATCGTCGGTCCTGAGAAGCTCTCCTCGATGAGCTTGCCGTCGGAGGCGTTGACGACAACGGCGTGGACGGTGACGATGTCGGTCTTGGCCACAACGGCACCCTTACCCTCTTTGAGGATCTTCTTCTCGGTCGCGGTGGCTGACAACGGCGTTTTGGTCAGCTCGACCTTGGGGGCGGCGTTCTCGCCGTCACCGGCGCTCACCTTCACCTGGGAGAGCACGTCGGCTGACTTCGCACCGCCTGAGCTGCTGGCGCAGCCGGTAAGGCCCAGCGTGGCCAGGGCAAGGACGGCGACGGCGCGGCGTGCGTGGTGGAGCATGGGTGGGCATCTCTTCCGTGGGGGTCCGGGCAGTCGCGCACGGGTGGTATGCGGGCGCGACATCGGGTGTCCACGATAACCGCCCCCGCTGTGGCTGCGGTCCACGACAGGGCCCGCCGCGGCTGCGGCTGCGGCCGCGTTTGCCCTGCTCAGGAACCGGCCATGGAATCTCAGGAACCGGCCATGGAATCGATGAGTCGCTCCACCCGCGGGTCCTGGGCCAGGAACGGGTCCTTGCACAGCACCGTGCGCTGGGCTTGGTCGTTGAGCTTGAGGTGCACCCAATCGACGGTGAAGTCACGCCGGTGCTCGGTCGCGGCCCGGATGAAGTCCCCCCGGAGCTTGGCCCGGGTCGTGGCTGGTGGGTGCTCTCGCGCCTCCTCCACTGCCGATTCCGTCACGGCCCGGGCAGCCAGACCGCGCCGCTCCAGGAGGTGGAAGATCCCGCGGGAGCGAGTCACATCGTGATACGCGAGGTCGATCTGGGCCAGCCGGGGGTCACCGAGGGAAAGGCTATGACGTGCGGCATAGGCATCGATGAGTTGCTTCTTGATGACCCAGTCGATCTCGGTGCCCACGAGGTCGAGTCGGTCGGTCTCGACGGCGGTCAGCGTGCGACCCCACAGTTCGAGTACCCGCTCGTGAGCGGGGTCGGCGCTGCCCTCGCGCTCTAGGAACGTGACGGCTGCGGCGTGGAACTCTCGTTGGATGTCGAGAGCGCTCAGGGTGCGACCGCTGGACAGGCGCACGGTGCGCCGCCCGCTGGGGTCGTGGCTCATCTCCCGAATCGCTCGGATGGGGTTCTCCAAAGTGAGGTCGCGCAGTGCGGTCCCGGCCTCGATCATCCTCAGCACGAGGTCGCATGAGCCGACTTTGAGCATCGTCGTCGTCTCGCTCATGTTCGAGTCTCCGACGATGACGTGCAGGCGACGGAAGTGCTCGGCGTCGGCGTGAGGCTCGTCCCGGGTGTTGATGATGGGACGGCTTCGAGTGGTCGCCGACGACACTCCTTCCCAGATGTGGTCGGCGCGCTGGCTCACGGCATACGTGGCACCTTTGGAGGTGTGCACCAGCCGGCCGGCACCACAGACGATCTGCCGGCTGATCAGGAACGGCAGCAGGGCGTCTGAGACCTCCTGGAATTCGCCTGCCCGGCGGACCAGGTAGTTCTCGTGGCAGCCGTATGAGTTGCCGGCGGAGTCGGTGTTGTTCTTGAAGACGAAGATGTCGCCGGTGATGTCGTCCTCGGCAAGGCGGCTCTGGGCGTCCGAGACGAGGTCCTCGACAATCCGCTCCCCCGCGCGATCATGCGCGACGACTTGAAGGATCGAGTCACACTCGGCTGTGGCGTACTCCGGATGGGAGCCGACATCAAGGTAGAGCCGGGAGCCGTTGGCGAGGAAGACATTGCTCGAGCGGCCCCAGGCGACGACCTTGCGAAACAGGTAGCGAGCAACCTCGTCCGGGGTGAGCACGCGCTGCCCATCAGAGGTGCAGGTGATGCCGTACTCGGTCTCGATGCCGAAGATCCGCCGGTCCATTGCACTCCTCAGCCGTCCTCGTCACCGTCATGGGTCCGCTGAGTCTGCGGGTTGGTCGACGCCTCCCGGGTCGATCCGATCCGGGAGTCCTCCGCGGGCGCTTCGGAGAGCACGGCATGCCGACCCGGGGTGGCATCATCGGCCTCCGGGACATCGCTCGTCGGGTTCGTGGTGCTGAGCAGAGCCGCCAGCAGCGGCCCCTGGATCCGCCGGAACGTCCGTCGGGGGCGGTTGCGGTCCAGGACCGCCACCTCGAGCGAATCCGGGTCGAGCACCCGGTCCGCTCCCCCCGAGGGGTCCTTCCCGAGGAGACTGACGGCCAGAGTGAGGACGTCACCTAGGGGCATCCCGGGTTTCCACCGAGCCCTCAGCCCCTGGTCAATCGCCTCAGCCGCCCCACCCATGGCCACGAAACCCTGTTCGTCGGCGACGGAGCCGTCATAGTTCAGCCGGTAGATTTGGTCGCCGCCGGGGTCGTTTCCCACCTCGGCGACGACGATCTCCACCTCGAAGGGCTTGTGCTCCTGGGTGAACACCGTGCCCAGGGTCTGGGCATAGGCATTGGCCAACCCTCGGGCGGTGACGTCGGAACGGTCGTAGGAGTAGCCGCGCAAGTCGGCATACCGGACCCCGGCAACGCGGAGGTTCTCGAACTCGTTGTACTTGCCGACTGCAGCGAAGCCGATCCGGTCGTAGATCTCGCAGACCTTGTGCAGTGTGCGGGAGTGGTTCTCCGCGACAAAGGCGATGCCATGGTCGAAGCCGGCGACGATGACTGACCGGCCACGGGCGATCCCCTTGCGGGCGAAGTCCGCCCGGTCCTTCATCAGCTGCTCGGGCGAGACGTAGAAGGGCATCTGGGTCATTGGGCACCTCCCGGGTTGCCCCGCCGGCCGGCCACGACGGCATCGACGACCATCCCGACATCGTCGTCGGGCAGGAAGCGGGCACCCTCGGCGTCGATCAGGGCGATCGTCGGCCAGATCTGCCGGCCGGGGTCGGGTCCCCCGGTCGCGGAGTCGTCGTCGGCGGCATCCCACAGCGCCTCGACCGCCACCCGCACCGCCGCGTCTGCGTCCATGCCCCGGCGGAAGAGCTTCTTCATCGCGCCGCGGGCAAAGATCGAACCGCTGCCGATGCTGTGGTGGTCGTGCTCCTCGTAGCAGCCGCCAGTGACGTCGTAGGAGAAGATCCGCCCGGCACTGGTCTCGAGGTCGTAGCCAGCGAAGATCGGAACGACGGCTAGGCCCTGCATCGCCATGGCAAGGTTTCCGCGGATCATCATCGAGAGCCGGTTCGCCTTGCCCTCCAAGGACATCAGCGCGCCCTCGATCTTCTCGTAGTGCTCCAACTCGACCTGGAAGAGCCGGACGAGCTCGATCGCCAACCCCGCGGTTCCGGCGATCCCGACCGCGGAGAACTCGTCCGTGGTGAAGACTTTCTCCATGTCCCGGTTGGCGATGAGACTGCCCATGGTGGCACGCCGGTCCCCGGCCATGAGCACCCCGCCCTGGTAACCGATGGTGAGCACTGTCGTGCCGTGTGGTACCTCCGGCACGGTCATAGCGGGCAGGACCCGCCGGCTCGGCAGCAGCCCGGGGGCCTGGGCGGTGAGGAAGTCGTTGAAGGACGAGGAGCCTGGCGTCAGGTAGGCCGCCGGCAGCCGGCCCGGCTCGGGCGTGGTCACTGCCCGCCCTTCTGGACGAACCCGCGGACGAACTCCTCGGCGTTAGACTCCAGCACCCCGTCGATCTCGTCGAGAATGTCGTCGACGTCATGCACCGATGCAGCGACCGCCGGTGGGGGCACGTCGGGGAGGTCGTCGGGTCCGTCGTCGCGGCGGTGCGGTCTGATCTGCTCCTGGCCGGCCATGGCACATCTCCCTCGAGGACTGATCGGCCCGGCGCCGTCGCTGGGCCCCTGGTGGCTCCTCTTGAGCCTAGTTGCTCGCGCTGTCCGGCACGGCGAGACCGGCAAGGAGCTCCTCGATGGAGGCGCTCGCGGCGAGCACCTCCTCGACGCTGTCCCGTGTTCCCTTGAGCGGCTCGAGCATGGGAACCCGTTGCAGTGCCCGCTGCCCGGGCACTTCGACAATGACCGAGTCCCAGGAGGCCGCAACCACCTGGTCCGGGAAGCACTCGATCACCCGCCCTCGGAACCACGCTCGGGTGTCCGTCGGCGGGGTCGTCATCGCGGCTCTGGCCTCGTGCTCGGGAACGAGGACCTCCAGGCGTCCGGTCGCGGCCATCCGGTGGGCCAGACCCCGTTCGGCACGCACGTCACTCCACTGGATGTCGACGGCCTTGAGCCGCGGGTCGCCCCAGCCGAGGGCGTCCCGAGCCCGGTAGCCCTCCAGGACGGCGAGCTTGGCCACCCACTCGACCTCGGCGCGCGCGTCCATCGGGTCGTGTTCGAGATGGGTGAGCACTTGCTCCCACCAGTGCATGACCTGGGCGGTGTCGGCGTCGAGCTGGCTGCCCCACCGTTGCGTCAGGTATCTGCTGGCGAGCTCCTGGTAGGTCCGCAGCAGCTCCAGTCCGCTCATCCGGCGGCCATCGCGCAAGGTCACCTGCTGCCGCAGCGTCGGGTCGTGGGAGACCGCCCTCAAGGTGGCCACGGGTTGGTCGAGGCTCAGGTCCGCAGTCAGGAAGCCCTCTTCGATCATCGCGAGGACCAACGAGGTCGTCCCGACCTTGAGCAGGTTCGCGACGTCGGCGTGGTTGGCGTCGCCGATGATGACGTGCAGGCGCCGATAGAGTTCGGCAACGGCGTGCGGCTCGTCCCGGGTGTTGATGATCGGGCGTTTGAGGGTGGTCTCCAGACCCACCTCGGTCTCGAAGAAGTCGCTGCGGGAGGCGATCTGGTAGCCGTTGACGCTCGAGTCGGTACCAATCCCGACCCGGCCGGCGCCGCAGATGATCTGCCGGACGACGAAGAACGGCATGAGATGCGTGATGATCTCCCCGAACGGGGTGCGCCGACTCATCAGGTAGTTCTCATGGGTGCCGTAGGAGGCCCCCTTACCGTCGGTGTTGTTCTTGTAGAGGTTGACCCCCGGGGGGACAGTGGCGAGGCGCTGGACGGCCTCACGCATCACGAGTTCGCCGGCCTTGTCCCAGACGATAGCGTCCCGGGGGGTGGTCACTTCCGGGGAGCTGTACTCGGGGTGGGCGTGGTCGACGTAGAGTCGGGCCCCGTTGGTCAGCACGACGTTGGCCATCGTCGGGTCATCGCCCCACTCGTCGGTGAGCTGGCTGGGATGGGACACACCTCGACCCACATCGAACCCGCGGGCATCTCGCAGCGGAGCCTCGTCGGCGTAGTCCCACCCGGCCCGGGCCGGGCGCATCCCCCGGCCCACGGCATACGCGTGCACGACATCGCCGGAGAGGATCATCGGGTTGGCCCGGGGGTTTCCGGGCACCGAGATGCCGTACTCGGTCTCGATCCCCATGACCCGGCGCACCGTCATGACTGGCAGGCTACGGCACCCTCGAGCCTGCTCGGCCTGCACTCGCGGTAGGTTGCCGACCATGGCGCTGCGCAACTATCGCGGGATGCCGCCGCGGACCGCGCTCGTCACCCTCCTCGTCGACACGATCCGCCGGCCTTCGGTAGAGGAGATGACCCTGGCCGACATCCACCGCTCCCGGGCCACGGTCTTCCCGACTCGGCCACCATTGACCTGGGTGACCGGACGCGCCGACCCGAACGTCGGGATCAGCTTCGGCACGGCCCCGGCCCGGGACGGCTACGCCATCCCGTTGCGGATCTACCGACCTCGGTCGCTGCGCGATACCAGCCCCGGTGTCGTTGCGTGGTTCCACGGCGGGGGCTGGGTGCTGGGCAATGTCGTCAACTACGACCCGATCTGCACCGCCATCGCGACCGGATGCGGGGCGGTCGTCGTCAGTGTCGACTACCGGCTGGCCCCGGAACACGTGGCGCCACGGGCAATCCAGGACTGCATCGACGCGACCCGCTGGGTTGCTGCCCATGCTGGCGCGCTGCGTGCCGACGGGAGCCGGCTCGCCGTGGCCGGGGACAGCGCCGGCGGCAACATCGCTGCTGTCGTCGCTCAGGTGCTGCGTGATGACGGTTCGAGCGCCATCCGGGCCCAGGGGCTGGTCTATCCGGCCACCGACCTGACGAGGTCCTCCCCGTCGATCGCCGAGCATGCCCACGCCGGTGTGCTCACCAGAGCAGCGATAGATGCCTTCCTGGAGCACTACTGCCCGCCGGGCACCGACGTTACCGACCCGCTGCTCTCCCCGCTCTTCGGCAACCTTGCGCACCTACCGCCGGCCTTGGTGCAGACCGCCGACCTGGACCCGATCCGCGATGACGGGAGCCGGTATGCCGCGGCGCTGCTCGCCGCCGGCTCACCGGCGCATCTGACGAACTACCGGGGAGTACCACATGGGTTCGCGTCGATGCCCGGTGCGTCTCGGCTCGGGGCCCGGCAGCGTCGTGAACTCGTCGACTTCCTCGGCCATCACCTGACCGCTTGAGGGCGAGGCAACTACAAGTACTGCCCCGTATTGGCGACCGTCGCGATGGACGTGCCGACGTCCGCGCCGTCCTTGGACTTGATGAGGGTGCGGATGTAGACGATCCGCTCCCCCTTCTTCCCGGATATCCGTGCCCAGTCGTCGGGGTTGGTCGTGTTGGGCAGGTCCTCGTTCTCCTTGAACTCGTCGAGGCACGCCCGAAGGAAATGGTCGACGCGCAACCCTCGCTGACCGGTGGTGAGGAGATCCTTGATCGCCATCTTCTTCGCCCGGTCGACGATGTTCTGAATCATCGCCCCGGAGTTGAAGTCCTTGAAATACAGGACCTCCTTGTCCCCACCGGCGTAGGTCACCTCGAGGAACCGGTTCTCCTCGGACTCGGAGTACATCTGTGCAACGACGGCAGTGATCATCATCTCCACCGTGGCCTCCGCCGATCCGCCGCCCTGGGCGAGGTCGTCAGGGTGCAGCGGCAGATCTGCGGTCAGGTACTTGGTGAAGATGTCCCGGGCCGCCTCGGCGTCCGGGCGCTCGATCTTGATCTTCACATCAAGACGCCCTGGTCTCAGGATCGCCGGGTCGATCATGTCCTCACGGTTGCTGGCGCCGATGACGATGACGTTCTCCAGGCCTTCGACACCATCGATCTCGGCGAGCAGCTGAGGCACGATCGTCGTCTCGACATCGGAGGACACCCCCGAGCCACGGGTGCGGAAGAGGGACTCCATCTCGTCGAAGAAGACGACGACCGGGTAGCCCTCGGTGGACTTCTCCCGAGCACGCTGGAAGATGAGCCGGATGTGCCGCTCGGTCTCGCCGACATACTTGTTGAGCAATTCCGGGCCCTTGATGTTGAGGAAGTAGCTACGCCCCTCTGGCCGACCTTCCTTCTCGGCGATCTTGCGGGAGAGCGACGCGGCGACCGCCTTGGCGATCATCGTCTTGCCGCATCCGGGGGGACCGTAGAGCAGCACACCCTTGGGCGCCTTGAGCTGGTGCTCGACATAGAGATCGGGGTGCAGATAGGGCAACTCGACGGCATCCCGGATCAGTTCGATCTGCCCCCGCAGGCCACCGATGTCCTCATAGTCGATGTCGGGGACCTCCTCGAGGACAAGGTCGGCTACCTCGGCCTTGGGGATCCGCTCGTAGACGAAGCCGGAGCGCACGTCGAGCAGCAGCGCATCCCCGGCCCGCAGGGGCTCGCCGACCAGCGACGCAGCGAGTCGGCATACCCGCTCCTCATCGGCGTGGGCAAGGACGAGGACCCGCTCCCCTTCGAGGATCTCCTTGCACATGACGACCTCGCCGACCGTCTCGTATGCCGCAGCTGCGACGATGTTCATCGCTTCGTTGAGCCGGGCCTCACGGCCCGGGACGAGGTCGGCCGGGTCGACGCCGGGGCTCACCGCGACGTGCATCTTGCGACCACCGGTGAGGATGTCGGCGGTGCCGCCCTCGTGCAGGGCGATGATCGTCCCGTATGCCGCCGGCGGTTGGCCGAGGCGGTCCACCTCCGACTTCAGGGTGACGATCTGCTCGCGGGCATCACGCAGAGTACGAACCAGTCGGTCGTTCTGGGAGGCCAGTGTCCCCAGCTGCGCGCGCAGCGAGGTGACCTCACGCTCCAAGCCGCCCCGGGTGATCGGCTCCTCGACCATGTCGTGCCTCCCGATTCGGTGGGCGCCCCCGCGGCGCCGCGGCGACCCTTCGACGATAACCCCCACTCCTGAGCGAATGCAGCGGCGGTCCGGTCAGTGACCCACATACCCTTCGCCGGGCCCCTACGCTTCGTCGACCCGCCTACCCATCGCCGGGCTCCTCGAGGCGACCCGTGGCCACCGAGCGGCGCAGCTTACGGATCCGCTTGGGCGAGGCGACCCGCTCACCGATCGCCTCGGCGCTCCACTCGCCCACGGTGGCCTTGTCATCGGTCGTGGGCTCGTCGGCGGTGTCATACCCGCGGGATGGGCGGCGCTTGCGCACCGGCGGGACCACCCCAGGAGCGAGGCGACGGGTGCTGAGCAAGAAGCCGGTGTGCCCGTGCATCCGATGCTGTGGGCGGACCGCGAGGCCCTCGAGGTGCCAGTCTCGCAGGAGTGTCTCCCAGGCTTGCGGCTCGGTGAAGGTGCCGTGGTCCCGCACGGCCTCGGCGACCCGGGAGAGCTGGGTCGTCGTGGCGACGTAGCAGATCAGGACGCCCCCGGGGGCCAGCGCGTCGGCGACGGCGGGCAGGCACTCCCATGGGGCGAGCATGTCCAGGACGACCCGGTCCACGCCACCTGGTTCCACCGCGCCCGGCAAAGCCTCGACAAGGTCGCCGACAGTCACTGTCCAGGCCGGGTGGTCTTCGCCGAAGAAGGCTCGCGCGTTGGCCCGGGCGATATCGGCGAAGTCGGCGCGGCGCTCGAAGGAGAGCACCTGCCCACGCTCCCCCACCGCGCGCAACAGGGACATGGACAGAGCACCAGAGCCGACGCCGGCCTCGACGACGACCGCCCCGGGGAAGATGTCGGCCATCATGACGATCTGCCCGGCGTCTTTCGGATAGACCACCGCCGCGCCGCGTGGCATCGACATGACGTAGTCGGCGAGCAGCGGTCGCAGAGCGAGGTACTCGATTCCGGCGGTGTTGCGCACCGTGGTGCCGTCCGGGGCCCCGATGAGGTTGTCATGGGCGAGGTGGCCGCGGTGGGTGTGGAAGGTCCGCCCGGCCCCGAGAGTGATGGTGTGCATCCGCCCACGGGAGTCGGTGAGCTGGACTCGCTCGCCCTCGCCGAAGGGTCCGCGTCGCAGGTTCGCACCGGTGGCCGTCACGGCGCGGCAGTCTAGCGACCCTGCGCCTCGGGTCGGTGCACCCCTCGTAACGCGGCGGTAAGGTCGTCGGCGGTGATTACCGCATACGGCCTGCCGGCACGGTCGGTCAGGACCACCAGCCCCCATCCGCTCGCCTGCATCGCCAGCGCAGCCGCGGTGAGGTCATCCCCAGGGTCGGCAGTGACGATGGCCTGCCCTGGAAGTCGGGTCGCGACCGCCTCGACTGGAGTGTCCGGAGGCAGCGCCGCCGAACTCATCCCCTCGGGCGAAGCCACGAGGGACAGGCTCCCGTCCGGGCCTGCGACCAGGCCCACGGCGCCCGAGGCGAGGACGTCGCGCACCGGGGTCCCCGACGGCCACTCCCGGGCGGGTCGGGCGATTGCTGCGAGGGTGCTTGCGCCCAGGAGTTGACGGGCGCGTCCGGAGCGGATCGCCCCGGTGGCCCCGGTCCACAGGAAGCCGGCGATGACCACACCCCACAGCAGGGCCGTCAGCGACGGGTCCTGCCCCAGGGCGAGTGGACGCAGCCCCACCCAGGCGAGGACGAGTCCGGCGACGACCCGACCGCACCAGCCGGCAACGACGAGCCCGGTGCTCCGGTGGCCGGTGAGTCGCCACACCAGGGCGTCGACAAGCTGTCCGCCGTCCAGCGGGAGACCGGGCAGCAGGTTGAAGACGGCCAGGAGGACATTGACGTAGCCGACCCCGTTGAGGATCGTCCCGGACACACCCGAGGTGAGCGCTCCCCCGCCGAGGCCGATGACCCCGAGGGCGAGGTTGGTCGCCGGCCCGGCGACAGCGATTGCTGCCGAACGGCCAGGGGTGAGCCCGCGCCCGTCGAAGGCCGTGTGCCCGCCCCACAGGTCGGCGACGATGCGGTGCACGGGGATCCCAAAGGCGTGCGCCACCAGGGCGTGCGCGATCTCGTGGAGCAGGACCGCGATGAGCAGGCTCACGGCATAGCTGACCCCGATGACGTAGGCGAGGGCGCCCAGTCCGGGCAGATTGGATGCCGCAATAAAGATGATGAGCGCCGCCAGCAGCAGCCAGCTGGACCCGATGTGGACGGGAATCCCGGCCACTGAGGCGACCTTGAGACCGGGGCCGCGGCGCTCTGACGGGACGGACATGACCACGACCCTAGGTGATGCCCAGCCCTGCTCCGCGCCGCCGGAAGGTGGGCGGCATACCCTTCCTGTCGTGGGAGCCGATCACCGACCTGACGCCACTGACGCGCTGCGCGCTGCCTTGGGGCAGCGGGTTCTCGTGCTCGACGGGGCCATGGGGACGATGATCCAGCGGCACGGCCTGAGCGAGGCCGAGTTCCGCGGTGCCCGTTTTGCCGGCTCCACGCGTGACCTGGCCGGAAACAACGACCTGCTCAGCCTGACCGCACCAGATCTGGTCACCGGCATCCACCGGGCCTATCTGCGCGCCGGGGCTGACCTCGTGGAGACGAACACCTTCAACGCCCAGGCGATCTCGCTCGCCGACTACGGGATGTCGGATCTCGCCTATGAGATGAACGTCGCTGCCGCCAGGCTCGCTCGGAACGCCGCCGACGAAGCCGAGACGGCAACTGGCCGCCCACGCTGGGTGCTGGGCGCCCTGGGGCCGACGAACCGGACAGCGTCGATCTCCCCCGATGTCAACGACCCCGCAGCGCGCAACGTCACCTTCGACGAACTCGTGGAGGCCTACCTCGAGCAGGCTCAGGGCCTGGTCGACGGGGGCGCCGACGTCCTGCTCATCGAGACCATCTTCGACACCCTTAACGCCAAGGCGGCGATCTTTGCGGTGGAGTCCCTCTTCGAGGAACAGCAACGCCGCTGGCCGGTGTTCGTCTCGGGCACGATCACCGATGCCTCCGGGCGGACCCTGTCCGGGCAGGTCGTCGAGGCGTTCTGGTACTCGGTGCGGCACGCCCGGCCGCTGGCGATCGGCCTCAACTGCGCCCTCGGGGCGGGCGACTTGCGCCCGTATGTCGCTGAGCTGGCCCGTCTCGCGGACTGCGCCGTCTGTGTCTATCCCAACGCGGGACTGCCGAATGCGTTCGGGGAGTATGACGAGACTGCCGAGCACATGGCCGGTGTGGTCGGTGAGTTCGCCTCCTCGGGCCTGGTCAACATCGTCGGCGGCTGCTGCGGGACCACGCCGGCGCACATCGCGGCCATAGCAGCCGCCGTAGCTGACGCTGCCCCACGCCAGCCAGCGGTCCTCGAGCCGGCGCTGCGGCTGTCCGGCCTAGAACCCCTCGTCATCACCGACGACTCGCTCTTCGTCAACGTCGGCGAGCGGACGAACATCACCGGCTCGGCCCGCTTCCGCAACCTGATCAAGGCCGACGACTACTCGGGGGCGCTCGCCGTGGCCCGCCAGCAGGTGGAGTCCGGGGCGCAGGTGATCGACATCAACATGGACGAGGGGATGATCGACGGGGTCGCCGCGATGGACCGGTTCACCCGGCTCATCGCCACCGAGCCCGACATCTGCACCGTGCCGCTGATGATCGACTCCAGCAGCTGGGAGGTCCTGCAGACCGGTCTGAAGAACGTCCAGGGCAAGTGCATCGTCAACTCGATCTCCCTCAAGGAGGGTGAGGAGCCCTTCCTCGCCCAGGCCCGGCTGTGCCGCAAGTACGGAGCCGCGGTGGTCGTTATGGCCTTCGACGAGAAGGGCCAGGCTGACAGCCTTATCCGGCGCACCGAGGTGTGCGAGCGTGCCTACCGGTTGCTCACCGTCGTCGTCGGTATGCCGGCCGAGGACATCATCATCGACCCCAACATCTTCGCCGTGGCCACAGGCATCGCGGAGCACGCGGCATACGGGACCGACTTCATCGATGCGACTGCGTGGATCAAGGAGAACCTGCCGCACGCCCGGGTCTCCGGCGGGGTCTCCAACGTCTCCTTCTCCTTCCGGGGCAACAACCCCGTTCGAGAGGCGATCCACGCCGTCTTCCTCTACCACGCGATCCGCGCGGGCCTCGACATGGCGATCGTCAACGCCGGCGCGCTGCTCCCCTACAGCGAGGTCGATCCCGAACTGCGTGACGCGATCGAGGACGTGGTGCTCAACCGGCGTGACGATGCCACCGAGCGGCTCACCGAGCTTGCCGGGCGGTATTCCGGGACCGGCGAGAGCGCCGGCGAACCAACACAACAGTGGCGGTCACTGCCGGTGGCCGAGCGGATCACCCACGCACTCGTCAAGGGCATCGATGATGACGTCGTCGCCGACACCGAGGAGCTGCGCACGCAGCTCGCCGCCACGGGGGGTCGGCCCATTGAGGTCATCGAAGGGCCGCTGATGGACGGGATGAATGTCGTTGGGGACCTCTTCGGTGCGGGCAAGATGTTCCTGCCTCAGGTGGTGAAGTCCGCCCGAGTCATGAAGAAGGCCGTCGCCCACCTCGTACCCTTCATCGAAGCCGAGAAGGAGGCAGACCCGACCTCGACCGGCGCCCCGGCCAACGGGCTGGTCGTCATGGCCACAGTCAAGGGTGACGTCCACGACATCGGCAAGAACATCGTGGGGGTGGTCCTGCAGTGCAACAACTACGACGTGGTCGACCTCGGCGTGATGGTCCCCGCGCAGGAGATCCTCGACACTGCCCGCGCACGTGGGGCCGATGCCGTCGGCGTCTCCGGGCTGATCACCCCCTCCCTCGGGGAGATGGTGCGACTGGCCGCGGAGATGGAGCGCCAGGGCTTCACCATCCCTCTACTGGTCGGCGGCGCGACGACCTCACGGGCGCACACCGCGGTCAAGGTGGACGGGCAGTACTCCGGCCCGGTGGTCTGGGTCAAGGACGCCTCCCGGTCGGTACCGGTCGTCAGCCAGCTGCTCAACCCGGAGCAGCGGCCGGCACTGCTGGCCTCGGTCACTGCCGACTACGACGCACTGCGCGCCCGGCACGCCGCCAGGGCCGCCGAGCGACCCCTGGTCTCCCTGGCCACCGCCCGGGCCGGTGCGCCGGAGTTCGACTGGGCGGGGAGTCGACCCGTCCGGCCGCGCCTCATCGCCGCCCAGGAGGGGGACCGCTACAGCGGCACCGACGGGACGTGGCACGCCTCAGCCGGGCAGTTCACCCGCGTTTTCCGAGAGTATCCGTTGGCCGAGCTGCGGGACTACATCGACTGGAGCCCCTTCCTGGCCGTGTGGGAGATCAAGGGCCGGTTCCCCGACGTGCTCCGTTCACCTGGGGCCGGGGAAGCCGCCCGCCGGCTGCTCGAGGACGCGAACACCCTGCTCGACAAGGCCATCGCTGAGCGTTGGCTTATCGCCAACGCTGTCCTCGGCCTTTTCCCGGCAGCCTCCGTCGGGGACGATATCGAGGTGTATGCCGACGAGTCTCGAACGTCGGTGACCGCCCGGTTGCATGGGTTGCGTCAGCAGGGGGAACACCGACCCGGGGTGCCTCACCGTTGCCTGTCCGACTTCGTCGCGCCCCGGGGGAGCGGCCTGGACGACCATGTCGGCGCGTTCGCGGTCACCGCCGGACTGGGTGCGGCCGAGCGGATCGCGGCGTTCAAGGCCGAGCATGACGACTACTCGGCGATCCTGCTCGAGGCCCTCGCAGACCGGCTTGCCGAGGCCTTCGCCGAGCGGCTGCACGAGCGGGTGCGCCGGGAGCTGTGGGGGTATGCCGCACACGAGCGGCTCGACAACCAGGCTCTCATCGCCGAGGCCTACTCAGGGATCCGACCGGCCCCCGGCTACCCCGCCTGCCCGGACCACACCGAGAAGTCGACCCTCTTCGAACTCCTCGACGCCACGGCCGCCACCGGCATCGAGCTCACCGAGTCCATGGCCATGTGGCCCGGCGCATCGGTGTCCGGTTGGTACTTCGCGCACCCGGAGAGCCAGTACTTCGTCGTCGGCCGCCTCGGGCGGGACCAGGTCCAGGACTACGCGGCCCGCAAGGGGTGGACTCTCGCTGAGGCAGAACGCTGGCTGGACGCAAACCTCGGCTACCTGCCCGAGGACTGACCCGGGGTGGTCTGCGGTGTCCGGGTGCCGGCACTGCCTCATACAGTGTCGGCCTGGCCTCATACGGTGACGTCATGACACCTGCCCTCTCACCGAGCCGCGCCGCGGACTTCAAGCAGTGTCCACTGCTCTACCGGTTCCGGGCGATCGACCGGATCGAGACGCCACCCTCACCAGCGGCCGCGCGAGGCACTCTCGTCCACTCGGTCCTGGAGCATCTCTTCGACCTGCCCGCCGACGAGCGCACCCCGGCAGCGGCGCTGGAGCTGGTGCAGCCACGATGGGCGGCGCTGGTCGAGCACCGCCCCGAGCTCGCAACGATGATCGAGCAAGCGGAGGACCTGGACGAGAGCGGGTGGCTCGACGAGGCCGGTGCGCTGGTGCGGCGCTGGTTCACCCTCGAGGACCCGAGGACGCTCGAGCCGGAGGCCCGCGAGCTCTACGTTGAGGCCGAGATTGACGGGCTGACCCTGCGCGGCTACGTCGACCGCCTCGACGTGTCTCCCGAGGGGCTCATGCGCGTGGTCGACTACAAGACCGGCAAGTCACCGGCTGAGCGCTACCAGGGCAAGGCGCTGTTCCAGATGAAGTTCTATGCCCTCGTGCTGTGGCGGATGCGCGGGCAGATCCCCGCACGGCTCCAACTCGTCTATATCGGTGACGGCGAGGTCGTCCGCTACGACCCCGACGAGCATGACCTTCGAGGATTCCAGCGCGTCCTCCAGGCACTGTGGGGGGCGATCGCCCGCGCGGCGCAGACCGGTGACTGGCGGCCGAGCCGCTCGCCGCTGTGCCAGTGGTGCGACTTCCAGTCGCTGTGCCCGGAGTTCGGGGGCACCCCCCCGCCGCTGCCTGCCAGCGCAGCAAGCATCGCCGTGGACCCGGCGGTCTCGGGTGCCGCGGTCCCCGACGACGACTGAGGCCGGGCTGGCGCCCGCTATCTCGAGTGGCCGTTGACGAGCACGCCGAGGTCGGCGGCCGTCATCCCGGTCAGGCTGGGCACCTGGACCGCACCAGAGATCGGAGGGATCGGCACGATGTGCGGCACTGCGAGGGTGGGCACCCCCGCCTGGACCGCTGAGAGCACCCCGGTGGGTGAGTCTTCGATGGCCACGCACGCCTCCGGAGCGACCTGCAGCAACCGGGCGGCTGCCCGATAAGGCTCGGGATGAGGTTTGCCGTGGGTCACCTCGTCGCCGGTGACGATGGCGGTGAAGCTGCCGTCGGGCAACGTGCCGAGGACAGCATCTGTCAGCGAGCGCCAGCTCATCGTCACCAGCGCGCACGGAACCGCCAGGGCGTTCAACTCGGCGAGTAGTTCTCGGGCTCCGGGTCGCCAGGGCACGTGCTCGCGCACCTGGGCGATGACCCGCAGCAGGAGCATGTGGACGATCTCTTCCGGTGCGGCGGTGATCGGCGAGTTCGCCCGGATGAAGGCCGCTGAGACGAGGAGATCCTTGCCGATGAGCTCGTGGGAGTAGTGCTCGTGCCACACTCCCCCGGCCTCCTGCACGACAGCGTGCTCGGCCGCGATCCAGTAACGCTCGGTGTCCACCAGAGTTCCGTCCATGTCCCACAGGACTGCCGCCGGAAGAGCCTGTGCCGCTGCAGCGGGCAACCTGCTGGACTGGGGCTCAGGATCCGACATGGGCCGCAGTCTACGAAGGTCCCGGTGGCGACACGACCAACGAGCATAGGCTGGACCTTGACGCCTGCAGTGAGGATTGCCGTGATCGAACTCGAAGACCTCCCCGATCTCGAGGGTGCGATCATGATCGCCGCCTTCGAGGGCTGGAACGATGCTGGCGAGGCAGCAAGCGGTCTGGTCGAGCACCTCGCTGAACTGTGGGACGCCGAACCGGTGGCCGCGCTGGACCCCGAGGAGTACTACGACTTCCAGGTCAACCGTCCCAGGGTCCTCGTTGAGGACGGTCGGCGCCGGATCAGCTGGCGCACGACCCGCGTCCTCGTCGCGCGGGACACCCCGATCGGGGATGTCGTCCTGGTCCAGGGGATCGAGCCGTCGTTCCGGTGGCGAGCCTTCACCATCGAGCTCATGGCGTTTGCCCAGGCCGCCGACGTGTCCATGGTGGTGACGGTAGGGGCACTGATGGCCGACGTCGCGCACACCCGGCCCATCCCGGTGACGGTGACCTCAGACAGCGCCGATACCCGACGCCGCCATGGCCTGCAGGTGAGCACCTACGAGGGTCCGACGGGGATCGTCGGGGTGCTCGCCGACGCGGCCGAGCAGGTCGGGATCGCGTCAGTCTCGGTGTGGGCCGCCGTCCCGCACTATGCCGGGCACTCGCCCTCGCCCAAGGCCACATCAGCTCTCGTCTCCGCCCTGGAGGCCCTTTTCGACGCCCCGATCGACCACGGTGAACTCGATGAGGACGCCCGGGCATGGCAGCGCGGTGTCGACGAGATCGCGGCGGAGGACGCGGATATCGCGGAGTATGTCGAGGCCCTGGAACAGGCACAGGACACGGCGGAGCTACCCGAGGCGAGCGGGGACGCCATTGCCAAGGAGTTCGAGCGCTATCTGCGTCGTCGGAACCTGGGCGAGCCCGGCTGACCGTACCGAGCCAGCCCGGCTGGTGAGGTACTCAGTCCTCGAAGGCCTCCGGCGACGGACACGAGCAGACAAGGTTGCGGTCTCCGTACGCCCCGTCGATCCGGCGAACTGGGGGCCAGTACTTGGCTCGGGGGTCCACCCCCGCGGGGTAGGCGGCCAGGCCTCGGTCGTAGGTGTACTCCCACGGCCCGGCGAGAGACACCGCGGTGTGTGGAGCGCCGCGCAGCACACTGTCCTCCGCCGACACCTCGCCGCGCTCGACGGCATCGATCTCCGCACGGATGGCGATCATCGCATCGCAGAACCGGTCGAGTTCGGCCTTGTTCTCGCTCTCGGTCGGTTCCACCATGAGGGTGCCGGCCACGGGGAAAGACATGGTCGGGGCGTGGAAGCCGTAGTCGATGAGTCGCTTGGCGACGTCGTCCACGGTGACTCCGGTGTCCCTGGTGATGCCGCGCAGGTCGAGGATGCACTCGTGCGCGACGAGGTCGGCGTTGCCGGTGTAGAGGACTGGGTAGTGGTCCCGCAGTCGGGCGGTGATGTAGTTCGCGTTGAGGACCGCGATCCTCGTCGACTCGCTCAGACCGACGCCACCCATGAGCCTGATGTAGGTCCAGGAGATCGGCAGGACCGCCGCTGATCCGTAGGGGGCGGCGGAGATCGGTCCGACTCCGCTGGCCGGTCCGGCCTTGGCGTCCAGCGGGTGGTTGGGCAGGTGGGGTGCGAGGTGCGCGCGGACCCCAACGGGGCCGACGCCCGGACCGCCCCCGCCGTGTGGGATCGCGAACGTCTTGTGCAGGTTGAGGTGGGAGACGTCCGCGCCAAAGCGCCCTGGCTGTGCCAGCCCCATCAGGGCATTGAGGTTGGCGCCGTCGACGTAGACCTGGCCACCGGCATCGTGCACCATCGCGCACAGATCGGTGATCGTCGCCTCGAAGACCCCGTGCGTCGAGGGGTAGGTGACCATGATCCCGGCAATGACGTCCCGGTGGTCTTCGAGCTTGACCTTGAGGTCATCCATGTCCACGTTGCCGGTGATCGGGTCGGTGCCGACGACGACCACCTTCATCCCGGCCATGACAGCGCTGGCCGCGTTTGTCCCATGCGCGCTGCTCGGGATGAGCATGACCCGCCGATCGCCGTCCCCGTTAGCCCGGTGGTAGGCCGCGATCGCAAGCAGCCCGGCGAGCTCGCCTTGGCTGCCGGCGTTGGGTTGCAGCGACACCGCGTCATAGCCAGTGATCTCACACAGCCACTGGCTGAGCTGGGCGATGAGCTCTCGGATACCCACGGTCTGGTCCAGAGGGGCGAAGGGGTGCAGGTGCGCGAACTCGGGCCAGGTGATGGACATCATCTCGGTCGTCGCGTTGAGCTTCATGGTGCACGAGCCGAGTGGGATCATCCCTCGGTCGAGGGCGTAGTCCTGGTCGGAGAGCCGGCGCAGGTAGCGCAGCATCGCCGTCTCACTGTGGTGGGTGTTGAACACCGGGTGGGTGAGGTAGGGGCTCGTCCGCTGCAACGACTCAGCCCACGTGGGGGCAGCGAGCGAGACCATCGGGATGTTCATGTAGAACGCCCGGGAGACCCGCTCGAGGTCATCGTCGTCGGTGGTCTCATCGACGCTGACCAGCACCGAGTTCGCGTCGTACTTCCAGATGTTGACCCGGTTGGCCAGCGCGGCGCGGACGATCGCGTCCGCCCGGCCGGGTGTGTAGACGTGGACGGTGTCGAAGAAGTCACCCTCGACGAGTTCGTACCCACCGGCCCGCAGCGCATCAGCGAGGGCGACCGCGTGTGCATGGACGCGGGTGGCGATGGCTTTCAGCCCGGCGGGGCCGTGATAGACGGCATACATCGACGCCATGATCGCGAGGAGGACCTGCGAGGTGCAGATGTTCGACGTGGCCCGTTCCCGGCGGATGTGTTGCTCGCGGGTCTGCAGCGCGAGCCGGTATGCCGGTGCGCCGTCGGCGTCGACGGAGACGCCCACCAGCCGCCCGGGCAGGCTCCGCTCGAGCCCGGCGCGAACGCTCATGTAACCAGCGTGCGGGCCGCCGAACCCCATCGGGACTCCCAGGCGCTGGGTGGTCCCCACCGCGATGTCGGCACCCCACTCCCCCGGTGGTGTGGCGAGGGTCAGCGCGAGCAGGTCCGCTGCCACCGTGACGAGCGCGCCGGTGGAGTGCGCGACCTCGACCAGGGCCCGGTGGTCGTGCAGCGTGCCATGCAGGTTGGGGTACTGGACGATGACTCCGAAGACGCTGGCACCGCCAGCTGCCGCGGACAGGGCCTCCGCCGAGGAGATCCCGTTGAGGTCGCTGACCCGGACCTCGATCCCCAGCGGCAGGGCCCGGGTGCGGATGACACCCAGCGTCTGCGGGAAGACCGCTTCGTCGACCAGGAGGACCGCATCGTCGGGCTTGCGGGTGGAGCGGCGCATGAGGGTCATGGCCTCTGCCGCGGCGGTTGCTTCGTCGAGCAGTGAAGCGCCGGCGGTGATCAGCCCGGTGAGGTCGGCGACCATGGTCTGGAAGTTGAGCAGTGCCTCGAGCCGGCCCTGGGAGATCTCGGGCTGGTATGGGGTGTAGGCCGTATACCACGCCGGGTTCTCCAGGACGTTGCGGGTGATCACGGCCGGGGTGAAGGTGCCGTAGTAGCCCAGCCCGATCATCGAGGTGTTGACCGTGTTGCGCCGGGCCAGCGCACGCAGCTCCTTGAGGACCGACAGCTCGGAGTCGGCCGGGTCGATCGACAGGCGGCCGCGCATCCGGATCGCGTCCGGCACTGCCTGATAACACAGGGTGTCGAGGTCGGACACGCCGACGGCGGCAAGCATCTCGGCGTGGTCGCTCGACCGGGGGCCGATGTGGCGGTGGGCGAAGTCGGGCAGAACGGGACTGTCGGTCATGGCAGACTCCTGTGCGCGCGTGGGTCGAACTCCCCCATGCCGGCTTTCCGACACGGTGTCGACAGCGGGCCCCACGCTACCAACGAAAGGTTCCGAGGGCACCCGCCGACGTCGCGATATGCGTGTCCGGTCAGGCGAGGCGGGCGGCGCGACGCGCCTGAAGTTCGTCGCCGTCCACCAGAGGGACGGGCTCGACCTCCGCTCGCTCGCTCGGCAGATGAGTCAACTCGCTTTCCACTTCACGCCACACCCTGCCTACGGCGATGCCGAACACTCCCTGGCCACCTGCGAGGAGGTCGATGACCTCCTGGGTGGAGGTGCATTCGTAGACCGAGGCCCCATCGCTCATCAGGGTGATCTGGGCGAGATCCTCGACGCCACGCTGCCGCAGCACCTCGACCGCACCGCGGATCTGTTGCAGGGAGACACCGGTGTCGAGGAGTCGCTTGACAACCTTGAGAGCAAGGATGTCCCGGAAGCCGTAGAGGCGCTGGGACCCGGACCCTTTGGCGGTACGCACCGAGGGCTCGACCAGTCCAGTCCTGGCCCAGTAGTCCAGCTGCCGATAGGTGATCCCGGCGGCCCGGCACGCGGTGGGCCCGCGGTAGCCGGTCTCGTCGTCGTAGCCGAGGTCTTCCTCGAAGAGGCGTCCTTGCGCGCCGGTGACTCCTTCCCTGGTGGTCACGGGCACCGGACCTGGGACGGGTCTCTCCTCAATGGCGTTCATGCCTGCTCCTCGGCCTCGTCCATTTCCCGGGCGGGGAATCACAACGTCGTGACTACACCGACGTGCTTCGTCTCAACCTCTGACGCTAGGACGCCAGCCCGTCGCCGTCAACTACCACTCGATGGTGTCGCTCAAGATATCATCCATCACACAGATAACACTCACTGTGAACTTCACGGTTTGGGTTAGGATGTCGCCCCCGGGGTCTCGGGGCCGGTCTCGAAATCCTCCGGTGAGACAGTGTCGAGGAACTTGGTGAACTCCGCCAGCACCTCGGAGTCCCCCTCCTCCGCCTCCGCGTCCGAGCGGGGCTCCTCCTCGGCGATCCGAACGGCGACCTCATTGAGGAGCTGGTCCTCGGCAACGATCTCTGCCCCGGTCCGCAGAGCCAAGGCGATGGCGTCGGAGGATCGGGAGTCGACTTCTCTGACCGAACCATCTGGCGCGGTGAGCTCGAGGACGGCGTGGAATGCCCCATCGGTCAGCGTGGTGATCCGGATTCGGCCGAGGTGATGGCCCAGGGTGGCCAGGACGTTGACGAGCAGGTCGTGGGTGAGGGGGCGTGGTGGCACGATCCCTTGCTGGGCGTACGCGATGGCACTGGCCTCGGCCGCGCCGATCCAGATCGGCAGGTGCCGATCGCTCCCCCGCTCTCGGAGCAGGACGATCGGCTGATTGGTCGGCATCTCGACCCGGACCCCGAGCACATCCATGACCCTCACCCGCCCACCGTACCTCGCGCTGAGCTGAGCCAGCACTGGTCAGGCCTGCGCGAGACCGGCCTTGACCAGGGCGGCGTGCAGTTGCAGGCACAATCGGGCGATCTCGGCGCCCCGCCGGTCGCGCTCGGCGTCGGTGGGGACCGCCACGAGAGCCTGCTCGACCAGGCCCACTTCGCGGTCCGCGGCGGCCTTGAAGGCACGGAGGTGACGGGGCTCGATCCCGTATGCCGCGAGCGCCCCGGCTGCGGCCGCGACCTGCGCGTCGGTGTCACCGAAGTAGCCCTGCGCATCAGGTCGGAGCAGTCCGAACCCGCGCAACTCCTCCACGGTGCCCATCGCACAGGCACTGGCCTCGGAGAGCTCGTCGCTGGTCAGACGCACCTTGCCTTTCGCGCGAAGCTCCACCGCAGCTGGTACATCAGGGTCAGCCCTCGCTGGCGCGGGGCGGGGCCGGGCGTCATCGGGCCCCACCAGCCCGGCGGGGGTCAGCCCACGCTCCAACCCGTCGAGAGCCTCTCGGATCACCTTGAGCGGCCAGAACCGGTCCCGCTGCGCGGTGAGGATGTAGCGCAGTCGCTCAATATCCGAGGTGGTGTAGAGGCGGTACCCGGCAGGGGTCCGGGCTGGGTCGAGAAGGCCCTCGGTCTCGAGGAAACGGATCTTGGAGATGGAGATATCCGGGAACTCCTCACGCAGCAGGGCGAGCACCCCTCCGATCCGCAGCGGAGCAGTGGTGGGTTCACCGGGCACCGGTTGCGGTCAGCCCTTCCCGGCGTAGAAGACCAGCCGGTACTTACCGATCTGGACTTCGTCCCCGGTCGTCAAGCGCGCCTCGTCGATGCGTTCCCGGTTGACATAGGTGCCGTTGAGCGAGCCGATGTCACGCACCACGAAGTGCCCTTGCTCCCGGGTGAAGCGGGCATGTCGCCGCGAGACCGTGACGTCATCGAGGAAGATGTCGCTGTCGGGGTGGCGACCTGAGGTGACTTCGTCGTCGTCGAGGAGGAAACGGGCCCCGGTGTTTGGCCCGCGCAGGACAACGAGAAGTGCGGTCCCGGGACGCAGCGCATCGACGGTCGCCTGGTCCGCCCGCGTGAGGACATGCTCAGATTGGGTGCTCTCGACCGGCTCGGCCGGGACGATGCCCCGGATCCGCATGGTCGTTGGGTCGTGACCCGCCCCTTCAGTTCCGGAGGCGTCACGATCTCGACCGTCTTGCGGTCCCGGGCGTGCGCGCTCGGCCATGTTCGCCTTCCTTCCTCATCCTGCGGAGGATCCCACCCTAGAGGACGGGATGAGACTTGTGCACCCGGCTGGTGCCGACGAATGTGCTCGGTCAGCCAATCTGGTCGACGTAGGCCGCGGCGTCCATGAGTCCGTCCAGTTGGCTCGGGGTGCTCAGGCGCACCTCGTAGAGCCATCCCTCGCCGTACGGGTCGGTGTTGACCAGTTCAGGGGCGGAGTCCAGGGACCCGTTGACGGCGGTGACGACGCCGCTGACCGGGGCGTAGAGGTCGGAGACGGACTTCGTCGACTCGACCTCACCGCAGGTGTCACCGGCGGCGGTGTCGTCGCCGACTTGGGGCACAGAGACGTAGACCACGTCGCCGAGCGCATCCTGGGCGTATGAGGTGATGCCGATCCGTGCCGTGCCGTCCGCACCCGGGCGGACCCACTCGTGATCGGCGGTGTACTTCAACTCAGCGGGGTACTCAAGGTCGCTCATGGCTGCTCCTGTCTGGTTGGCGGTCATCGCGGAGGATGCCCGGTCACTTGGCCGGGCTCGCCTCGACGACGGGTCGAGCGTAGCGAGGCGGAGAAACCACGTGCAACGCGGTGATGCGTACTGTGCTCACCTGCTCGACGGTTGCCCGTCCACCGACCCTGGTGACGTTGTCCACGACCCCGCCCGGGATCGCCATGGCTGAGGACAGGGTCTTGCTGTCCCCGATAGCCAGGACCCGAAAGGGGGCAACGATCGGGTGACCGTCGACCGCGATGTCATTACCCACGTCAGAGAAGTAGGTGCTGGCGACCACGCGCACGTCGTCGATCTGGATGGCCTCTGCACCAGCGTCGCGGAGTTCCTGGACGGCATCGAGGAGCATTGCGGCCGTGTAGTCACCGCTGGGGACCTCGATCATCATGACGATGCCCTGTCCCTGCGCGCCGACAGTGCCGGCGAGGATGCCCAGCGAGTCGAGCCGGTCCTGGGCCGCCTGCACCGCGCCCGCGCCGCCGTTGTCCCGGATCAGCTGGTCCCGAGAGCCCTGCAGGGTGGTCAGTTCTTCGGCGAGGCGCGAGTTGTCCTGGTTGACCGTGGCGAGGATGCGGACGAGGTCATCCTCCCGCAGACCCTCCAGCCCCTCGATCGACGTCGCCCGGAGCTGGACGACAATGGCGAAGCCGAGGGCCAGGGCCAGGGCAGCAGCCAGGAGGTTGGCTCGCGTCGCCCGAGGTCGCCCGGCCACGACGAGGCGGCGCCACGAGCGCCGTGCGTCCGAGCGCTGAGGCTCCCCCAAAGGCTCATCCTCGGGCGCACGGTCCGGGGGGTGGGCCGAGGGATTCATGCGCTGAACAGGTGGCGGCGGATGGAGGCGACGTTGCTGAAGATGCGCACGCCGAGGACGACAACGACACCGGTAGAAAGTTGGGAACCGACCCCGAGCTTGTCCCCGATGAAGACGATGAAGGCGGCGACGATGACGTTGAACAGGAACGAGATGACGAAGACCTTGTCGTTGAAGATCCCGTCGAGGACCGCCCGTACCCCACCGAACACGGCGTCCAGTGCGGCGATGACTGCGATCGGCAGGTACGGCTGCAGTGCCACGGGAACAGTGGGCTGCAACACCAGGCCGAGGACGATGCCGATAACGAGGGCGATCGCGGGGATCACGGGCTCTCCTGCGGACTCGGGTGCGGACTGCCGCCTCCAGTATCACCGACAACTAGCGGCCGGGCCTCCCGGATGGTCACACCCACTGCCGCCGGCACGGTGATCGATGAGCGCACCTGAGTCGATACCACGACGCCGTAGGTGCTGTGCAAGGTGGCTACATACGTCCCCGCGGGACCCTCCGCGAATGCCGCCGGCAGGTGCGCGGGATTCCCGATCGCCGAGACCACGTACGGCCGGGTCAGGGGACGGTAGTCGACGAGGATAGCCCGCCCGGCGAAGCGGATCGAAGAGGTCGAGGTGAGGCGCTGCCCGTTGATGCCCACGACCTCGGCACCTGCACCCCACAGTCCGTTGACGACGGCCTGGAGGTCCACGGCAAGCACAGCACCAGTGTCCTTTTGCACTGCTCTCGGGTCGGCCCCGCTGCCCCGGTCACTCACCTCGGGAGCATCGTCGAGGGTCACCACGAACCCGGGTCCGGTTGCAGCGACGGCACCAGCGACCAGTGACAGCTCCGTCATGGCCGCTGTGGTGCCCGTACCGAGCAGGCGGGCGTCGAGGTCATTGATCTCGCGCCGCAGTGACTGGATCTGCACCGTGCGGGACTCCCCGACCTCCCGCTCGTGCTCGATCTGGCTGGTCAACGCACTGCGGGCCTGCGACTTGGTGCTGGCGGTCCTGCGCAGCGCGCTGGCACCACCGCCGAGAAGGAGCCCGAGTACCAGGGCGGCGACGATGAGTCGGCCGGAGCGCAGGCTCGTCGCGGCCGGAAGCCCGGCCGCGGCACGGCGCTGCGCCGCGGCGGCATACCCGGGGTCCAGTGGGCGCTCCATCATCGAGGTGAGCAGCGTCATGGAGGCATCGGGGCGGCGTGGCGGGGTGCTCACCGGTCCGTCTTGTCCGTGCCAGCGAGCAGGCTTCGCAACTGGATCGCATAGAGGATTCCGGCAAGCCAGTACAGCACAGTGCCCCACCAGGTGAAGGCCCACCCGACCGGTCGGGCGATCTGCGCGACCAGGCCAGTGCCATCGGCGAGGAGAAGCAGGGGGAAGGCATAGAGCAACCCGAAGGTCGCCATCTTGCCGATGAAGTGCACCGGCAGCCCGGTCCAACCGTGTCGGGCCGCGATAAGGACAACCGCTGCCATGAATGCCTCGCGGGCCAGGAGCAGCACGACGAGCCACCACGGGACAATCCCCCGCCAGGCCAGGCCGAGCAGAGTCGCCACGATGTACAGCCGGTCGGCGACCGGGTCGAGTAGCTGCCCGAGCCGGGACTCCAGGCCGAAGCGGCGAGCGATCTTGCCGTCGAGGTAGTCGGTGACCCCCGAGGCCACCAGAAGGGTCAGGGCCAGGCCGTCGCGCTCGGTGAGGATCGCCCAGAGGAAGGCTGGAACGCCGAGCAGACGCAGGGCGGACAGCGCGTTCGGCACGGTGAGCACCCGGTTGCTCACGCTCTGCTGCCCCGTCCCGGTCATGGCGGTCACTGTATGCCGTGGGCATAGAGTGACGGCGTGGACGCCGCCTTCGACACCCCCCTGTCGGTTCTGCGCCGCGACCGGACGAGCGTGAAGTGGACCGCCTACGCGCCGGACGTGCTTCCGCTGTGGGTCGCCGAGATGGATGCTGCCCCGTGCCCCGCGGTCGTCGAGGCGGTCACCGCTGCCGTTGCGCGCGGAGACACCGGCTACGACTTTGGGCGGGCCTATGCACGTGCCGCGGCTGGGTTCGCTCAGTACGCGTGGGGATGGACCTTCGACCCTACGGCGAGTACCGGCTTCGCCGATGTCATGATCGGGATCGAGGCGATCCTGCGGACCGTCTGTGACCCGGACGGGGCGGTCATCGTCTCACCGCCGGTTTACGACTCGTTCTATGGGTTTGTCGCCACGACTGGGCGCCCTCGGGTCGATGTGCCGCTCACTGGTTCCGGCCGTCTCGACCTGTCCGCTCTGGACGTCGCTTTCGGTGAGGCGAGGCAGGGTGGGAAGCGGGCGGCATACCTGCTGTGCAACCCGCACAACCCGGTTGGGACTGTGCACACCGCCGCGGAACTGAGCGACCTCGCCGACCTGGCCCGTGGGCACGGGGTGAGCGTGGTCTCCGACGAGATCCACGGCCCGCTGGTCTATCCCGGGGAGGTGGCGTTCACCCCCTACCTGACCGTCGCCGGGGACTCGCCGGCATTTTCGGTGTGGTCGGCGTCGAAGGCTTGGAACCTCGCCGGTTTCAAGGCCTCGATCGCCATCGCCGGGGAGGGCAGCATCGACGACCTGCGCCGCATCCATGAAGTGCACACCCACGGAGTGGGGCACGTGGGGGCGATCGCGCACATCGCGGCGTTCACCGACGGCCGCGAGTGGCTGGCCCAGGTGGTCGGCGAGCTCGACGCTCACCGCGGGTTGCTCGGCTCGTTGCTCACCGAGCACCTGCCAGGAGTCGACTGGCGCCCCCCAGCAGCGACCTATCTGGCGTGGTTGGACTGCCGCGACCTGGGGCTGGGCGACGATCCGGCTGCGGTGTTCCGGGAGCAAGGGCGAGTGGCGCTCTCACCGGGGGTGAACTACGGTGCACAGGCCGGACGCGGGTTTGCGCGGCTCAACTTCGCAACGACCCCGCAGATCCTCACCCTTGCGGTGCAACAGATGGCCTCGGTGCTCTGATCAGTTCGGACCCGAAGCAGCGCCAGGACCCGGGGCGGCGCCACGCGACGAAGTGGCGCTACAGACGGACGCGGATCTTGAGCAGTTCCATCGTCCAGGCGAGCGCAATGCAGACCAGGACCGCACCCAGGGGATACGCCACCCCGGCGGCGAGTTCCCCGTAACGCTCCGTGACGATGGGCTCCCACGTGGGCCACAGCCACTGGGTCCGAGCGTGTCCGATGACCGTCTCGGAGAAGATGTAGACGACGATCGCATGCCCGCCGAGAACCACGAGGGGCCGCAGTGGACCGCCTTTGGACCCGGGCGGGATGAGCAGGGACAGCACGACGAGGGCGCACACGGCCATCCCGCCGGTGACAAGCACGTAGCTCGGCGTCCACAGATGCTTGTTGATCGGGATGACGACGGAGAGCAGGTAGCCCAGCGCCATCGTCGTGACCCCGAGCACGGTGAGCCAGCCGCGCCGCCGCCACCCCGTGGTCGCCTTGGCGATCTCACCGGCGATCACCCCGATGTAGACCGAGCCGACCGCGGTGACCCACGCGTGCGGGTTCTCCGGGGCCGGGGTGAAGTGCAGGACACCGTCGAACCACTCGGCGAGGTTGGCTCCCTCGGCGAAGGATCCGGCGGGTGCCCCTGGTGTGTTGACCCACAGGTATGCCGCGCTGATGCCCGCCATGAGTGCAGCGACGATGGCGAAGTGCACCGGGCGAGGCAGGCGGGTGATCAGCCAGGTGAGTAGGTAGGAGACCCCGAGCATCTGCAGAATCCCGGGGTAGAGACCGAAGACGAGGCCGTACTTGTAGGAGACCACGGCAGAGCCGATGAGGTAGAGCAGGATGGCCCGACCGAAGGCTCGGCGCCACCCGGTCCGGGTCGCGTACGGCATGGCCGTACCCATGGCCACCATGAAGCCGGGGAAGACCGTGTCGGCCAGGGTCAGTCCGTTCCAGTCCGAATGTGCGAAGGCGGGTGGTAGCGACGAGTTGCCAGCCCAGTCGACGAACACCATGAGGGCAATGGCCAGTCCGCGCAGTGCGTCGAGGGCATAGAAGCGCCCAGGCCTGGGAGTGGGTGGGGCATCGGCCGTGGTGGCGGCGCCCTCCGCGCGTGTGCCCGCGGCGACGGGGGTCGCGGCCGTGGGCGTCGCGGCGGTGGGCGTCGCGGCGGCGCTGCCGGGCGGCTGAGACGACTCGTTGGGGGCGGCGTGCTGCTGGGCCGGCGCCACCAGGTGTTCGGGCACGGCAGATTGTTGCACGGGCGTCTGTGTGGTCCGGGGCGATGCGCCTCGGGCCACACAGAGGTCAGCTGCGGGTGATCTGGACCTTCGCCGGCGCCTGGGTGGCGGCCTCGGTGACCGGCACGCGCACCTCGAGGACCCCGTCCTTGTAGGCGGCTGTCACGTCGTCGACCACTGCGCCCGGCGGGAGCTTGATCGATCGGATGTAGGAGCCATATCGGAACTCGGAGCGGTAGGCCTGCTTCTCCTTGTGCTCGGTCCTGGCCTCGCGCTGGGCCTTGATCCGCAACTCACCGTCAGCGACGGTGATGTCCACGTCCTTGTCCGGGTCGATGTCGGGTAGCTCGGCTCGGACGACCAGGGTGTTGTCGTCGACGTACTCCTCCACGCGGAGCCAGGACTTGTCAACGTCGCCCTCGAACCAGCGCTGGACCAAGTCCTGGAAGTCGGGCCAGTCGCGACGATTCAGTGCCATGATGTGCTCCTCTCCCGGGTG
Source organism: Phycicoccus sp. (assembly GCA_039812375.1). Lineage (GTDB taxonomy): Bacteria > Actinomycetota > Actinomycetes > Actinomycetales > Dermatophilaceae > JAGOME01. The sequence goes on along the minus strand of JBDIAO010000006.1, from coordinate 25,718 downwards.
ATCGGCTACACCCCGATCCCGTGGCACCATGCGGAAATACTGCACCTCCACTGTCCGTCCAGGTTTGCGGAGGAGTCAACGTGGGGGTCGTCACGCACGCTCTGCGCCGGCGGCCAGGAGCGCGGGGCCGGCTAGAAAGGTACCGGCCCACACGGGGCCGAACCCATGCGATGTGGGCTCGGCCGTCCGCGATGTCCTCGGACATCACATGGTCGGGCTGACAGGATTTGAACCTGCGACCCCTTGACCCCCAGTCAAGTGCGCTACCAAGCTGCGCCACAGCCCGAGATGGTGATGTGCTCTCCGCCGAAGAGCGTGTGAACTCTATCCCATGCTCGCGCCCGGCTCCGAATCGGCCCTCGATGTTGCCTGCCCCCTGGCCTAACGCGCGAGATGCCCAGATCCGGTCACTACGGGGGTCCGCTACGCGGCGTCGTGGAAGGAGCCGCCGGCTCGGCTGACATGAGGTGTCCATCGTGGGCTGTCCCAGTAGCCAAAGTGGCCCTGGTAGGCCGCCCGTTCCAGGCTGCAAACCGTGCCCACCCGTACCAGATGTCAGATCAGTCCCAGCGACCGCTACTACGGATCAGGCCGATTGGCCGACACCCCGAGGACTGTCGACGAATCGGCCAATTGGCCGATTCGTCGACCAAAGGGCACAGGCTGGGGCCGGCATACGGCCGACCGGGCGGCAAGCCGAGACGATCCCTGAGGAGGCGGTTGGGTCGGCGCGATCGAGACCGGAGACGGGCGCCTGCTGGCCAGGACACGGTTGGCGTTTTCGCTACCCTGACCAGCCCGGGGTCCGGGGTCGGGCCTGGTCCGGGCCGCAGATGCCGGCTGTCGCCCCACGCCGTGCGCACAGCGACGGAATGGGTGCGACAAACGTGCAGCTCGGGCGGTACGTGAGGTGTCTGGAGACGGACTTGGTGCGGCAAACATGCAGCTCGCGCCCGCCTCGCCGCCCCCTGGCTGGGTCATTCTCGGATCAGCGGAACTCGTATCGGCCCGTGGGGTCGTGGTAGCAGGCGGGAGGTGAGTGTGGCCGCGCGGTGACGGCGGGGGCAGCGACGGCTGCGGCAGCGCCATAGGCCCTGCGGCCGCACCCTGGGTGGCCACCGCGGCCGGAGTGTCCAGGACGATCCGCTCCTCCCACGGCGGCAGCCGCTGGGCGAGACTGCCCAGGTCGAAGGACCACTTCGGACAGGTGCGCAGCACTGCTTCGGACAGGTGCGCAGCACTGCTTCGGACAGGTGCGCAGCACTGCTTCGGACAGGTGCGCAGCACCGCTTCGGTCCGCCGGTCCGCGCACTTGGGGCAGAAGGTCACCATGGTTTCGTCGACGTCCAGCCCTTGGCAGCGCCGGCAAACGACGCCCGGATCCTTGTCGCTGAGCTGAAGCAGCCGCCCGCAAGCAGAACGGGCTGATCCCGGCGCGGTTGGCGGCGAACCCGACCCTGTTCGTCAGCACTCGCGGCGCGGGTCCACCCCTCCCTCGATCGCCTCGAGGGGCTCTGTGTATGCCGTGAGGGCGCCCCGCGGGGCCCGGGCACCGTCCACGCGTCCACGAGGAGGACGACGGCGACTGTACGGCTGCCCTCAGGGTGGGGTCGACGAGGAGACGCAGGGAACTCTGCTCCGGGTCATGGTCAACCCGGCGCTAGCCGAGCGCACTGTGGCCGCAGGGGCAGGTAGCGCGAACCGCTCCGTGACGGTCAGAGCATCGGGGTCCATCGGAATGGGATCGGCCATCCGGGCCGGCTTGGCTCAGAAGAACGAGCCTGTGTCGAACGAGCTTGTGTCGAACGAGCTAGTGTCCGCGGAGCCACCGTCGAGGGACTTTGCGGTAGAGGAGACGGCCGAGGCGATCTCGTCGGCGGTGTCCCCCGCTGCTTGGCTGAGTCGTTGTTCCAGTCGCTCAGGGCGAGCCGTTCTGTCCCGACCCGCCACCTTGGGACCCGCGTACTTCTCTGGGAAGCCCCTGAGGGCCTGGACGTCAGCGCCGAGAGCGCCGCTCCCGCACCCGGACCGAGATCTCGATGGGTGAACCCTCGAAACCGAACTCCTCGCGCAGACGTCGTTCCAGGAAGCGTCGGTATCCAGCCTCGACGAATCCGGAGGCGAACACGACGAACCGCGGCGGACGCGTCCCGGCCTGAGTGGCAAAGAGGATCCGCGGCTGCTTCCCGCCGCGAACCGGGTGCGGATGGCCCGCGACCACCTCGCCGAGGAAGGCGTTGAGCCGAGCGGTGGGGATGCGGGCGTCCCAGGAGGACAGCGCCGTGGTCAACGCCGGCGCGAGCCGGTTTGCATGCCGACCGGTTCGGGCCGAGAGGTTGACCCGGGGCGCCCAGGGCACCTGGACGAGATCGCGCTCGATCTCGCGTTCCAGGTAGTGCCGGCGCTCCTCGTCGGTGAGGTCCCACTTGTTGTAGGCGATGACCAGGGCCCGGCCCGCATCAATGACCTGCTGGACGATCCGGACATCCTGCTCGCTCAGCTCTTCGGAGGCGTCGACGAGGACGACGGCCACCTCGGCCTTCTCCAGCGCGCCCTGAGTGCGCAATGAGGCATAGAAGTCAGCTCCCCGGCTCTGGTGCACCCGGCGGCGGATGCCGGCTGTGTCGACGAAACGCCAGGTCGTGCCCCCCAGGTCGATGAGCTCGTCGACCGGGTCACGCGTCGTCCCGGCGACGTCGTCGACCACCACCCGCTCCTGCCCGGCCAGTGTGTTGAGCAAAGAGGACTTACCGACGTTCGGGCGCCCGAGCAGCGCCACCCGGCGCGGTCCGCCCTGCCGTGGATCCCCGGCCACCGTCGACGCCTTCGGCAGCACGGCGAGGAGTGCGTCAAGGGCGTCGCCACTGCCTCTGCCGTGCAGTGCCGAGACCGGCCACGGCTCACCGAGCCCAAGATTCCACAGTGCCGTGGCGTCGGCCTCGCCGCGCTGGTCGTCGACCTTGTTGGCGATGAGCACCACAGGTTTGCCGGACCGCCGCAGCAGCCTCACCACCGCCTCGTCGTCGTCGGTGGCGCCGACGGTCGCATCCACCACGAGGAGCACGGCATCGGCGAGCTCGACTGCGACCTCCGCCTGCTCGGCCACCCGTAGGTGGATCCCGCTGGCATCAACGGTCCATCCGCCGGTGTCGACGAGGGTGAAGGACCGCCCGGCCCACTCGGCATCGTAGGCGACCCGATCCCGGGTCACTCCGGGCACGTCCTCGACGACGGCCTCCCGGCGCCGCAGGATCCGGTTGACCAGGGTGGACTTGCCGACGTTGGGCCGCCCGATGACGGCGACGACGGGAGCTGGTGCCGGCACCCCCTCAACCAGCACCTCCTCTCCTGACTGCAGCAGCGCCACGTCCTGCGGGTCAAGCTCGTAGTCCTCGAGCCCGACCCGCAGGACCCGCTCCATTGCGGCGTCATGGTCGTTGCCTGTTCCGACCTGTGTGCCGTCTCCGACCTGTGTGCCGTCTCCGCCGGCTGCACCGTTCTCGCTCATCGAGTCACCCCTGCCCTCGTCGCCGCAACCACCGCGAGGACCTCAGCGACGCTCGCCTCGAAGTCGAGGTCGGAGGTGTCGACGACGACGACTCCGTCGGCGGCCTCGGTGAAGTTGGACACGGTCGCGTCTGCGGCATCCCGGTCGACGATCTGCGCCCGGGTGGAGTCGACCGCCCCTGGGTGAGCGGACCCGTGCAGTTCGGCGGCACGGCGGGCGAGCCGTGCCGCCTCGCTCGCGGTGAGGAGCACCCGGACGTCGGCGTCCGGGGCCACGACAGTGGTGATGTCCCGGCCCTCGGCGACCACTCCTCCGGCCTCGGTGGCGATCCGAGCCATGGCAGCGCGCTGGCGGCGCTGCAGGGCTGGGCGCACCAGGGTGTTGGTCGCAACGGCGGAGACGGCGGCCGTGACCTCCGCGGATCGGATGGCTCCGGCGATGTCGTGACCGTCCATGACCACGGTCGGCTCCTGAGGGTCGCTGCCCTGGTGGAGTGGCATTGTCTCAGCGGCAGCGGCGACGGCCGAGCGGTCGGCCACGTCGATACCTGTGTGCAGGCACCACCAGGTCAGGGCCCGATACATGGCCCCAGTGTCGAGGTAGCCGATCCCCAGGGCGATCGCGACCGCGCGTGACACGCTCGACTTGCCCGATCCGGACGGGCCGTCGATGGCGATGGTCAAGGGGGTGCTCACGGCATGCCAGCCTAGGTCAGTCATGGATTCGCCATCCGCGCGCGGTCAGCCCCTCGCTGAGGTGGGCTGCCGCGGCGGGAACGACGTCGATCTCACCGACCCCGAAGGCAGCGCCGAGCCCGTGGCCGAGCCGGAACTCCTCAATGTTCGTGCCAACCTCTCCCACGTCGGCGAACAGCCGGCCGAGCTGGCCGGGTCGATCCGGGACGAGAACCCGGATCGTCGCGTATGCCGTGGGTGCGGCTCCGTGTTTGCCGGGGATCCGCGCATGGCCGGCGTTGCCGGCGGCGATCGTCTGGGCCAGCACTCCCCGAGCCCCCGGGGCGTCGGCCGAGACGGGATCCACAGGGTCGCAGGCCAGGGCACCGAGGGCAGAGATGACGGCATCCAGGTCATCCGCGAGAGAGAGGAGGACCTCCCGCACGGCGTCGGCGTTGCCGCTGAGAATCTGGGTCCACAAGCCTGGGTCGCTGGCCGCGATCCGGGTCACATCGCGCAGCCCCTGTCCCGCCAGGGCGAGAGCCGAGTCCGGCAGATTGGTCAACCGGGCCGCCACCAGGGAGGCGAGGATCTGGGGGACGTGCGAGATTGCGGCGACCGCGGCGTCGTGGGCAACAGGGTCCAGGACGTTGACCGCCGCTCCGGTCTCGGTGGCCAGCTCGCGCACTGCTGCGACGGTCTCGGGGAGCGTGGCGGTTGTCGGGACGAGCACCCATGCCCGGCCGTCGAAGAGGTCGTACCGACCACTCACAGATCCGGCACGTTCGCGCCCGGCCATGGGATGCGAGCCGCAATAGTGCGCCAAGTCCGCCCCGAGTGCCGCCAGTTCGTGCGCGATAACGCCTTTGACCGACGCGACGTCGGTGACGGCAGCGTCCGGCCAGCGTCGCAGCGCCATGGTCACCACCGCCGCTGTGACATCCGGCGGGGTGGCCACGACGACGACACCGGGGACGTCGCCCGCCGTGGGGAGACGTCCGGCGCCGAGGTCGCGGGCTAGAGCCGCCGTGGTCCGGCTGGCGTCCTCGAGAGTGACCTCCCAGCCTGCCCGGGAGAGTGCGAGCCCGATGCTCGTGCCAATGAGTCCAGTGCCGATGATGTGGACGAGGGGGTGCGCTGGAGCCATCAGTGTCACATCCCGGCTGCCTTGTAGAGGGCACCCACCTCGGTGGCACCGAGCACTCGCCACTTGCCCGGCTTGATGTCCCCCAACCGGATCGGTCCCACCTGGGTGCGCACCAGAGACTCGACCGGGTGCCCGACTGCGGCGAGCAACCGCCGCACGATGTGCTTGCGTCCCTCGTGCAGGACCACTTCGACCAGGGCTCGCCCCGGGCTGGAGTCGACGATCCGGAAGGAATCGACCCGGGCCGGACCATCCTCAAGGTCGACGCCGGTCCGCAGGATCCGGCCCAGCTCCCGGGGGACCGGTCCGGACACCATCGCGAGATAGGTCTTGAGGACCCCGTGGGCGGGGTGCTGCAACCGGTGGGCGAGTTCACCGTCGTTGGTGAGCAGGAGCAGGCCCTCGGTGTCGGCGTCGAGGCGGCCGACGTGAAAGAGCCGCTCCGGGCGCCCCTGGAGGAAGTCGGCGATGTCGGCCCGGCCCAGATCGTCACTCATCGAGGTGACGACCCCGAGGGGCTTGTTGAAGGCCAGGTGTACCCGGGTGCTGTCCAGCTCGACTCGCACCCCGTCGACGTGGACGACCTGACCGGGCTGGATCCGGGTGCCGAGCTTGATCACCCGTTGACCGTCGACCTCCACCCGACCCTCGGTGATGAGTCGCTCGCAGGCCCGGCGACTGCCCACCCCGGCACCGGCCAGCAGTTTCTGCAGGCGTACCCCCTCGGGGTCGTGGACATCCACGACAGGCCGTCGCGGCTCGCTCGGAGTGCGCTGTGACGGTGCCCGCCTCCGGGCGCTGGATCCGGGCCTTGGTTGTGATGGACGCCGGCGACCCTGACGCCCGGTCATGACCGGCCCCGGTCAGCGATCTCGTCGAGGAGGTCGGCCTCGGGCAGAAAGGGTGCCAGAGCGGGCAGGTCGTCCAGCGTGCGCAGGCCGAGCCGTTCGAGAAAAAGGGCAGTCGTCCCGTAGAGGATGGCCGTGGACTCTTCGTCGTGGCCGCGCTCCTCGATCAGGCCGCGGTTGAGCAGGGTGCGGATCACCCCATCGACGGTGACGCCGCGCACCGCGGCGACGCGGGCGCGCGAGACCGGCTGCCGGTAGGCGATCACTGCCAGGGTCTCCAGTGACGCCTGGGTGAGGCGAGCCTGTTGCCCGTCGAGGAGGAACCGCTCGATGACCGGTGCGTACTCGGCTCTGGAGTAGACCCGCCAGCCACCACCGACCTGCCGCAGGGTAAACCCGCGAGCGTCCGCGGCATACTCCCCCTCCAGGGCGGCCAGAGCCCCATCGACGTCCGCCGGTGGTGCCTGCAAGGTACTGGCGAGGGTGAGTGCGGAGACAGGCTCGTCGACGACCATGAGGATCGCTTCGAGGGCCCCGCGCAACCCACCGGGAAAGGCTGCGACATCGATCGCGAGTTGGTCATGCTCTGGTTCGCTCAGCGAAGTGGGCTCAGCGGTGTCCTCGGCCGGTGGCGGCTCAGCCGTCATGTTCGATCCTTCGCGGTATGAGTGGAGTCGGGGAGGTCGTCGTCGAACTCGTCGTTGACCTCGACCCTGCCCTGATGGGGGCCGGTCCAGCGCACGGTGAGCTCACCGAGGGCCTCGGCCTGCTCGAAGGCGACCGCAGCGTCTCGGAAGAGTTCGAGGAGCGCGAGGAAACGGGCGACGATGACCAGTGTGGAGTCGGTATCGGCCACGAGCGCGCGGAAGGAGGCAGTGCCCGCGCGGCGGAGTCGCTCCCCGATCAGGGCTGCCTGCTCCCGCACCGACACCGCGGGAGCGTGCAGGTGGCTCAGGCTCAGGCTCGGTGCGGGTCTGGGAGCCAGTGTCCTGGCGGCGATGGCCGCGAGCTGCTCGGGCGTGACCGTGATGACGAGTTCGGGCATCAGGGTAGCGAAGTGGCTCTCCAACCCGGCTGCTCGCGGCGACATCCGACCCGCGAGCGCCATTGTCTCCCCGAACGTGCGAGCGACGTCCTTGAATGCTCGGTACTGCAGCAGCCGGGCGAAGAGCAGGTCGCGAGCCTCGATGAGGGCCAGGTCGTCGTCATCCTCGACTCCGGTGCGCGGCAGCAGCCGGGACGCCTTGAGGTCGAGCAGGGTCGCGGCGACGACGAGGAACTCTGAGGCCTGGGACAGGTCCCAGCTGCCCTTCGTGGCTCGCGCGGTCCTGATGTGCTCGACGAACTCGTCGGTCACGGCGGCCAGTGAGATTTCGGTGATGTCCAGTTTGTGCTTGGCGATCAGGGCGAGGAGCAGGTCGAACGGGCCGGAGAACACGTCGAGGTGCACCTCGAAGGCCCGCGTTGCGGCGCGCTTGGTGATCACCCCCCCGGGAGCAGCCGGTGCGGCGCCGAGGAGTGTGTCGGGCTGCGGCGGCGGCGAATCCGGCAGGGCCCGCGCCGGGGGACCCTCGGCCACGGCTCAGGCCGCCCCGCCGCGGGCGATGAGTTCGCGGGCGAGCTGGCGGTAGGCGTCGGCACCCTTGTGCGTCGTGTCGTAGGTGGTGATCGGTTCCGCGGCCAAGGTGGCGTCGGGAAACTTCACCGTGCGGGAGATGACGGTGTGGAAGACCAGCTCACCGAAGTGGTCCACCACGCTGGCCACGACCTCTCGTGAGTGCAGCGTGCGCCCGTCGTACATGGTGGCGAGGATCCCGTCGATCTGCAGGCGCGGGTTGAGCCGATCGGTGATCTTCTCGATCGTCTCGACGAGCAGGGCGACCCCTCGCATCGCGAAGAACTCGCACTCCAGCGGGATGATCACGCCGTGCGCCGCAGTGAGTGCGTTCACGGTGAGCAGTCCCAGTGAGGGCTGGCAGTCGATGAGGACGACATCGTAGCTGTCGAGGACCGGGCGCAGCGCCCTTGCGAGGATCTGCTCACGGGCGACCTCGCCGACAAGCTGGACCTCCGCTGCCGAGAGGTCGATGTTGGCGGGAACGACGTCGAGTCCGGCCACCTTGGTGTGTTCAATGACGTCCCGGATGTCGTGCCCGCGCTCGGTGAGCAGGTTGTAGATCGTCACGTCGAGGGTGTGCGTGGCGATGCCGAGGCCGACCGAGAGTGCTCCCTGGGGGTCGAAGTCGACGAGAAGCACCCGTCGGCCAAGCTCAGCGAGCGCGGCTCCGAGATTGATCGTCGTCGTCGTCTTGCCGACACCACCCTTTTGGTTGCACATAGCAATGACCCTCGCCGGCCCGTGGGACGCGAGTCTGGGCGGGGTGGGAAAGTCCGGCAAAGGGCGCCGGGTCGGGCCCATCGGCGCGGGGACAGTGGGGACAAGCCCGGGCAGATGCTCCTCGAGGGCCGTACTGGCCATGGCCAGGTCCGTCTCGGACTCCATTGCTCTCCCGGGGTTAGTGCGCGGTCAGGCTCTCGCCGATCGGTCTCAAACCCTATCAGCGGGCCCGTGGATGGGTCTGCGCGTACACCTCGCGCAGCCGTTGCACGGTGACCAAGGTGTAGATCTGGGTCGTCGTCACCGACGCGTGTCCGAGGAGTTCCTGGACCACCCGGACGTCGGCGCCACCCTCGAGCAGGTGGGTGGCGAAGGAGTGCCGCAACGTGTGCGGGGACACCCGACCAGCCAGGCCCGCCCTCTGGGCCACGACGCCCAGCAGCGCCCACGCCCCCTGCCGGGACAGCCGGCCGCCCCGCCGGTTGAGGAAGAGCGCCGGCGTACCGCGGCCGGCGGCTGCCAGCGTGGGGCGGGCCCGCACGAGGTAGGCGGTCAGGGCCTGGCTGGCGCACGATCCCAGTGGCACTATGCGTTCCTTGCCTCCCTTACCGCGCAGGCGGACGACTCCACCGCTGATGTCGACGTCGTCGACGTCGAGTCCGACTGCCTCGGAGATCCGGGCTCCGCAGCCGTAGAGCACCTCGAGTAGGGCTCGGTCCCGCAGGGAGGCCAGGGTGTCCCCGAGCGCCGCAGCATCGAGGATCCGCTCAATGTCCTCGACGGCCATCGCCTTGGGCAGGCGGGAGGGCGGTCGAGGCGGTGCGACCGCTGCGGCGGGATCGGTGGGCAACTCCCCTTCGCCGGCGAGGAAGCGGTGCAGGCCCCGGACCGCGACGAGTGTGCGGGCCGCCGATGCCGCCGCGAGCGGCCGGTGCTCGCGGTCACCCTCCCGCAGCGCGATCAGGAACCCTTCAAGATGGCTCTGGGTCACGCGTCCAGGGTCGGTGACTCCCTGCCCGGCGAGAAACACCCGCCAGCGGGACAGGTCCCGTCGGTATGCCGCCAGCGTGTGTGGGGAGAGCCCTCGCTCGACGTCGAGGTGGGTCAGCCAAACCGACACGGCCCGGTCCACCTCAGTGGTCTGGACGCTGTGGGCAGCAAGGGCGGGTCTCAGGTGAGCACCTGGGTCAGCGTGCTCGACGCAAGGCCGAAGGCTTCGGCGACGGCCGGGTAGGTGATCGCGCCGGCATAGGTGTTCAGCCCCCGTGCCAGGGACGGGTCGGCTCGCACAGCGCTCTCCCAGCCGAGGTCGGCCAGACGGACGGCATAGGGCAGGACTGCATTGGTCAGTGCCCACGTCGAGGTGCGGGGCACGGCACCGGGCATGTTGGCAACGCAGTAGTACGTCGAGTCGTGCACCGGGAAGGTCGGGTCGGCGTGGGTGGTCGGTCGTGAGCCCTCGAAGCACCCGCCCTGGTCCACGGAGACGTCGACGAGGACCGACCCGGGTCGCATCTGCTCGACCATGGCATCAGTGACCAGCCGCGGAGTGCGGGCCCCGGGGATGAGCACGGTGCCGATGACCATGTCGGCCCCCAGGACCTCCTCTCGGACAGTCAGTGCCGACGACGCGATCTGCCGGACCCGGTTGTCGAAGCGCCAGTAGGTCATCCGCAACTTGTCCAGGTCGGTGTCGAGCAACGTCACCTCTGCCCCCATGCCCAGTGCCACGTGAGCGGCGTTCTGGCCGGCGACGCCGGCACCGAGGATGACGACCTTGGCGTTGGCCACACCGCCGACACCGCCCATGAGGACTCCGCGCCCGCCGTACGGGCGCATCATCGCATGCGCACCGACCTGGGGCGCCAGACACCCGGCGACCTCGGACATCGGATAGAGCAGCGGCAGCATTCCGCTCGGCAGCTGGACCGTTTCGTAGGCGAGTGCCGTGACCTTGCGAGCGAGTAACTCCTGAGTCAGGGCTCGGTCCGCTGCGAGATGGAGATACGTGAACAGGGTCAGGTCAGGGCGCAGCCGGTGGTACTCGTCCGCGATCGGTTCCTTGACCTTGAGGACCATGTCGGCCTGGCCCCAGGTGTCGTCGGCGTTGGAGACGATCCGGGCGCCCTGAGCGAGATAGTCCTCGTCGGTGATGGCCGAGCCCAGGCCGGCGCCCTGCTCGACGAGAACCTCATGCCCGTGCGCGACGAGTTCGCTGACGCCAGTGGGGGTGATCCCAACCCGGAACTCGTTGTCCTTGACCTCGCGGGGAACGCCGACCCTCACACTCATCAGATCCTGTCTGCGCCGATGGTGGCGACGGCATCTCGCCGTCGCCGGCGGGCCGCGGTCGGGCTCGTCAGGGACGAGTCTAGACCTCGGTGACCAAGCGGGGACGCAGGTCCGCCGCCGGGCACGCCCACGTGGCGGCGCTGGCCCCGACCTGCGCCCCGGAGCGGAGGTCCTTGACCTGATCGCCGTCGTCCTCGCCCGCCCCCGGGAACCAGACATAGGGGATGCCGCGCCGGTCGGCATACCGGATCTGCTTGCCGAATCGGTCGGCACGTGGGGCTACCTCACACGGTATGCCGCGTGCGCGCAGCGCGGCGGCCACGCGGAGCGAGCGCTCCCGCGAGCCCTCGGCGGTGACGGCGACGAGGACGGCCGACGGGGTGGACCGAGTCGCGGTGAGCAAACCCTGCCCGAAGAGGAGCCCGAGCAGGCGAGAGACGCCGATGGAGATCCCCACGCCGGGATAGGTGGTCCGCCCGTCCGAGGCGAGGGCGTCGTAGCGGCCGCCCGAGCAGAACGAGCCCCACGACTCGTGTCCCACGAGCTGAGTCTCGTAGACCGTGCCGGTGTAGTAGTCCAGACCGCGGGCAATCTTCAGGTCGGCGACCAGGGCGCCGGGGGTGACGGCAAGCCCGGCGGAAATGACCGCCTCAAGCGCGGCCAGACCCTCGTCGAGGACTGGGTGCTCGACGCCCAGCGCCCGAACCCGGTCGACGAACGAGGTGTCCGGGGTGCGGATGAGCGCCAGAGCAAGGACCTGATCGGCCTGCAGAGTGCTCAGCCCGGCGGCCACGAGCAGTGCGTGGACTCGGCGTGGGCCGATCTTGTCGAGCTTGTCGACGATGCGCAGCGTCTGGGTGAGGTCCTCGATGCCGATCGCCGTGTAGAAGCCTTCGGGGATCTTGCGGTTGTTGACCTGGATGATCATCTGCCCGATCGGTAGGGCGGCGAACACCTCGGCCACAACCAGGGGCATCTCGGCCTCGAAATGCGGAGCGAGTTCGCCGACGTCGACCACGTCGATGTCGGCCTGGGTGAACTCGCGGTAGCGGCCCTCCTGTGGGCGTTCACCCCGCCAGACCTTCTGGATCTGATACCGGCGGAACGGGAAAGCCAGCCGGCCCGCGTTCTCGATGACATACCGGGCGAAGGGAACGGTGAGGTCGAAATGCAGCCCGAGGGCGACATCCCGGGAGTCTCCTGGCCCGGAGGCCAGCCGGGAGACACCGTAGATCTCCTTGTCGGCGTCGCCTCCCTTACCGAGTAACCGCTCGACGGGCTCGACGGCACGGGTCTCGATAGGGGCGAAACCGTGCCGTTCAAACGTGTCCCGGACGACGTCGAGGACGAGCATCTCGGCAATCCTCTCCCGGGGCAGGTACTCGGGGAACCCGGACAGGGGCAGCACTTTGTCCAAACGTGGCTGACGATCGGTCGGCATCGGCGCTCTACAGTCCTCGCAGGTAGGGGTTGGTGGCCCGCTCGCGACGCATCGTCGTCGCCGGTCCGTGACCGGTGAGCAGCAGGGTGTCATCGGGGAGCGGGAGCACCCGCTCCCGCAGGGACCACTCCATGGCGGAGTGGTCACCCCCCGGGAGGTCGGTGCGACCGATCGAGCCGGCGAAGATGACGTCCCCGGTGAGCATCGTCGTCGTGAGCTTGCCGTCGCTGTCCACTCCACCCGGGATGTCGTCGAGCCCGAACATCACCGAACCCTCGGTGTGCCCTGGGGCGTGGACGATATCGATGTCGAGTCCGGCCAGGGTCAGGCGCTGTCGATCGTGGACCTCGACGACGATCTCGGGCTCGCGCCATTTCGCCCGGGCACCGAACTGCTGCTCGAGCATCGCGATCATTCCGGCGCCGAGCTCGGTGAGCGGGTTGCCCAGACGGTAGCGGTCGGCAGCATGGATGTATGCCGCGGTGTTCCCTGCGCACACCGGCGTCACCGAGTACGTGTGGTCGACGTGGCCGTGGGTCAGCAGCACGGCCGCCGGCCGCAGCCGGTGCTCGAGCAGGACGTCCATGACGGTACGCTCCACGCCGATACCCGGGTCGACGACCAAGCACTCCTCGCCACCGGTAGGCGCGAGGATGTAACAGTTCGTCGCGAAGACCGGGGCCGGCAGGGCGATGGCGAGCACGACACCCAAGCGTAGTCGCGGTGCCGTCGCGCTCGTCCTGCCTAGACTCAACGGGGCACCCGCACGGGTGCGACACGGGCGACAGCCGAAGGGGTCTCCTTGGTGACGAAGAAGCAGGAGCGTGCTCGCGCCCGCCGCCGCTGGGAGCGGCGGCAGGTCAAGCTCGCGGACCGGGCTACCCGCCGGACGAGGCTGCGGACCATCACGGCGGCGGTTGCCACACTCGTCGCCGTCCTCGCGCTGGCGGTGTGGGTGGGACTCTCGCGTGCTGGCGAGGGTTCGCGAACCGCGTCCGGTGCGTCCCCCTCGTCCACGGCCTCCTTCCCGCCCGGGTGCAGTGCCCCACCGCCGCCGCCGGGCACGAGCGCCCAACTCACTCTCCCGGACCCTGCTCTGGTCGCCGGAGGGCAGTGGGAGGCGACCGTGACGACGAACTGCGGGGACATCGTCATCGACCTCGACGCTGCCGCAGCGCCGCAGGCGGTCGCGAGCTTTGTGCAGCTGGCCCGGGCCGACTACTGGCTCAACGCCCCCTGTCACCGGCTGGTCGCCGAACCGGCGATGACAGTCCTGCAGTGTGGTGACCCCACTGGGACCGGAGGCGGCACCCCGGGCTATGGGTTCGGTGTCGAGAATGCGCCCAATGACGGCGTGTACGACCGTGGCGTCGTGGCCATGGCACGAACCAGTGACACCCACAAGGGCAACGGGGGCCAGTTCTTTTTCGTTGCCGAGAAGACCACGATCCCCGACCCAGTCGGCTACACGGTATTCGGGCGGGTGAGGCAGGGTTTGGATATCGTCGACTCCATCGTCGCCGGCGGTGTGGCGCCCGGCGGGACGAGCGCGACCGACGGCACCCCCAAGGTGCCCATCAGCATCCTGCGGGTTGCTGTCACCGAGAAGAAGGCGTGAGATGACCGAGCAGACCTCGCAGACCCCGTCCTCGACGCCACCGACCCCACGTCCGGTGGCGCCCACGCCGGCCGTCCTGGCACGTCTGCACCCCCGGCCCACCCCGGCGCCTGGCGGCGCACCGGCCAAGTATTCCGACTCGGCTCGGTTCGGCCGGGTGGACGACGAGGGGCGGGTGTTCGTCATCGACGAAGGAGCAGAGCACGAGGTGGGCTCCTTCCCCGGCGGCAGCCCGTCCGAGGCGCTGCAGTACTTTTCCCGCAGGTACGACGAACTCGCCGGGTCCGTGGAGCTGCTGCAGGCCCGCCTGGTCAACCCCGACGTACCGGCCAAGGAGATCGCCGACGGGCTCCGAGCAGTGCAGACCACCCTGGCCGATGCGAAGGTCGTCGGTGACCTCCCCGCTCTGCGGAGACAGGTGGAAGCCGTAGATGCTGGCCTTGCCGACAGGAGGGCCGCCGAGGCGACCGCTCGGATCCAGGCCAAGGAGGCGGCATACGCCCAGCGCGAGACCCTCGTCGCCCGCGCCGAACAGCTCGCCGCCCAACCGCCCGGATCAACCCAATGGAAGCAGAGCAGCGAGGCGATGCGGGCACTTCTGGAGGAATGGAAGCAACACCAGCGCACCGGCCCACGGCTCGACAAACCACAAGAGAGTGAGCTGTGGCAACGGTTCAGCCAGGCGCGGAACACCTTCGACAAGGCCCGGCGGACATTCTTCGCTGAGCTCGATTCCACACATGCCTCGGCCCGGGCTGCCAAGGAGAACCTGGTCATCGAGGCCGAGGCCTTGGCCCAGAGCCGGGACTGGACGCCGACAGCGCGCGCATTCAAGCAGCTCATGGACCGGTGGCGAGCCACCGGGCGGGCCAATCGCCGAGACGATGACGAGTTGTGGACCCGTTTCAAGGCTGCCCAGGACGCCTTCTTCGCAGCCAAGGACGAGGTCAGCCGGGCTGAGGACGAGAGCTTCCGAGCGAACCTGGTCGTCAAAGAGCGGCTCCTCGTCGAGGCGGAGGCCTTGCTGCCGGTCACTGACCTGACGGCGACCAGGGCCTCGCTGCGGGCCATCCAAGAGCGCTGGGACAAAGCTGGCAAGGTGCCCCGGGCGGACGTCGAGCGCACCGAGGGTGCGCTGCGTCGAGTCGAGACCGCCGTGCGGGAGGCCGAGGACCGGCGCTGGAACGCGAGCAGTCCGGAGGTGACGGCCCGGGCGAACTCGATGGCCAGCCAGCTACAGGCGAGCCTGAGCGGGCTGCGCGACGACCTTGCCGCCGCACAGGCTGCTGGTGATGAGGACCGGGTCGCCGATCTAAGGAGTCGGATCGACGCACAGCAGGCCTGGCTCGACCAGACCCGGGCCGTCACCGACCACTGATCGAGCCGTACTCTTCGCGACGCCCGGAGGCCAGCCGGCGGTTCCGGCGGCGCCGCGTGGTGGGTCAGGGCACTCTAGTGCCGGTGTCGCGGCGGGCGTCGATGACCGAGTTGATCCTGCGCACCTGACGAATCACGTGGTCCAGATGCCCTGGATCGGCCATCTCGAAGGTGAACCGGAGCAACGCCACCCGGTCACGGGAAGTGTGCACCGCTGCGGAGAGGATGTTCACCCCACTATCGGACAGGGCCCGGGTGACGTCGGAGAGCAGCCGGCTGCGGTCCAGTGCTTCGACGACGAGCTGGACCAAGAAGACACTGCTGGCGGTGGGGGCCCACTCGACATCAATGATCTTGTCCTCGTGGGCGAGCAGGTCCGCCGCGTTCGTGCAGTCCCGGCGATGCACCGAGACCCCGTTGCCGCGGGTGACGAAGCCGAGGATGTCATCCCCGGGAACGGGCGTGCAGCACCGGGCGAGTTTGACCCAGACATCCGCCATCCCCTTGACGACGACCCCAGGGTCCTGAGCTCGACGGGACTGCGGCCGGGCGGTCCCCGGGATCGTCGTTTCGGCTAGGTCCTCGGTGGCTCCGTCCTCCCCGCCGATGACGGCCACGAGCCGTGCGGTGACGTGCTGGGCAGAGACGTGGCCTTCCCCGATCGCGGCATACAGTGCGTCGATGCCGGGCAGTCGAAGCTCCTGCGCGACCGCCGTCAGAGACTCAACGGAGGTGAGGCGTGACACCGGAACACCCCGCTTGCGCATCGCCTTGGCGAGGGCCTCTTTACCCTCCTCGATCATCTCCTCACGACGTTCCCGGGTGAACCAGTGCCGGATCTTCGTGCGAGCCCGCGGTGACTTGACGAAGTGCAGCCAATCCCGCGACGGACCGGCCCCGTCCGCCTTAGATGTCAGCACCTCGACGACGTCCCCGTTGTCGAGGGTGCTCTCCAGTGGGACCAGCCGGCCGTTGACCCGGGCGCCGATGCAGTGGTGCCCCACCTCGGTGTGCACGGCGTAGGCGAAATCCACGGGGGTCGAGCCGGCAGGCAGACCGACCACCTGTCCCTTGGGGGTGAAGACGTAGACCTCGCGGGCATTGATCTCGAAGCGCAGGGACTCGAGGAACTCGCCCGGGTCGGTGGTCTCCTTCTGCCAGTCGAGCAGCTGCCGCAGCCACGCCATGTCGTTGATCGGTCCGGTCTCGCCCTTCCCCCCGGGGGTGTCGGCAAGGCCCTGCTCCTTGTACTTCCAATGCGCAGCCACGCCGTACTCAGCCCGTCGGTGCATCGCGTGCGTACGGATCTGGATCTCGACCGGTCTGCCGTCCGGGCCGATCACCGTCGTGTGCAGCGACTGGTACATGTTGAACTTGGGCATCGCGATGTAGTCCTTGAACCGGCCGGGGAGCGGGTTCCACCGTGCGTGCACCGTGCCCAGGACGGCATAGCAGTCCCGGACCGTGTCGACCAGGACGCGGATCGCCACGAGGTCGTAGATGTCCTCGAAACCTCGTCCGCCGACGATCATCTTCTGGTACACCGAGTAGTAGTGCTTCGGGCGTCCGGTGACCACAGCCTTGATCCGGGCGTCGTGCAGGTCGAGAGTGACGGCTTCCCGCACCCGGGCGAGATACTCCTCCCGGGCCGGGGCCCGCTCCGCGACGAGCCGGACAATCTCGTCGAACACCTTCGGGTACAGCGTCTGGAAGGACAGGTCCTCAAGCTCCCACTTGATCGTGTTCATCCCGAGCCGGTGCGCGAGTGGAGCATAGATCTCCAGGGTCTCTTTGGCCTTGCGCTGCGCCGAGTCGACCGGGACGTAGCGCCACGTCCGGGCGTTGTGCAACCGGTCGGCGAGCTTGATGACCAGGACCCGGATGTCACGCGCCATCGCGACGACCATCTTGCGGACGGTCTCCGCCTGAGCAGCGTCCCCGTAGCGGACCTTGTCGAGCTTGGTCACCCCGTCCACGAGCATCGCGATCTCCTGGCCGAAGTCACGCTCAAGGTCAGCGAGGCTGTAGTCGGTGTCTTCGACCGTGTCGTGCAGCAGAGCCGCGGCCAACGTCGGTGGGGTCATCCCCAACTCCGCGAGAATCGTGGTGACGGCCAGTGGGTGCGTGATGTAGTCGTCGCCGCTCTTGCGCTTCTGGCCTGCGTGTGCCTTGGCAGCGGTGAGGTAGGCGCGCTCGAGGAGTGCTGTGTCGGCCTTGGGGTGGGTCTGCCGCACGATCCGCAGCAGTGGCTCCAGGGCGGGCTGATTCGGGTGGCGGGGGCCGCCGAAGAGCGCAAGCCGAGCCCGAGCCCGGGCCCGGGAGCCCCCGGCCGCCTGCGTCACCGGGGCGGCCGGGGGCGTCATCGGGGCGGCCGGGGGCCCGGAGCCCGCTGGCGCGAGCGGGACCGGGGTCGTGTCCTCCGCCATGAGAGGAGTCTAGGCGTGGGCGTGGGCCGTCCTGGTCCCGCTCACCGCCGGGACTTAGGTGTCCGCTTGGGTTGGTTGCGCGGTCCGCTCTGCTGGGCGTACTTGTGCACGCTTCGCCCGGTCAAGGTGGCCTTGCGCGCTCCGGTGTCGTCAGCGGCGCCCTGGTCGGACTCTTGCGGCGTATCGGACCCCACCGCCCCGAGTGTCGCGGCGGCATACGCCGGCTCGGCCGACTTCGGTGCGGCTGCCGCCGCCGCAGCCTCCCTCGCCTGTTTGTGCTCGGCCCGCTCCACTCGCTTGGCCAGGTCAAGCACCTTGGGATCGCGTGAGCGCAGCGAGACCAGGAGCGGGGTGGCCAGGAAGATCGACGAGTAGGCCCCGACGACGATACCGATGAACAGAACGAGCGAAAGGTCGAGCAGTGTGCCCGGGCCCAACCAGACGATACCGACCGTCAGGACCGAGACGATGGGCAGGACGGCGACGACCGTGGTGTTGATCGAGCGGACCATGGTCTGGTTGACCGCGAGATTGGCGGCACCGGCGAACGACATTCGCCCGTTGGCGAACGCCTCGGCGGTGTTTTCCCGGACCTTGTCGAAGACGACCACCGTGTCGTAGAGGCTGTAGCCGAGGACGGTGAGGAACCCGATCATGGTCGCCGGGGTGATCTCCAGCCCGGTGAGTGCGTAGATCCCCACCGTGACGACGAGGTCGTGGGCGAGCCCGAGGAGAGCTGCCAGCGCCATTTTCCAGGTCCGGAAGTACACCGCCATGACCAGCGCGGTCAGGAGCAGGAAGATGACGAGTGCCTGCAGCGCCTTCTGCGACACCGAGGCACCCCAGGAGGGGCCGATGAAGGTCGCGCTGACGCTGGTCTCGGGGACGTCGAACGTCGTGGCCAAGGCTGACCGGGCAGCGGCGCTCGCCGCCTCGTCGAGCTTCTCGGTCTGGACCCGGATCGTCCCGGTCCCGAGTTTGGTGACGTTCGCGCCTCGACCACCCTCGGTGATCCCGACGGCCTCACGAGCCATCTTCTCGTATCCGGAGGGCACGCTCGTCGTGGCAACCCGGAACTCCGAACCGCCGCGGAACTCCAGGCCGAGGTTCAGGCCGCGGAAAGCCAGCCCGGAGACCGCAATCGCGATGAGGAGGACAGAAACGGCATAGAAGCGTGCCCGGCGCGGCACAACGGGGATAGAGCGTCGACCCGAGTACAGGTCGTTGCCGAAGGATGCGAAGCTCATCGCGCACTCCCCTGGGTCGCCGCTACTGGTCGGGGTGCGAATCGACCTCGACCCAGATAGCGGCTGGGGTCGACGCCGAGCCGTCGCGGGTCGAGGCCGGACCAGGGGTGGCCGTCGCGGAAGAACGGCCGACGGGACAGGACCGCGACGAGCGGGTGGGTGAACAAGAAGGTGAGCGCGAGGTCGAGGATCGTCGTCAGACCCAAGGTGAAGGCGAATCCGCGCACGTTCGCTGCTGCGAGCAGATAGAGCACGACGGCAGCGATGAAGTTGACTCCGTCGGCGACGACGATGGTCCGCTTGGCCCGGTCCCAGCCGGTCGCGACAGCACTCTCCAGGGACCGTCCACCGCGCAACTCGTCACGGATCCGTTCGAAGTAGACGATGAAACTGTCGGCGGTGAAGCCGATGGCGATGATGAGGCCGGTGACGCCAGCCATGTCGAGCCGGTAGTTGTGCGACCAGCCGAGGATCGTGATCGCCAGGTAGGTGACGAACCCGGCCAGGAGGATCGAGGCAACCGTGACCAGGCCGAGAACCCGGTACTGGGCCAACGAGTAGACGACGACGAGGAGGAGGCCAACCAGGCCGGCAAGGAGCCCGTAGCGCAGCTGCTCCGAGCCCAGGGTGGGGCTGATCTGTTCCCGGGTCTGCAGGTCGAAGGACATCGGGAGGGCACCGAACTTGAGCTGTTGCGCCAGGGCCCGAGCGGACTCGATGGTGAAACCCCCGGTGATGCTCGCCCGGCCGTCGAGGATCGCCTCGTTGAACCGGGGGGCGACGATGACCCTGGAGTCCAGGGTGGCTGCCAGCTGGTTCTGTGGCTCGGGCAGAGCGACCATCTTCCGGGAGATCTCCGCGTACTGCTTGGCGCCCTCGGGCTTCAGGCTTAGGGCGATCTCGACGACAGTGCTCACCTGGCCGTTGGGCAGGGCCTGGTAGCCGGCGCTGGCATCGGCGATCTGGGAGCCGGAGACGACGACCGGGCCGAGGACGTATTTGGCCTGGCCGTCCTGGTCACAGGTGACCAGGGGCTTGGCGGGGTCGTCGACGAGGTGGTCCAGGGCCCCTTCGGCCGAGCAGTTCAGTGCCGTGAAGGCAGCTTCGACGTCGGGGGTGATCCACGCCAAGCTGGTGGCGTCAGTTCCGGGTGGTGGCGCCGCCGGGTCATTGGCCGCAGACGGGCTGGGGCTGGCTGTCGGGCTGGGGCTGGCTGTCGGGCTGGGGCTGGAGGTCGACTCCGGACTTGGGGTGGCTGCCGGGGCACCGGCTGCGCCGGCCTCGGCCGAGGCGGACGGGCTAGGGGATGCCGTCGGTTGTGGCGCGCCGGGACCGAGCAGGAGGACGGGTCGGAACTGCATCTGCGAGGAGCGCCGGATCGCGTTGAGTGTCTCCTCACTCGGGGTACCGGGGATCGAGACGACGATGTTCCGGCCGCCCTGAGTGGTCACCTCTGCACCGGTGATGCCGCCGGCGTCTACGCGCTGGACGATGATGTCCCGGGCCTGGTCGATCTGTTGTGGTGAGACGCTCTGTGAACCGACGAGGCGGGGCTCGAGGATCAGCTGGGTCCCGCCCTCGAGGTCCAGGCCGAGCTTGGGCGTGAGTGAGGCGTTCGACCAGTGGTGGGCGCCCAGGAGCAGCCCGGTCATGGCGAGGACCAGGACGAGTGTCGCCAGGAGGGCCTTGCGCGGCCCGGCCCCCTTGCTCGAGGCCTTCGCCATCACTGCTCGCGCGCCGGCTGTTCTTCCGGCTCATCCCCGGCGGTCACCGCCGAGCCGGACGCGGGCGTCAGGGGGCGGGTCACGGCGCGCCGGTCGAAGCGGACCTGCACCCCCGGCGCCACCTCGAGGATCGCCACGGCGTCCTCGAGGGCGATGATCCGACCGAACATCCCCGAACTCGTCATGACCTCCTGCCCGATCTCCAGTGAGGCCTGGATCTGCTGCTGTTCCCGGCTCCGTCGCTTCTGGCTCCACATCAGGAAGCCCAGTAGGAGGAGGGGGAGGGCAAGGATGAGCAAGTTGCCGGTGCCAGCGGGCATGGGGGTGTGTCCTTCGATCTGTGGCCCGCACGCGGCATACGCACGCGGGAGCGGCCGGGGACGCCCGGGCCGTCGCTTCATTCTAGGTGACGGCCCGGTCCTGCTGGACCAGCCTGCGGTGCGGCCGGCGATCCGAAGCTGCGCAGCGTGATTCCCGAGCTACCCCGGCCCGAGGCGTCCCGGATCGTCGTCGAAGGGCAGGAGCATCCGGCCGTCCGCAGCGAGCTCAGGCCCCTGCGGCGGGGTGAGGCCGAGGTGCTCCCAGGCTAGGGGCGACGCGGCGCGACCCCGAGGGGTGCGGATCATGAAACCCTCCCGCACCAGGTAGGGCTCTGCGACCGTCTCGACGGTGTCCGGCTCCTCCCCCACCGCCACGGCCAAGGTCGACAATCCCACTGGTCCGCCGACGAACCGACGGCACAGCGCCTGCAGGACTGCGCGGTCGAGACGGTCCAGGCCGGCCTCGTCGACGTCGAAGAGGGCGAGCGCTGCACGAGAGGCCGCGCGGTCGACGTGGCCTTCGCCGTGGACCTGCGCCCAGTCTCGAACCCGCCGCAACAGTCGGTTGGCGATCCGAGGGGTGCCCCGGGAACGGCCCGCGATCTCGCTAATGCCGGGCTCGTCCGCGTCGACCCCGAGCAGGCCGGCCGAGCGATGCAGGATCCGGGTCAGGTCCGCCGGCGCGTAGTAGTCGAGATGCCCCGTGAAGCCGAACCGGTCCCGCAGCGGCGCCGGGAGCAGACCCGCCCGGGTGGTCGCACCCACGACGGTGAACGGTGGCAGTTCCAGGGGGATGGCCGTGGCCCCCGGCCCCTTGCCGACGATGACGTCGACGCGGAAGTCCTCCATCGCCAGATAGAGCATCTCCTCCGCTGAGCGGCTCATCCGGTGAATCTCGTCGAGGAAGAGGACTTCGCCCTCATCCAACGAGGACAGCACGGCGGCGAGGTCCCCGGCGTGCTGGATGGCCGGTCCGGAGGTGACCCGGATGGGCTGGGCCAGCTCGGCGGCGACGATCATGGCCAGCGTCGTCTTGCCGAGCCCGGGCGGACCGGACAACAGGATGTGGTCGGGGACGGCCCCTCGACGCCGGGCAGCCTCGAGGACCAGGCCGAGCTGGTCTCGCACCCGGGGCTGCCCGGGGAAGTCCGCGAGCCGCTTGGGCCGCAAGGCTGCCTCGATGACCCGCTCCTCGTCGCTGCCCCCGGCATCGACGACCCGGGCGGTCGCGTCCAGTGATGTGTCGACCTCGCTGATCTCGCTGCCCCAGCCATCGGCAGTCACTGGCGCAGCTCCTTAAGGGCCAGACGAAGGTATGTCGACAGGTCGGCTCCCGTGGGCGGGTTCGCCGCGACCGCGTCGATGGCCGCGCCGGCCTGCTTGGCCGACCAGCCGAGCCCGATGAGGGCTTCGCCGACCTGGTCGCGCCAACCGGATCCTCCTCCCGGAGGGACCCCGACCATCGGGGTGGAATCGGCTGGGTCCGAGGCACCGGGCATCCGGCCGACCTTGTCACGCAATTCGAGGACGAGACGCTGAGCGGACTTCGGGCCGACCCCAGGCACGGCGGTGAGGGCCTTGGTGTCCCCGCTTGCCAGTGCGAGACGCAGTTCGTCCGGCCCCATAACGGACAGCATCGCCAGAGCCAGGCGGGGACCCACCCCGGTCACAGTCTGGACAGTCTCGAACATGTCACGCTCGGCACCGGTGCCGAAGCCATAGAGCGTCAGTGAGTCCTCACGGACCACCAGGGTCGTCGCCAGGGTCGTGGCCTGCCCGGTGTGCTGTGCGGCCGCGGTTGCCGGCGTCGTGTGCACGAGCATCCCGACTCCACCGACGTCGACGACGACCCGGTCGAGCCCGGCCTGAAGGACACTGCCGCGCACCGTGGCGATCATCGGCTTGCCACTTGACCGGTGCGAGCAAGCTCGGCCAGCCGGGAGACGGCGGCGCCGCGCCAGAGGTGACAGATCGCCAAGGCGAGGGCATCGGTAGCATCGGCGGGCCGGGGAGCGACCTCCAGGCCGAGGATCCTGGTCACCATGGTGCTCACCTGCGCCTTCCCTGCTCGGCCGGAGCCGGTCACTGCTGCCTTGACCTCCGTCGGGGTGTGGAAGTGCACCGGGATCCTACGCCGGCTGGCGGTGAGCAGAGCGATCGCTGTGGCGTGCGCAGTCGTCATGACCGTCTGGACGTTGATGTCGGCGAAGACCCGCTCGACCGCGACGACGTCAGGGCGAAAGCGCGCCAGCCACCCGTCCAACTCCTGCTCGAGATAGACCAGCCTCTCCCCTGGATCGCCCGAGCTCGGGGTGCGCACCACGCCCACCGCAACCAGGGCGGCCCGTCCGGGCCTCCCTTCGACGACACCCAGGCCGCAGCGAGTCAGACCTGGGTCGACGCCGAGCACACGCACCGGGTTGGTCCTTTCCGAGAGACAGTCGCGCACTTCGCAGCGTGCCGACGAACACCTGTTCGGTGAGTCAGGCTACCTAGTGGTCGGTGCACGCGAGCGGAGCAACACGCCTCGGTTCCGGATCACTCCTCGTCGAGCGCGGCGAGGACGTCGTCGGGGATATCCCCGTTGGCGAAGACGTCCTGGACGTCGTCAGAGTCTTCCAGCGCCTCGATGACCCGGATCATCCGACGGGCCCCGTCGAGGTCGAGCGGGATGTGGAGGTTGGGCACCCATGAGGCCTCCGCTGAGTCGTAGTCCATGCCAGCGGCTTGCAGCGCGCTCCGGACGGCGACGACGTCGGTGGCCTCGCTGACGATCTCCCACGTCTCCCCGTTGTCGTTGACCTCATCGGCACCCGCATCGAGGACGACCTCAAGGACGTCGTCCTCGCTCGGCGCTGCCCCCTTGGGGACGATGACGACCCCCTTGCGTTCGAAGATGTAGGCCACCGACCCGGGGTCGGCCAGGTTGCCGCCGTTGCGGGTCAGCGCGGTGCGCACCTCGGCGGCCGCCCGGTTGCGGTTGTCGGTGAGGCATTCGATGAGCAGGGCTACTCCACCGGGGGCGTACCCCTCGTAGGTGATCGTCTCCCAGTTCGATCCGCCCGCCTCGGCGCCGGACCCTCGCTTGACCGCCCGGTCGATGTTGTCGTTGGGGACCGAGGTCTTCTTCGCTTTCTGGATGGCGTCGTAGAGAGTCGGGTTGCCTGCCGGGTCGCCACCACCCTGGCGAGCGGCGACCTCAATGTTCTTGATGAGTTTGGCGAACAGCTTGCCGCGCCTGGCGTCGATCGCCGCCTTCTTGTGCTTCGTGGTCGCCCACTTGCTGTGGCCGCTCATGCGATGTCCCTCACGGTCGTCGGTCGGAAAACGGCGTTGATCCTAGTACGCCAATGCGGGTGCTTCAGGATGGTGCGGGCCTCGTGGAACCCCCTCGGGCTCGGGAGACCATTGTGGCGAAGAGGGTGTGCACCCGATGGTCGGCAGTGACCTCCGGATGGAATGACGTGGCGAGCCGGTTCCCGGATCGGACGGCAACGACTCTGCCGGACCAAGGGCCGTGCTCCACCGTAGCGAGCACGTCGACGCCCTCGCCCACCTCCTCGACCCAGGGGGCCCGGATGAACACCGCCCGCAGTGGCTCCGGGCCGAGCTCACGGATATGCAGATCCTCCTCGAAGGAATCGACTTGTCGGCCGAAGGCGTTGCGCCGCACCGTGATGTTGAGTCCGCCAAGAGTCTGCTGGTCTGGCAGTCCGTCGGTGATCCGGTCGGCGAGCATGATCATCCCCGCGCAGCTTCCGAAGACCGGCATCCCCGAGGCAATCCGCTCCCGGATCGGCTGCTGCAGCCCGAAGGCCCGGACGAGCTTGTCCATCGTCGTGGACTCCCCGCCGGGGATGACCAGACCGTCCACGTCCATGAGCTCGTCGCGGCGGCGTAGTGGGATGGCCTCGACGCCGGCGGCACGCAAGGCGCGCAGGTGCTCACGAAAATCACCTTGGACGGCAAGGACTCCGATGCGCATGCCCATGGGCCCTACATCGTATGCCGCGTACCCCCGAGGCTGTTGCCCGCCCCGGTCGTGTGTGGGACGACAATGAGGCGATGCGGATGTTCGTCGCGGCTCGACCACCGGAGCCGGTGATCGAGGCACTCAGCGACTTCCTGGCTCCCCGGCGTGAGGTAGCGGACAGTGGCTGGCGCTGGACGGTCGAGGAACAGTGGCACCTCACTCTGGCGTTCTACGCCCGCGTTCCCGAGCGTGCTCTCGACGACCTCGAGGAGCGGCTGGGCCGGGCCGCGTCCCGCAGGGCTGCGCTGTCCCTGACCGTGACCAGTGTTGGTGCCTTCCCGCACATCGGCCAGGCTCGTGTGCTCTACTTCGGGGTCGATGCACGTGGGGTCGGCGCCGCAGAGCGGGAACGCGCCGAGTTGGGTCTGCTGGCCGCGGGGGCTCGGGCGGCGGCAGTCAAGGCGGGGATCGAGGTGGCCGGGTCGCGTTTTCGCCCACACCTGACTCTGGCGCGACGGGGCCGACCGGTGGAGGCGACTCGCTGGGTGCGCGCGCTCGACGGGTTCATCTCCCCACCGTGGCCGCTGCGAGCTGTCACGCTGGTGCAGTCTCATCTCGGGGAGGGACCTCGGGGTCGGCCCCGATACGTGCCGATAGCAACGTTTCCACTCGGTCAAGGCAGCCGCTGAGCATCAGCTCGTCTGCGGTGGTTGGTCTTCTGGGGGTGCTGGTCGCGGCATCTGCGGCGGCTGCTGTTGTGGAGCCTGCTGTTGTGGAGCCTGCTG
>JBDIAO010000005.1:0-64936 GCA_039812375.1 Phycicoccus sp. | reverse complement strand
GTTCTCGACCGCGAAGGTGTCGGCGCCGGTGCCTCGTGGGGCAACGCGGGGTGGCTCACCCCGGGGATCGCCACGCCGCTGCCCGAGCCAGCTGTGCTCAAGTACGGGCTCAAGGCCGTGTTCAGCCCCAACTCCCCGGTCTATGTCCCGCCGCTGGCGAGCCGCACCCTGATCCGGTTCGTCACCGGCTTCACCGCACACAGCACGATGAAGGCCTGGCGGCGTGCCATGGCCTCGCTGGTGCCCATCAATGACCTGTCCCTGGACGGCTTCGACCGGCTCACCGACGGTGGCGTCGACGCACCGACCCTGCAGGCTCGCAGCTTCACCGCCGCCTACCGGACCAAGGAGGAGAGCCACACCCTCCTCGAGGAGTTCCGGCACATCAAGTCCTGCGGCGGCCAGATCAGCTGGGACGTCCTCGACGGGGACCAGGCCCGGGCCGTCGAGCCTGCCCTGTCCGAGGAGATCGCAGCGGCGCTGGTGCTGCACGACCAGCGCTACATCAACCCGGGCGTGTTTGTCGACGCGCTCGCTGCCTCAGTCGTTGCGCGCGGCGGCAAGATCGTCGCGGGTGCGCACGTCGCTGACGTCAAGGACGCCGGTGCTGGCGTCGTCGTCACGCTCGCCGACGGGACCACCTCCAGCTACGACCAGGCAGTTGTGGCGACCGGCGCCTGGTTCCGGCACCTGGTCACCCAGCTCGGTGTCACCCGGGTTGTCCAAGCCGGCCGCGGCTACTCCTTCTCAGTGAACGTCGACTCGATGCCCACCGGGCCGGTCTACTTCCCGTCTGCTCGGATCGCCTGCACACCGTTGGGTGACCGGCTCCGGGTTGCCGGGATGATGGAGTTCCGCCGTCCGTCCGCGCCGCTGGACCCGCGTCGGATCCAGGCGATCGTCGAGGCCGCGCGTCCACTGCTGAGGGGGGCCGACCTCGACCACCGGCAGGACGAGTGGGTCGGCTCCCGCCCGTGCACCATCGACGGGCTGCCGCTCATCGGCGCGACCCGTTCGCCCCGGGTGTTCGTCGCCGGTGGGCACGGCATGTGGGGGATCACTCTCGGCCCGGTCACCGGACGCCTGCTCGCCGAACAGATGACGACCGGTCGGGTGCCCCTGGAGTTGCGCCCGTTCAACCCGCTGCGTTGAGCCTTCAACCCGCTGCGCTGAGCCCGAGGGTGGGTCGGCGGGCCCGGTAACGTGCCGAGCATGACCATCGACGACGCCCCGATCAGCGCCCTGCCCGTCCCCGACGAGGTCGACGTCCCCGAGGGCGTGGCCCGACTGTGGGCCAGGGCAGCGGAGGCCTTCGGCTTCGTGCCCAACGTCTTTCGGGCGCTCGCGCTCAACCCTGAGCAGTTTCTGGCCTGGTGGGGCAGCTTCAACCTCCTGGTCAACAAGGAGGGGCATCTCGCCCCGGCCGATCGAGAGCTCATCGCGGTGGTCGTCTCCGGGATCAACCGGTGCGACTACTGTGCGGTCAGCCACGGGGCTGCCCTGCGCGAGCTCACCGGGGACGCCCGCACCGCCGACCTCGTCGCCGTGAACTGGCGTCAGGGGCACCTATCCCCACGTCAGGCCGCGCTGGCGGCATACGCCGAGAAGCTGACGACCCACCCCGCCCAGACCACCCCAGCAGACCTCGAGCCCCTGCGGAGCGTCGGGCTGGACGAGCACGCGATCCTCGAGGCGGTCCAGGTGGTCGCGATGTTCAATCTCACCAACCGGGTGAGCAGTGCGCTTGGCCTGGTTCCCAACGTGGAGTACCACCACCAGGCCCGGTGACACCGTCCAGGCTGAATGTCGGATATTGCATATCTACTGCGAACAATTTCGCTGGCGCAGAACCCACCTGGGACCACTGATCGGGGTCTAGGGTTCCGGTTGCACGACCGTTCATTCGGTCGGCGACCCGGAGCAGGACAGCTCCAGACACGTCAGGACAGGAGTGGTTCATGACGCAGATCCAGACGCACAACTGGTCATCCGCCGAGGCGCACGCCAAGGCCCGGAGGGCGGGTTTCGCGGCATTCGTCGGCACCACGATCGAGTGGTATGACTTCTACGTCTACGCGACCGCAGCGGCGCTGGTGTTCGGACCCCTGTTCTTCCCAAGCACGGACCCGCTCGCGGAGACCTCGGCGGCCTTCGCCACATTTGCCGTGGCCTTCGTCGTCCGCCCTTTCGGAGGGATCCTCTTCGGGCACGTCGGTGACAAGTTCGGCCGACGGGTGTCTCTGGTCATCACCTTGCTCCTCATGGGCGCCGCCACCGTCCTCGTCGGACTCCTGCCGACCTATGCAAGCATCGGGGTGGCGGCACCGGTGCTCCTCATCGCACTGCGCGCCCTGCAGGGCTTGGCGGTCGGCGGCGAGTGGGGCGGTGCCGTGCTGATGAGCGTCGAGCACGCGCCGCCGGAGTCCAAGACCTTCTATGGCGGGTTCACCCAGCTCGGCAACCCGGCAGGGGCACTGCTGGCCTCGGGCATCTTCGCCATCATGTCCCGGCAGGGCGAGGACTTCATCATCAACGGTGGCTGGCGGATCCCGTTCCTGCTGTCCATCGTCCTCATCGGCGTCGGGTTCTGGGTGCGTTTCCGGGTCGAGGAGTCCCCGGTCTTCGAGGAAAAGGTGGAGGGCCGCGAGCAGGGCACACCCCTGGTGTACGCGCTCCGGCGCAACTGGTCGCCGATCCTGCTCGGCATCGGGCTGCTGCCGGTCTCCACCGGCGGCTACTACCTGGCCACGACCTTCGCCACTGCCTATGCGGTCGGCGAACCCATCCACATGAGCGAACAGCTCATCCTCGACGCGATGACGATCGCCTCCTTCATCGAGTTCCTCGTCACGCTCCCGGTGGCCTGGCTCGGCGACAAGTGGGGCCGTAAGAACGTCATGTTCATCGGCCTGGGCACCTCGGTGCTGACGTTCACCCCGTTCATGCTCATCATGCCCGGCAAAGTCGCGCCGATGATCTTCCTGTTCGCTTCCCTCGTGCGGATCACCATGAGCGCGACGTACGCGCCGATCGCCGCGATCCTGGCCCAAATGTTCCGGCCGCAGGCGCGGTACACCTCCATCGCACTCTCCTACGGAGTCGGCGCGGCGGTCTGGGCCGGCTTCTCGCCCTGGTTCGCCACCAAGCTCATGGCCTGGACCGGAACCGTCTGGTCGGTCATCGCCATGTTCATCGCCATGGCCGCTCTCGCGGCGATCTGCACCAAGCTTGCGCCCCAGCACTCCGACGACGCAGAGGTGACCGACACCTACGAGCCGGCCACCGGCGCCGCCACCACCCCGGCAACCTGAGGAGCCGCCCACCATGCGCAAGCTCAGCACCTTCGACCGGTCCGTCCAGGCGGTGCCCCGGATCATCACGGCCCGTGTGATCCACAGCGTCGACAACGCCGGCACGACGGCGCCGGCGATGCTCCTCGACCGCGGCCGAATCGTCGCGATCGGGTCGGTGGACAGCTGCCGCACCCAGGCCGCCCAGCACGGCCTGGCCGCCGAACACATCGACCTCGGCGACGCGGTCATCGTGCCCGGGTTCGTCGACGCGCACGCCCATCCGCTCATGTATGGCCAGATGATGACCTGGGTCGACTGCGGACCGGAGAAGGCTCAGAGCATCCCGCAGATCGTCGCTCTCCTGCGGGCAGCAGCCGAGCAACTGCCGCCCGGTCGGCCGGTGCGCGGGTTCGGTTACGAGCACCGCAACCTCGTCGAGCAGCGGCATCCGACCAGGTTCGAGCTGGACGAGGTGGCCGCGGATCGTGAGGTGTATCTCATGAACGCCTCCGGCCACGGTGGTGTCGTCAACTCTCACACCCTCGCCATCAACGGGGTGAGTCGCAACACGCCCAACCCTGACGGGGGCGAGTACTTCCGGGATGCCGACGGAGAACTCACCGGCGAGCTCTCCGACGCGGCCTGCAACATGCTCACCGGTCTGCACGGAGTGAAGATCGGCCACCACGGGCCGAACTTCCACCTCGCCGATGAACCCGCAGAGCACCTGCGCCAGCTCGACCTGGCCACTGACAGGTTCCTCGCCGGTGGGGTCACCACAATCGGTGATGCGCAGGTGTCCAGGCGCGAGTTCGACATGTATCTCCGTCTGGCGCAGGCCGGCCGGCTTCAGTTGCGGGTGTCCATGTATCTGCTCTCCCACCTGCTCGACGATGCCCTGGACATGGGTTTGGTCGGCCAGTTCGGCAATGCCAGGCTCAGCTTTGCCGGGATCAAGCTGTATGCCGACGGCACTCTGGGAGGGTGGACGGCATACTTCCCCGACGGCTACGTCGGTGACCCGTGCCGAACCGGACTGCTCTACCACGAACCCGCGGAGTACACCGAGTTGATCCGCAAGGCGCACGCTGCCGGGCTCCAGACGGCGACCCACGCCCAGTCCCCCACTGCCATCGACATGGTCATCACTGCCGTCGAGGCTGCCCTGGCGGACCGTCCCGACCCCGACGCCCGGCATCGGATCGAGCACTGCGGGTTGCCCACGATCGAACAGATCGCTCGGATGGCTACCTGTGGGATCCGCCCGGTCAACCAGACCCAGCACTACTACAACTGGGGAGAGGGAGTCATTGAGGCGATCGGAAGCCCCGGGGAACGGTTCAACCCGCTAGGCGACTTCGAGGCTGCCGGGGTGCCCTTCACCATCTCCTCGGACGCCCCGGTGGCCGAGCCGATTCCGCTCGAAGCCATCCAGACTGCGGTCACCAGGGTGACCCGGCGCGGGCATCAGCTGGGTGCGGACTCGTTGCGGGTGTCCGCGCAGGCGGCGCTTCGGGCGCACACCTACGAAGGGGCCGTGTCGATCGGGCGCGAAGATGACCTAGGCTCGCTCGAAACCGGCAAGTACGCCGACTTCGTCGTCCTCAGTGACGATCCGCTCGGCGTGGCGCCGGACTCGATCGCCGCAATCACCGTGCAGCAGACCTGGGTCGATGGCGAGCCCGGCTACCAGGCCGGCTGACAGAGAGGAGCCGTCGGTGACCGGCGAGGACTTTGCAGACACCACAGGCCGTGCCGTTCTTCAGACTCTGCGTTCCTACGGGATCACAGCGATCTTCGGGATCCCCGGCACGCACAACGTCGAGTTGTACCGCCCGCTGGCCGAGCTGGGCATCCGGGCGGTGACGAATCGACATGAGCAGGGTTCGGGTTATGGCGCCGACGGGTGGGCGCAGCAGACTGGGCTGCCCGGTGTCGTCATCACGACATCCGGGCCAGGGCTGCAGAACGCGATGAGTGCGATTGGCACCGCGTTCTGCGAATCCCGTCCTCTCCTGGTCATCTCCCCCGGGGTTGCGCTCGGGGACGAGTTCAGCGACCGCGGCACCTTGCATGAGACCAAGGACGCGACGACCATGGCGGGGGCGATTGCTCAGTGGTCGCGGCGGGTGCGGACTGCCATGGAGGCTGTCGAGGCCGTGCACGACGCATTTGACCTGTTCCGGACCGGCCGGCCCCGCCCAGTGCACATCGAGATCCCGCTCGACGTCCTCGAGGCACCGGCGGAGGTGCCGGCTGCCGCCCGAGTGGCGCGCCCGGCCTCCCCAGCAGCACAGGGTGCTCCTGAGCTCGTCGCCCAGGCGGCCGCGCTCATCGCGTCCGCCAACTCCCCGGTCATCCTCGCCGGGGGGGGCGCCACGCACGCGTCCAGCGAGATCACCACACTGGCTGAACGGCTCGGTGCCCCGGTAGTGACCTCACTCAACGGCAAAGCCACCGTGGACGAGCACCATCCGTTGTCCCTGGGGTCAAGCCTGCGGTTCGCCGCGGCACGCGAGGTGGCCACATCTGCCGACGTGCTCGTGGTGCTCGGGTCCAAGCTTGGCGAAGCCGAGTTGTGGGTCCCGGCATTGGAGCCGCGTGGCTCGGTGGTGCGGGTGGACATCTCCGCAGCCCAACTCGACAAGAACGCACCGGCAACCATCGGCATCCAGGGCGACTGTGCTGGAGTGGCCGCCCAGCTCCTGGCTGCGCTACCCGAGCAGTCTCGTCCCAGCCCCGACCTGAGCCAACACCGCGCGGCGATCGCCACGGAATGCACCACGTTCCTCCCTGCGACGGTGTCCCTGGCCCAAGCCATAGCCTCCGCCTTGCCGGCCGATGCGATCGTGGCTGGTGACTCCTCCCAGATCATCTACCTCGGTTTGGCCAACGTGCTGCGCCAGTCCCAGCCGCACTCTTTGCTGTACACCCCGACCTATGCCACGCTCGGCTACGGCTTGCCGGCTGCGATCGGCGCCCGGGTCGCCCAGACCGAGCGCCCCGTGGTCAACGTCATCGGCGACGGCGCCTTGATGTTCTGCATCAACGAGCTCATGACCGCAGTCGAACAACAGCTCGACGTCACCGTGGTCTGTGTGGACAACGGTGGGTATGCCGAGATCCGCCAGAACCAAGTCGACCGCAGCGCCCCGCCCACAGGAGTCGACCTCGCCCAGCCTGACTGGGCTGCCTTGGCTGACGCTTTCGGTGGTACTGGGCGCCGAGCCACCCGGATGGACGAGGTTGCCCCGGCCATCCGCGCAGCCATCGATGAGGGCGGGGTGCAACTCGTGCACATCCCGCAGGCCCAGTTGTGAGCCGGTGCAGCGACCAGGAGGAAACATGACACCCCCCATCGGGCCCATCGACGCCTCGACCAACCCCCGATACGCCGGGATCGCGACGTTCGCCCGACTCC
The DNA here is from genome assembly GCA_039812375.1 of Phycicoccus sp. GTDB lineage: Bacteria > Actinomycetota > Actinomycetes > Actinomycetales > Dermatophilaceae > JAGOME01. The sequence goes on along the minus strand of JBDIAO010000005.1, from coordinate 58,222 downwards.
CCCGCATCGAAGACGTGCCTGAGGCGGATGTCGCGGTCGTCGGCATCCCCTTTGACAGCGGAGTGAGCTACCGGCCGGGCGCCCGATTCGGGCCCTCGCATGTGCGCGAGTCCTCGCGGCTGCTCCGGCCCTACAACCCAGCTCAGGACGTCTCCCCGTTTGCGCTGGCCCAGGTGGTCGACGCCGGTGACATCCCGGTGAACCCGTTCAACATCACCGAGGCCATCACCGAGATCGAACGCGCGTCCACCGCGCTCGGGGAGCAGGTCCAGCGTCTGGTGACCATCGGCGGTGACCACACCATCGCCCTGCCCTTGCTGCGCAGCCTCGCCCGGCGGCACGGGCCGGTCGCGGTCCTGCACTTCGACGCACACCTGGACACCTGGGACACCTATTTCGGTGCACCGGTGACCCATGGCACACCATTCCGTCGAGCCAGCGAGGAGGGCTTGATCGACCTCACCGCGAGCTGCCACGTCGGCATTCGGGGTCCGCTCTACTCAAAGGCGGATCTTGACGACGACGAACGTCTCGGGTTTTCGATCGTCTCGACCGTCTCGATCGAGGAGCGTGGCGTCGCAGACGGGATCGAACGGATGCGAGCCCGCATCGGTGACAAGCCGCTCTACATCTCCATCGACATCGACGTCCTCGACCCGGCGCACGCCCCGGGGACCGGGACGCCGGAAGCGGGTGGGATGACCAGCCGCGAGTTGCTTCGGATGCTGCGTGCCCTCAACGACAAGAACATCGTCGGCGCCGACATCGTCGAGGTTGCTCCTGCCTACGACCACGCCCAGATGACCGGGATAGCGGCCAGCCACGTCGCCTACGAGCTCATCACCCTGCTGGCCACCCAGGTGGGTGGCCAGCAGGGCTGAGCGGGGCTCAGTTCGACCGTTCAGTTCACCAAAGAGCTCAGCTGACCAGAGAGCGCAGCACGAACTGCAGGATGCCGCCGTTGCGGTAGTAGTCGGCTTCACCGGGCGTGTCGATCCGCACGAGAGCCTCGAAGGTCGAGGTGGACCCGTCAGGCGAGGTGACCGTCACCGTGACCGTCCTCGGTGTGATCCCGGCGTTGAGTTCTTCGATCCCGTTGATGGTGAAGGCCTCCGCTCCGCTCAGGCCCAGACTGGCAGCGGACTCCCCGTCGGCGAACTGCAGCGGCAACACGCCCATGCCGATGAGGTTCGAGCGGTGAATCCGCTCGTAGGACTCGGCGATGACGGCGCGAACCCCGAGCAGCGCAGTGCCCTTGGCTGCCCAGTCCCGGGAGGACCCCGAGCCGTACTCCTTGCCGGCGAGGACGACGAGCGGCACGCCGGTGGCGGCATACGCCTGCGCTGCCTCGAAGATCGTCGTCTGGGGCGCCGCGGGGTCGGTGAAGTCGCGGGTGAAGCCGCCCTCGACTCCGTCGAGAAGCTGATTACGCAGCCGGATGTTGGCAAAGGTGCCGCGGATCATCACCTCGTGGTTGCCGCGGCGGGAGCCGTAAGAATTGAAGTCCCGGGGCCCGATCCCGTGCTCGGCGAGGTAACGACCGGCCGGGCTGTCCACCTTGATCGACCCGGCCGGGCTGATGTGGTCGGTGGTGACCGAGTCACCGAGCTTGGCGAGCACCCGGGCACCGGCGATGTCTGTGACCGGCGCCGGGATGTGCGACATCCCCTCGAAGTAGGGCGGTTTACGGACGTAGGTGGAGTCTTGGTCCCAGGCGAAGGTTGACCCGGTGGGGGTGTCCAGGCCTTGCCAGCGGGCGTCACCGGCGAACAGGTCGGCATAGTCCTTCTCGAACAGGTCCCGACTCAGGGAGGCCCCGATCGTCGCCTCGACGTCCCCAGGTGCAGGCCAGATGTCGGCGAGGAACACCTCCGCGCCGCTCGGGTCGGTCCCCAGGGGCTGGGTGCCGAAGTCGAAGTCCATCGTCCCGGCGAGGGCGTAGGCGATAACCAACGGCGGGGAGGCGAGGTAGTTCATCTTCACGTCCGGGTTGATCCGGCCCTCGAAGTTCCGGTTGCCGGAGAGCACCGACACGACCGCGAGGTCCCCCTCCTGCACCGCCGCAGATACCTCCGCCGGCAAGGGTCCGGAATTGCCGATGCAGGTCGCGCAGCCGTAGCCGACGAGGTTGAACCCGAGCTTGTCGAGATAGGGCCACAGGCCGGCGTTCTCGTAGTAGCCGGTGACGACCTTGGATCCGGGCGCCATCGAGGTCTTCACCCACGGCTTGACACTCAGGCCCTTCTCGACGGCGTTGCGGGCGAGCATCGCGGCGGCCATCATCACCGATGGGTTGGAGGTGTTGGTGCACGAGGTGATCGAGGCGATCACCACCGCCCCGTCGTTGAGGCCGTATGCCGGGCGCCCCCCTGTCGCGGTGACCGGTACGGTGCGCAGGTCGGCGTCGACTCCATAGTTCTTGATGTCAACCCCGAACTGCTCCTTTGCCTCTGCCAGGGCGATGCGGTCCTGGGGTCGCTTCGGGCCGGCAATGGACGGGACCACGGTCGACAGGTCGAGGGTGAGGTTCTCCGAGTAGCGCAGCCTGGCTTGAGGGTCGAGCCACATGCCCTGCGCCTTGGCATAGGCCTCGACGAGCGCGACGGTCTCCTCGGCGCGGCCAGTCAGGCGGAGGTAGTCCAGGGTCACGTCGTCGATCGGGAAGATCGCACAGGTCGAGCCGAACTCCGGGCTCATGTTGCCGATCGTGGCCCGGTTCGCCAACGGCAGCGAAGCCACGCCCGCACCGTGGAACTCGACGAACTTGCCGACGACGCCGTGCCGGCGGAGCAGGTCGGTGATCGTCAGGACGACGTCGGTGGCGGTGACCCCGGGGTTCATCTGCCCGGTGATCTCGAACCCGACCACCCGCGGGATGAGCATCGACACCGGCTGGCCGAGCATAGCGGCCTCGGCCTCGATGCCGCCGACTCCCCAACCGAGGACACCGAGGCCGTTGACCATCGTCGTGTGCGAGTCGGTGCCGACGCAGGTGTCCGGGTAGGCGAGACCGTCGCGGACCATCGTCACCCGCGCGAGCCGCTCGATGTTGACCTGATGGACGATCCCCGTGCCTGGAGGCACCACCTTGAAGTCGTCGAAGGCGCTCTGCCCCCAGCGCAGGAACTTGTAGCGCTCTCCGTTGCGCTGGTACTCCATCTCGACGTTGCGTTCGAAGGCATCGGCCCGGCCGAAGACGTCGATCTGCACGGAGTGGTCGATGACCAGCTCGGCCGGTGCCAGCGGGTTGATCTTCGCCGGGTCACCGCCGAGGTCGGCGACAGCCTCACGCATCGTGGCCAGATCGACGATGCACGGAACGCCGGTGAAGTCCTGCATGATGACCCGGGCCGGGGTGAACTGGATCTCGGTATCCGGCTGAGCGTTCTCGTCCCAGGAGCCGAGGGCTCGGATGTGCTCGGCGGTGATGTTCGCCCCGTCCTCGGTGCGCAGCAGGTTCTCCAGGAGGACCTTGAGGCTGTAGGGGAGGGTCTCGTGCCCCGGTACTGCGTCGACCCGGTAGATCTCGTAGCGTGCGTCCCCGATCGTCAGCTGATCACGGGCGCCGAAGCTGTTCTGGCTGGCCACTCCAGGCTCCTTCCGAAGATATCTTGATATCAAGATATCTAACCACATGACGCCCTGATGGCGCGCGAACTCACCCCGCTGCCCCGGTGAAAGTGGCGATGCACTCCACGTGATGGGTCATCGGGAAGGCGTCGAAGGCCCGCAGCCTGGTCATCGCATAACCGGATGTGGCAAGGGTGGCTGCGTCCCGGGCCAGGGCAGCTGGGTCACAGGCGACGTAGCCGATGGCCCGTGGGGCCAGCGCGACGATCCCCTGCAGCACGTTGCGGCCGGCACCAGTTCGGGGCGGATCGAGCAGCACGACATCAGCACGCGGTGGCAGCAGTGGGTGCCGGTTCGGCGCAGCGATCCGGGTGGGCCTGCGCGGCGCCGACCCACGACGTCGGGCACGGGCCGCGCCCAAGGTGTCGTCGACTCGCCCAACGAGAGTGAGCACGTTGTCGTATGCGCTCAGATTGCTGCGCGCGTGCTCTGCCGCGTCCGGGTCACTCTCGACGGCGACGACTCGCCCGCGCTCCCCCACCGCCTCGGCCAGCGCCGCAGTGAACAACCCGGCGCCGCTGAAGAGGTCGAGGACAGTGTCCCCGCGCCGAGGGTCGAGCATGGACAGTGCTGCTTCGACAAGGCTCGTCGCCGCACCCTGGTGGACTTGCCAGAAGCCGCGAGCGGAGACGGCGAAGTCGTGGATGAGCTCATGACGAGTTCCGTCCCCGCTGCTCCAGCGAGCCTGTACCCGTTCGGTGACGTCCGGGATCGGGCTCGGCGTCTCCTCGGGGATCGCGATGATGACCGGATCCCCCACACCCGGGGAGACGACGTCGACCGTTGTGCCCTCGGCATACCGTGCGGCGAAGACTCCGGAGGCGACGACACCCTCGGTGGCGAGCAGGCAGTCCTCGATCTCGACGAGGTCATGACTGTGGTGCACCCGCATCGCCGGGCAGCCCTGAGCAGTGGCGGTGAACTCGGCCCGGGTTCGCCAGCGGAGGCCTTGCAGATCCCCCGGGACAGGCTCGACCCTGACGTCGACGTCGAGGCCGGCAAGGCGATGGAACTGCTCACGGATGACCCGTTCCTTGAGGTCCCGTTGGGCTGCCAGGGAAACGTGCTGGAAGTCGCAGCCACCGCACCGGCCCGGCCCGGCATACCGACACGGCGGGACCACCCGATGGGGGGAGGTCGTCAGGACCTCGACGGCATCGGCGCGCACGAAGCGTCCGCCCGGACCGAGGCTGCTGACCCGCGCGCGGACCTGCTCTCCGGGCAGCGCATGCCGGACGAAGACCACCTGGCCCTGATGCCGCGCCACGAAGTGACCGCCGTGAGCCACTGGGCCCACGACGACCACGGCCTCGTCCCCGACGGCGAGCCCGACCGCCACCTCAACCGTCGCCACGCCGTACGTCGCCGACGACGGGACGGTCGTCGAGCCGGTCCTCGACGCCCACCGAGGACGCGAGTTGCCAGGGCACGCTGGAGACCATCACCCCAGGCGTGAAGAGCAACCGGGCGCGAAGCCTCAGCGCACTCTGGTTGTGCAGGATCTGCTCCCACCAGTGGCCCAGGACGTACTGCGGGATGTAGACCACGACGAGGTCCCGGGGGTTGCCGCTGCGAATGCTCTTGACATACTCCACCACCGGGCGGGTGATCTCGCGGTAGGGCGAGTCAAGGGCCTTGAGCGGCACCGGGATGCTGCGGCGATCCCACTCGTCCTGCAGTGCCCTGGTCTCCTCCGGGTCGACGTTGACGGTGAGTGCCTCGAGGACCTGAGGCCGGGTGGCTCGGGCGTAGGCCACAGCGCGCAGGGTCGGCTTGTGGATCTTCGCGACGAGGACGATGGCGTGCACCCGGGAGGGCAACAGTTGGGCCCGGGTGTCTCCCTCCTCGACGGCGAGCTCATCGCGGACCTGGTCATAGTGCCGGCGGATGCCGACCATGATGACGAACAGGACAGCCATCGCTGCGATCGCAAAGCCTGCGCCGTGGATGAACTTGGTCACCAGCACGACCAGCAGGACCGTGCCGGACATGACCGCACCGATGGCGTTGATCACCCGGGAGCGGAGCATGTGCGTCCGGGCCGCAGCGGAGCGCTCGGTGCGCAAGTGCCGGTTCCAGTGCCGGATCATCCCGATCTGGCTCAGCGTGAACGAGACGAAGACACCGACGATGTACAGCTGGATAAGCCGAGTGACCTCGGCGTCATAGATGACGATGAGGGCCGCGGCCGCGCCGGCGAGGATGAGGATGCCGTTGGAGAAGGCCAGCCGGTCCCCCCGGGTGTGCAGCTGGCGGGGAAGGTAACCGTCCTTGGCAAGTATGGAGCCGAGGACCGGGAAGCCGTTGAACGCGGTGTTCGCGGCGAGGAAGAGGATCAGACCGGTGACTGCGGAGACGATGACGACCCCGGGATGGAAACCGTCGAAGACGGCTTTGGCGATCTGGCCCAGGATCGTGTCCTGCACGTAGCTGGTCCCCACCGGCACGCCGTCGCGCAGCAACTGGGTGGCCGGGCTCTCCGCATACTGGATGCGGGTCATCCGGGCCAGAGCGATGATCGACATGAGCATGGTCACCGCGATCGTTCCCATGAGGAGCAGAGTGCTCGCAGCGTTACGGCTCTTGGGCTTGCGGAACGCCGGGACACCGTTGGAGATCGCCTCGACCCCGGTGAGCGCAGCACAGCCAGAGGAGAAGGCCCGCAACAGCAGGAAGGCGACTGCAAAGGAGCCGATGTCGGCATGGCCCGGCTCGGGGGCCAGGGTGAGGCCGGCGCTCTCCGCGAGTGGCAGGTGGCCGGTGGCCTGGCGGGCGAACCCGACGACGGCCATTCCAAGGACGGCGACCATGAACAGATAGGTCGGGATGGCGAACAGCGTGCCGGACTCGCGCACCCCGCGCAGGTTCATCGCGGTGAGCAGGGCGACGATGACCACTGCGATCAGTGCCTCCCGGCCTCGGACGAACCCGAAGGCCGCAGAGGCGTTCTGCACCCCGGAGCTCACCGACACCGCGACCGTCAGGACGTAGTCGACCATGAGCGCGCTGGCCACGGTCAGGCCCGCCTTGGGGCCGAGGTTGACGCTGGCCACCTCGTAGTCCCCGCCCCCGGAGGGATAGGCGTGCACGTTCTGTCGGTAGCTCAAGACGACGACCACCATGACGAACGCGACAGCGAGGCCGATCTGCCAGGAGTGGGTCAGCGCGAGCGCTCCCCCGGCCAGGCCCAGCGTGAGCAGGATCTCGTCGGGAGCGTAGGCGACTGAGGACAGGGCGTCACTGGCAAAGACGGGTAGGGCGATCCGCTTGGGGAGCAAGGTCTCGTGGAGCTTGTCGCTGCGCATGGCCCGGCCGACGAGGACCCGCTTGACGATGCGTCCACTGGAGGTCACGGGTGCCACTGTAGGGCTCACTCATGAGTGCCGGCTGCGGTGTAGCGTTCGCAGCGTGCATTTCGTCATCATGGGGTGCGGCCGGGTAGGCGCGAGCTTGGCCCGGGGGCTCGAACGGTTCGGCCATGACGTGGCGGTCATCGACCAGGACGAGAGCGCCTTCGCCCGCCTGGGAGCTGGTTTCGAGGGTCGTCGCGTCCTCGGGTTGGGCTTCGACCGAGACACCCTCACCACGGCACGAACCGCAGAGGCGTATGCCTTCGCCGCGGTCTCCAGCGGCGACAACTCCAACATCCTCGCGGCACGTGTGGCCCGGGAGGTGTTCGGCGTCGAAAACGTCGTGGCGCGGATCTATGACCCGGGCCGGGCCGAGATCTACCAGAGGCTGGGCATCCCCACCGTGGCGACGGTGAAGTGGACGACGGACCAGATGCTGCGCCGGGTCCTCCCCCAGGGCCATGTCCCCGAGTTCGTCGACCCCTCCGGGAAGGTCGTGATCGCGGAGATGCCGGTCTCGTCCGCCTGGGTGGGTCGACGCTACGCCGAGCTCGAGGAGGCCAGCGCTGGGCGGATCGCCTTCATCACCCGCTTCGGTGAGGGCCTGGTCCCCACCCCGGTCATGGTCCATCAGGATGGCGACCTCGTCCATCTCGTCGTCACCCGGGACCGGCTTGCCGCGGCGGAGCGGTCCTTCGACAGCCCCCCGCCCGTGCACTGACCGAAACCTGTCGGACAACCCCCACGCTGCCGCGAGGGAAGGAGACTACAGATGCGTGTCGTCATCGCCGGAGCCGGCAGTGTCGGCCGGTCGATCGCCCACGAGCTGATCCGCAACGGCCACACCGTGTTGCTCATCGACAAGGATGCTGGTGGGGACCGGATCGCCAAGCTACCCGAGGCGAACTGGTTGCAGGCCGATGCCTGCGAGCTCGAGGCGCTCTCCGAGGCAGGTCTGGCCGACTGTGAGGTCGTCGTCGCAGCCACCGGGGACGACAAGGTCAATCTCGTCCTGTCGCTGCTGGCCAAAACCGAGTTCGCCGTTCCACGCACGGTCGCCCGGGTCAACAACCCCAAGAACGAGTGGATGTTCGACGAGGCGTGGGGGGTGGATGTCGCCGTGTCGACTCCACGTCTGATGACCGCACTCGTCGAAGAGGCGGTCACCGTCGGTGATCTCGTGCGGATCTTCGAGTTCCAGCAAGGTCGGGCCTCCATGGTGGAGATGACCCTGCCGACGGACTCCCCGCTTGCCGGTACCCGGGTGGGTGACATCACCTTCCCCGCAGATACGGTGCTCACCGGGATCATCCGCGGTGGGCGGCCGATCGCTCCGTCCGCCGATGACGCGATCGAACCACTCGACGAGCTGCTCTTCGTGACGACAACGGAGGGCGAGGCCGTACTGGAGCAGCTGCTCAGTCCCGGAGAGCGGACCCCTCGCGATCACCGCTGACCTCCGGATCGGCTAACTCCGCCGCCTCCGAGTCCGCTGACACCGCCGCCTCCAGGTCTGCTGACACCGCCGCCGCTGGCTCCGCCAACGCGGCCGCCTCTACGTCCAGGGGGGTTCGACCGCGGGCGAGCAGGGCGCCCATCAGGGCCAGTGCGAGGATCCACAACGGCCAGCCGAGAACGATCTTCGCTATGCCGAGCAGCGCCACATCGGCTCGCAGCCACAGCGGCACCATGACGAGCAGGCGAACGGCATACGTGGCGACAAGCACCCAGGTAAGCCGCTGGCATACGCTGACGAAGGCCTGGCTTCGCCGCCAGCCGAAAGGGTCTTCGCTGGCCCGGGGATCGGCGACTCCCACGAGGAAGCCGACGACAGGCCAGCGGAGCACGTTGGCCACGGTGACGACAAGTGCGGCACCGAGGTTAAACAGGATCCCGGGCAGGAAGGCGTCCTCCGCCCGTCCGCTGCGCAGCGCAAACCACGCCGCGAGTGCCGTGGCGGCGACGGCGGTCAGGACGTGCTGGAGGGTGGACCGCTGGAGGAGCCGGACCACGGCCACCGCCAGGGCGAGGGCGCCCGCCGTGACCACTGCCGCGCGCACATCGTGCCGCAGTGTCCACATCCCGACGAACCCCAGAACCGGCAACGCCGTCTCCAACGATCCTCGCCAGCCCCCCAGAGCCGTGGCGAGTCGATGCTGGATCAGCCCCTCCACGGTGTCGACCGTGGCAGTCATCGAGCCGGCAAGATGTCGTAGTGCGGGTTGCGGATCGTCGGGACGCCTTCAGCCATGCACACCCTGCCCGAGACGCGCAGGAACACCCCGGGCTCCACCCCGGGGATCCGCCGACGCCCGATCCAGACCAGCCGCACCGCGATAGTGCCGTCGAACACCTCGGCTTCGAAAACCGGGACACTGGTCACCGGTGGCAGGGTCACCGACCGGACCAGCCCGTGGACCACGGCCAGCTCCCGGTCCTGCAGCGGCGCGTTGTGTGGCGTGCCCCAGGATGCCTGCTCCCGGCGGATGTCGTCAGCCTCATGCTGACTTTGACTCTTGCCGATGTCATGCAAGCGCGACCGCAGACTCATCAGCGCACCTCGGTGATCTCAGGTCCACGCTCGAAGGGGTTGAGGTCGCCGAACCGCCGGTCACCAGGGGTATCGGCCCCCTCCGCTGTGGCGTCCCCTTCCGGTGGGCCGTCCCCTTCCGCCGTGGGGTCGTCGGATGCGCCCTCCGGCGCCGACGACACCTCGCGGGGCACGGTGAGGGGGATCAGTTCTCGAGGACCCATGGGCTCCTGGCCGCGGACGACCACGACCCCTTGGAAGATCTCCAGCAACGCGGCCGCCGCGGTGTCGTCGATCGCGGCCCGCCCGGCGAGCACACCCCGCAGGAACCATCGCGGACCGTCGACGCCAAGGAAGCGAACCGGCGCGAAGACGGTGCTCTTGTTCGGACCTGCGGAACGCATCCGGGTCCGCACCTCCAGCCCGACCGGTCCCGACGCGGTCTCTGCGGTGCCGCCGCCGGCGACCACCGCTGCGGCGATCTCGTCACGGATCTCGACCCACATCCCCCCCGAGCGGGGTGCCGCAAACGCCTGCAACTGGAGCGAGGAGTCGGCAAGCGTCACCCGGACGGACTGAATCGTCTGTTGCGACTGGTCCAACTCCAGCGCCAGTTGCATCCCCTCGACTGGGCGCAGACGTAGCCCACCGCAGTCGAACAAGCCCGTGGAGTCCACCTCAGCGGCATCCCATGGGCCGCCGGAACGGTCATAGGCCACAGTGGCGTCTTCATCTCCCCCGTGCTCGTCCGACCGACCGTTGTCGCCGACGATCTCCTCGAGGCTCTCATCGTCATCATCGATGTCGCGCTCGCGTGCCTTGGCGACCCCGTCCGTCCCGTCACCGACGACGGCCGCGCCCTTGCGGCGCCGGAACAATGCCACGTCCTGCTCACTTCCTCATCGGGCCGAAGCCCCCGGTTGAACCGTGTCCAGTCTCCCCCCGAGCGGTGTCATCGAGCGAATCGGCCTCGGTGAAGGCCCCGTGCAGGCAGTGCTGGATGACGAGTTGAGCGATCCGATCCCCGGGTCGCACCGTGAAGCTCTCCTGCGGGTCGAGGTTGACGAGGTTGACCAAGACCTCGCCTCGGTAGCCGGAGTCGATCGTGCCGGGCGCGTTGACCACGGTGACCCCATGGCGTGCCGCCAGGCCTGACCGGGGGTGCACCAGGCCGACTGTGCCGGCGGGCAACGCCATCGCGATACCGGTAGGCACGAGAACGCGTTCCCCCGGTCCCAGGGTCACCTGGGCGACCGAGGTCAGGTCGGCCCCGGCGTCACCGGGGGTGGCATAGGCCGGCAGCGTGGCGTCTGGGTGCAGCCGACGGACCCGGACCTGCAGAGTCGGCGGGCTCCCGTTCAGGCGGCACACTCCCGGCAGATCATCATCCCGCCCTTCTCTGCGGCGAGCTGGCTGCGGTGGTGGACCAGGAAGCATCGGGAGCAGGTGAACTCGTCGGCCTGGCGGGGCAGCACCCGCACCGACAACTCCTCTCCGGACAGGTCGGCGCCGGGCAGTTCGAAGCCTTCTGCCTGCTCGGTCTCGTCGATGTCGACGCTGGAGGAGTGCTTGTCGACGCGGCGGCTCTTCAACTCCTCGATCGAGTCCTCAGACAACTCGTCATCGGTCTTGCGTGGCGCGTCGTAGTCAGTCGCCATGATGCAGCTCCTCTCCCTTCAAGGACCTGGGCCTTGTCTGCCCCGGGCAACGTCCGGGCCTCGTGGTTTGTGCCCGTCTGAGAGCCGAGATTGTGCACCATGGGAGACCATTTCGTCCCATCCGGCGCGCAATCGACTGGAGTGCGAGACGAAGGCCTTGGGCCGCGCCGAGGAAACGGCCGGGCCGGGTCAGCTCTGCGGGACCTTGTGGCGCACGGTGAGCCCGGCGACAAGACCCCCGTATGCCGTCACCAGACCCTGTGGGCAAGCCCACAGCAGCTCCTCCGCTGGCACGAGATCCTCGGGCCCGCCGAGGCCACCGACGACGATCCCCGACTCGGTACACACCAGCCATCCAGCTGCCATATCCCAAGGGTTGAGACCGGTCTCGTAGTAGGCGTCGACCTGGCCGGCAGCCAGATGGCACAGATCGATCGCCGCACTACCGAGGCGGCGGATGTCCCGGACCTGGGGCAGCAGGTCGAGAAGGACCCGTGCCTGCGCGGCCCGGCGAGGTGCGCGGTAGCCAAACCCAGTCGCCACCAGAGCAGTGCCCAGATCCGGCGCCGGCGCTGCCTTCAGTGGCGTCACCGCCCCGTGAGCATCGATCCGGCGGGCGCCCAGTCCTAGACCGGCCTGATAGCTGGTCCCGCACGCCGCGTCCACGACGGCACCGGCTACCGGGCGCCACCCACCCCCCGTCCGAGGGTCACCGACCACTGCAGCGACGGAGACGGCATACGGAGGGAGTCCGTAGAGGTAGTTTGTCGTGCCGTCGATCGGGTCGACCACCCACGTGATGCCGGAGATGCCGCTGCTCCCGCCGGCCTCCTCACCGAGCACGGCGTCGTCGGGACGAGCCTGGGCCAGTGCGGCGAGGATCCGCTCCTGGGCGGCCTGGTCCATGACTGTGACCACGTCGGTCCGGCTCGACTTCGTCACGGCCTGCAGGTCCTGTGGGCGGTGGTCGACGACGAACCGCGCGGCGTCCAGGGCAACCGCAGCCGCGACGCGCTCGAGCTCGGCGATGTGACGGGTCTCGGGCACCGCGAGGCTCTCGATGGTGGGCACGCCCTCCAACGTAGACGCATCCCGAACGGCGCGCCGAACCGGCATCCGCAGGCAGAAGGTGGCACAGTCGACTCGACTACCCGCGCGAGACGGAAGAGCGAGATGCAGGACCTACGGCTCATCGGCGTCCAGGACGACGGCACTCATGTCCTGCTTGCCGACGAGGACGGAGCCCGCTTCCGGGTGCCGCTGGACGAGGCACTGCGCGCCGCGGTGCGCCGGGACCGACCGCGCCTGGGGCAGCTCCAGATTGAGGCCGGCGGATTGGCCGCCCGGGATGTCCAAGACCTCATCCGCGCAGGGCTGTCCGCACCAGAGGTGGCTGTGCGCAGCGGGTGGACAGTGGAGAAAGTCCGCAAGTTCGAGGTGCCGATCCTCGCCGAACGCGAATATGTCGCCAACCTCGCGCGTTTGACGAACCCGGGACCCGACGGCCGGTCCGGCGCACTCTTGGAGGACCGCTGCCTGGACCGCCTTCGAGGACGCGGGGTTGCTCTCGATGCCGTCACGTGGGACTCATCGCGAGACGCTGCTGGAGTGTGGACAGTGGTCCTCACCTTCCCCGCTGGTGGCCGCGAGCGCACCGCGTCCTGGCGCTTCGACCCCAAGGCACGCTACTTGAGGGCCGTCGACGATGATGCCCGCTGGCTCACCGAGCAAGAGTCTGCCGAGGCAATCCCGACGCCTCACGTGCCGGTGAGCACGGACCCGCGTGACCGGGTCTTCGACATCGAGGCAGAGGACGTCGTTGGGGAAGCTGCGCTGGAGACCCACGGCACCGAGGACGAGCTCACCGACGCGGTTCGGGCGCTCTCGCAACGAGGCCGGCGACGACCCCGACGACCTGGAACCACCCAGGTTGCCCAGGCCGGGGGTCAGGCACGACTGGCGGCCCTGCCGCAGATTCCCCTCGATATGTCACCCGACGTGCCGGACCAGCACCAAGAGGTGCCCGAGCGAGTCGGCGAGGCGAGTCTGGAGTCATCCACAGGGGAGCCAGATGCCGAGGAAGAGCCTGCCGCGCCCTCGGCGGAAGAGCCGGCGGAGGAGCCGACAGAGGAGCCAGGAGGCGAGATGGCACCGCACGCTGGTCGCAAAGGGCGAGCGCGGGTGCCGAGCTGGGACGACATCGTCTTCGGCACCCGTCCGCGTAGCGAGACCTGAGAGACGGCCGGGGACGGCAATGGGTTCAGTTGGTCGATTCAGCCGCGTTGAGGACGGCCTGGAGGCGCGCAGCGGCCTCCACGAGGCTCACTGACGGGATCTGGCCGACCGCGACGCTCGTGTCGACTCCTGCTCGGGTATGGCGCACCGCATCCCGCAGGTCTCGCGCCAGGGCGCGACGGCCCTGGTCGGGTGCGGTCGCCTCGAGGGCGGTGAGCTGGTCTTCGAGGGCGGCCACCCGGGCGGCACTGACCCGCCAGCCACCAGCGAGCGCATCAGGGGTCCGGGCCTGCAGTAACTGGGGCAGCAGATCGCGCGCGAACCACGCCGCTTCGGCCTGCGCGCCCGCAACCTCGGCGTCCCACGCGCCGCGTCGGCGGGCCCGGCGGAAAAGGTACCCGATGCTGCCCGCGGCGACGGCAGCAAGAAGCCACCAGAGCCATGTGGGGAAGCCTTGCGCCGACTCATCGGCTGCGGGGTGCTCCGTCGCGGCGGGGTTTTCCGTCGCGGCGGGGTTTTCCGTCGGTGGGGGTGGCGGGGCTTGGGTCTGGGTCGGTGTCGGCACGTATGTCGGCGTCGGAGGCTGGGTTGGGGCCGGCTCGGACGTCGGCTTGTCGGTCGGTTCGGTCGTCGGGTGGTCCGTCGGGCTCACCGGCGGCGTGGGGCTCGGGGGACGCCACGGCAGCGATGCCGTGATCGAGGGCAGGGAGGTGCGGGTTGGCGTCGGTATCGTGATGCCGCCCTCCCCACAGCCACCGATGGTCACGACAGCGAGGAGGGCCCCGAGTGCGGCCGCGGTTCGACGCGGCATCCGACCTTTGCGGGACTGTTGGCTGCTCATCGTGGCGGGGCGACTGTCGCCTCGACAGTCTCATCGGAGGTCGGCAGCGGGTCGGTCGGGAAAGGCTGGACATACACCAGGGCGGCGAGTGCGAACAACGCGGCGCCGGTAAGCGCTGCTCGCAGGGCTGTGAGCTGGGACTCAGTGTAGGTGTGCACCAGGACCTCGGTTTGCGCGGCCGGGACTCCCGCAGCTTGCGCGGCATTCCGGAGCTGATCGGTGGAGGCGAAGTCTGCCGTCTTCTGCACGGCCGCAACCGTACCGTGCTTGAGTTGCTCACTAACTTGAGTTGCTCACGCCGTTGAGGCTTGGACGTGGTCAGCGAGCCGAGCCGGTACACGAGCATCCCGCGGATGCCGCACCCGGTGTGCCCGCCCCGCAGCTGTTCCGTCGTCGTCCGTGTTTGTCTGGACCTGCGGCTGGGTTCGGTACAGGGGTGATCGGGCCAGATCCGTTCGGGCCAGATCCGTTCGGGCCGGAGCGAGCATAGAGGGGGCCTAGTGTCCGGTCGGGCCCGATAGCCTCATGATCGGGCGGCGCGTCGGCCGTATGCCGTGCGAGGAGAGGACCAAGGCATGACCGAGGGGTCGAGCGAGTGGTTCCGTCGCGAGTTCGAGCAGAAGTACGCCGAGAGCGCACGCGAGATCGGCCGGTTCAACCTGGCGATCTTCGGCAAGACCGGCGTAGGGAAGAGCACTCTGGTCAATGCGATCTTCGGCACAGAGGTGGCGGCCACCGGCATTGGGGCCCCGGTGACCGTGGGCAGCCACCTGTACATGCACGCCAGTGGGCATTTCGGGGTGCTCGACACCCAGGGCGTCGAGATCGGGCGCGACGACCGCGAGATCCTCGGCGACCTGGAGCAGTTCGTGGCGCAGATGCGCCACCGGCCGCTCGCTGAGCAGATACACGTCGCCTGGTACTGCGTGAACGCTCAGGACCGCCGGTTCGAGCGGACGGAGGCAGAGTTCATCCGAGCTCTCGACCGGCTTGCCTTGCCAGTACTGCTCGTCCTGACCCAGGTTCCGATGCGCCATGGCGAGTACCACCCCGATGCCCTCGCGCTGCGCGATGCCATCACCGCCCTCGAACTCCCGCTGCGCGGGGAGCCTGTCTTCCTTACCCTCGCCAAGCCCGATCCCTTCTCCGGCATGACCGAACACGGACTGCACGACCTGCTCGATGCCACCTTTCGCGTCGCTCCCCAAGGAGTGGGCCAAGCCCTCACCGCCGCGCAGCAGATCGACCTGGAACGCAAGCGGAAGGAGGCGCAGGCGGCTATCCGAGTGGCGGTCGCGTCGGCGGGGGCTGCCGGACTGACCCCGATTCCGTTCTCGGACGCCGCAATCCTGGTCCCCCTGCAGCTCACCCTGATGGGCAGGATCGCAAACATCTATGGCATCGAGATGGAGAAGGCCACGGTCGCCGCGCTCGCCGCGACCACCGCTGCCACCACCACCGGACGCAGCCTGGCCACCGGGCTGCTGAAACTCGTACCAGGCGTGGGAACCCTGGTCGGTGGCGCAATCTCCGGCGGGGTGGCCTCGTCTCTGACCTGGGCGATGGGACAGGCATGGCTGGCCGTATGCACCCGGATAGCCCAGGGGTCGTTGGCGAGAGCCGACGGCACCCTGGACCGAGCCGCCGTGCAGGACCTGTTCCTGGGCCAACTGCGAGAGGGCCTTCGGCGAGGGAGCTTGGAGGGCAAGCCGAAGACCGGCAGCGGCCCCCCGCTCGGGTGGTCTTCTTCTTGACTCGACCTCCGGTACGTCCTGAATGCCGTCCTGTGCGATGCCGTCCTCTGCGGTCAGGCTTTGATAACTGACGGCGCTATCGCAGCACCACCGGGGGCCAGGTGCAGGACCGGGATGGACGTCTCGTCGAGCGTCGTCGACCCGTGCAGCCCGATCAGGGCGATGAACCAGGGCTTGTGCCGACGCGAATCGACAACCGCGCGGCCGGGACCGAGGAGAACGACGAGATCCCCGATCCGGTCTGCCACCTGCGGGCGCACCGGACCGAACAACCCACTGCGCTGCGCCTCCCCCCGGGTGAGGATGCTCGCGTCGGTGCCGAGCCGGGCTGCCCACGCCGCGCGAACGTCCTCCAGGGCCCCCGGCACACAGTAGAGTTGCGGGCCGCGCGGCTCTCCCCCGACGTGCCGAACCCCGGCCGCGAGGTCCGGTTCGTGAGCTACATCGAGTCGAGCGGCGCCCGTGTGCGGCACGTCGACCATGCCGTGGTCGGCGGTGATCGTCAGCGAGCAGTCCGCTGGCAGCATCTGCGCGAGCCGGGCGAGCTCCTTGTCGACTGCGGCGAGTTCCTGACCCCACTCCCAAGAGGCACAGCCGTGGGTGTGCCCGACCTTGTCCAGGTCCCCCCAGTAGAGGTAGGTCAGGGTGCGTGGCTGGCTCGATGCTGCGGCGATCGTCGCATCGACCCGCTCGTCGAGAGCATCGGCGGCCACGAACCGGCCGCCGCGAAGCGCGGCCCGGGTCAGGCCTGAGCCGTCGAAGAACCCGGGCCCAACCCGGGTCACCGCCACGCCGTCGGCCTCGGCGATCTCGAAGAGGGTGCTCTGGTCCTGCCAGATCTCGGGCACCGGGCCGTCCTGCCAGCTGAGCTCATTGAGGAGCACGTCACGCTGCGGATCGAGCACCTCGTAACCGACGAGCCCGTGTCCACCGGCGAGCAATCCGGTGCCGAAGGTGCCCATCGAGGTTGCCGTCGTGGACGGGAAACCGCAGGTGGCGTCGAGCATGGTGGGCAACAGGCTGCGCAGGAACGGGGCATGTCCACTGCGTCGGCGCAGCAGGGTCGCGCCGAGTCCGTCGACGAGGACGACGACAGCCCGTCGCGCAGGAGGTACGGTGAGCCCGACTGGCAGGTGCCCCACGGACACCCCCAACGAGCGGACCACCGCTGGCAACACGTCGGCCAACCCGGCGGTGAGCGCCGGTACGGATGCCAGGTCGGGTGCCACGCGCAGCGCTGGTCAGAGGCGGCCGAGCGCAGTAGACAGGGCGTGCGCGAAGGCCGCCGCCCGGTCCAGCGCAGCGCGACCGTCGGCATCTGCGGAGACCCGCAGCGCGATGTCGTCGGCCGCGATCGTGCCTTCGTAGCCGTGGTCGCCATCACAGTCTGGATCCGAGCACGAGGCCGGAATAAGGTCAACCCGGGAGACTGCACCCCAGCCGAGGGTGAGGGTGAGCTCGCGACCCAATGTGCCGGGGCGGTAACGGGCCGGGTCGGCGACGACATGGGTGAGCATGATGCCGCGAACCACGGACAGAGGGATGGACTCGGTGGTCGCGGTTGCCGTGACGCCCACCTCGGCTACGTCGTCGTCCTGGTGGTCGTCGGCATGGGCGATGACCAGCCGGCTGTCGGTGAGAACAAGGACGGTGATGTGCCGACGAATGACGTCCCGGTCGAACGTCGTCTCCAGGTGGACCAGGTGAGCTTGGACGCCGTCGCCCGCCAGTGCCGTCGCGACGACGTCGGCGACCAGAGCGGGATAGTAGCCGGCTCGCTCAATGGCAGCCACGAGGTCGCGAGGCAGGGTCGTGGTCAGGTCAGAGGTCGAAGGCACTCCTTCATTGTGCCGCACACCCAGGACGCTGCCCGTCGTTCGTGCTCAGGTCAAGGACCGTCGGCCCGGATCAGTGCGCCGGGGTGCCGGTGCGATGGTGATGTCGGCACCGAGGACCTCTATCCCGCCACTGTGCGCATTGACCGGGTTGAGGGCCAGGGAGGCGACTTCGGGCATGTCGTCGGCGAGCACGGACACCCGCGCGATGACGTCGGCGAGCGCTGCCCGGTCCACGGGCGCCGCGCCTCGGTGGCCGTGGAGCACCGGTGCCGCTTTGGGAGCGGAGATCAACTCGGCCACGGTGACGTCGGTCAGTGGTGGGATCCGGTAGCCGATGTCGCCGATCAGCTCGGTTGGTATCCCCGCGATGCTGAACGCGATAACCGGCCCGAACAGTGGGTCCTCGTCGGAACTGATGACGGTCGGCACCCCGGGTGGGGCCATCTTCTGAATGACGAAGTCGCTTGCGTCCAGCGGGGTCAGGTGTCCCTCCAGAGACGTCCAGGCCTCTCGCAGCGCATGCTCAGAGGCCAGGTCCACGCGCACGCCGCTGGTCCCACGCTGATGGCGCACCCGGTGGGACCGAGACTTCAGCACGACCGGATAGCCGATCCGCTCCGCTGCGGCCACTGCCTCGTCAGCGCTGGCCACCGCCTCGATAGGCCACACGTCGATGCCGTATGCGGTGAGCAGGTCACCCGCCTCGGCTGAACTGAGCCGGCGCCCTTGGGGTGTGACGGACAGGACGGTCTCGGCGACATCCTCGGCGAGTCGGCGGTTGATTCCTCTGATGACCGGGGCGACGCCGTGGTCGCTGCGCCGCCACGCGGCATACTGCGTTGCTGCGCACAGGGCGCGCACAGCGTCCTCGGGCATGGCATAGACCGGAATCGCAGGCAGTTCACCCTCGCCGGTACCCCGCACCGAGGCATGGCCGTCGGAGACCCCACGCATGCCGAGAAAGGTTGCGCAACAAGGCTTGTCGGACTCCGAGGCGGCGGCTCTCACCGCCCTGGCGACGTCCTCGTCCATGGTGGTCAGCGGCGGGACGAAGCACGCGATGACCGAGTCGACTCCGGGGTCTGCGAACGCGGCATCAAGGCAGCTGCGGAACTCTTGGGCGCTCGCATCCGGGGGCAGATTGACCGGCTCACGGGCGATTTCCAGACCACCGGCAAGCGCGGCTTCGGCGCTGAGGGAACCCAGAGCGTCGGAGTTGGTCACGATGGCCACCCGGTTGCCCTTCGGGCGGGGCTGGTGGACTACGAGCTGGGCGACGTCGAAAAGCTGGTGGATGTTGTCCACTCGGATGACTCCGGCCTGGCGGAGCATCGCGTCGAACACCTCAGGGCGCGCCTTGGTGCGGCGCACCCGGTGCCCTGGCGGCGTCCCATAGTTCGACACTCCCGGCTTGACGACGATGACCGGTTTGATCCGGCCCAGGTTCCGGGCGACCCGGGAAAACTTGCGCGGGTTGCCCATGGATTCCAGGTAGAGGCCGACGGCCCGGGTGTCGTCGTCGTCGATCCAGTACTGCATGAGGTCGTTGGCGGACACGTCGACGCGGTTGCCGACCGAGGCGAAGGTGGAGATCCCCAGATTGCGACGGGCAGCCGAGGCGAGGACAGCAACGCCGAGGGCACCGGACTGGGAGAACAGCCCGAGGTGTCCTGGGGGCGGCACCGCCTTGGCGAGTGAGGCGTTGAGGCGGATCGCCGGATCGTTGTTGATCAGGCCGAAGGAATTGGGTCCGATGACCCGCATCCCGGCCCCGCGTGCCCGGCGGACGAGCGCGGCCTGCCGTTC
This sequence comes from Phycicoccus sp., assembly GCA_039812375.1. Classification (GTDB taxonomy): domain Bacteria; phylum Actinomycetota; class Actinomycetes; order Actinomycetales; family Dermatophilaceae; genus JAGOME01. The sequence goes on along the minus strand of JBDIAO010000005.1, from coordinate 38,580 downwards.
TGCCCCCGCCGTGTCGACCTCGGCGAAGCCTGCCGAGACGACGAGGAGGGCCTTGACCCCGGCGAGCGCGCACTCGTCGACGACGTCGAGGACCGAGGGTGCCGGGACCGCGATGACCGCGAGGTCCACGGCGGCGGGCACATCGCCGATACTGCGGTAGCACGGCACGGTGAGGATCTCGTCGGCCTCGGGATGGACGGCTGCGAGGGAGCCGGTGAACCCGGCAGCGATGAGGTTCTTGAGGAACCGGTGACCGATCCCCCGTTTGCGGTGGCTCGCGCCGATGACGGCGACCGATCGCGGCGCGAGCAGGGTCTTGACGCTGACCGCCTCGGCCCGGTGTTCCCGGGACATCGCCACCGCCGTGGACTTGTCCGTCGGCTCGATCTCGAAGTGCAGCGAGATGACCCCGTCGTCGAAGTGCCGGCTCACGTCGTAGCCAGCGTCGGCGAAAACCTGGAGCATCTTGCGGTTCTGCGGCAGCACTTCGGCGGTGAACTCGGCGATGCCCAGGTCCCGGGCGATCGCGGCGAGGTGTTCGAGGAGGACCGATCCGATCCCCTTGCCTTGGTAGCTGTCGCCGATGTTGAAGGCGACCTCGGCGCTGCGCTCGTCGACCTTGTCGAAGCGGCCGACCCCGATGATATCGTCCCGGATGGTCGCGACCAGAGCGACCCGGTCGACGTAGTCGACGTGGGTGAAGTGGTGCACGTCGCGCTCAGAGAGTTCCCGCAGTGGCGCGAAGAATCGCAGATAGATTGACTCCGCGCTCTGGCCGGCATGGAATCGGTGCAGCCCCGGTCCGTCGGACGGCTTGATCGGCCGAACGTGGCACACGCTGCCGTCCCGCAGGACCACGTCGGCCTCCCACGCACTCGGATACCCGGGGGGCAGGTCGGGCTCGCTCATGACACCCATCGTGGCATGTCGCAGCGGGGGACTTGCGAGGATGTCGCAGTGTCGGGCCCGGCTGCCACACTGACTGGTCATGGAACTTGTCGCTGCCATCCGCTCCCGGCGGATGGTGCGCCGGTTCGCACCAGAACCGGCGGTACCACTGACCGTTGTCGAGGATCTCGTCGCGCTGGCCATCCGAGCTCCGTCAGCGGGGTTCTCCCAGGGTTGGGACTTCGTGGCTCTCCTCACACCGGCGCAGCGGGACCGGTTCTGGAAGGCCGCGACTGCCTGCTCGGACTCACCGGACCCGTGGCTGGCCGGAGTCCGTGCCGCCCCAGCGGTGCTGCTCTGCCTCGCCAACCCGACGGCATACCTGGACCGGTATGCCGAGCCGGACAAAGGGTGGAGCGACCGGTCCCTGGAGCACTGGCCGATCCCCTACTGGGACACCGACACCGCGATGGCTGCGATGCTCATCCTCCTCGGCGCACAGGACCTGGGGCTCGGGGCCCTCTTCTTCGGGGTCCCAGCTGCGTGCCACGACTCCGTCCGGAGCGCATTGGCCATCCCGACAGACTCCCGGATCGTCGGGGTCATCGCCTTGGGCCACGAGGAACGCCGGGTGCGCAGCCCATCGCTTCGTCGTGGCCGGCGCGGGGTCGGCGAGGTCTTGCACGTCGGCAGCTTCGGCGCGTCGGCCGGGACGTCCACCACCGCCTCAGGTGAAGATGGAGTAATCCGACCGCCCGCGAGCACCTGAGGAAGTCCTGCCCCCGATGGCCCGTCGCCCCACCGCCCCGCCCCCGACCGAGAGCTTCCAGGAGCGGGTCGTCGACATCGACGTCGGCGAGGAGATGCGCAACGCCTACCTGGAATACAGCTACAGCGTCATCTATGCCCGGGCCCTGCCCGACGCCCGGGACGGACTCAAGCCGGTGCAGCGGCGGATCCTCTACGGGATGAGTGAACTCGGACTGCGGCCCGATCGGGGACACGTGAAGTCGAGCCGCGTGGTCGGCGAGGTCATGGGCAAGTACCACCCACACGGCGACAGCGCGATCTATGACGCCCTGGTCCGCCTGGCCCAGCCGTTCACCATGCGACTGCCCCTGGTGGACGGGCACGGCAACTTCGGTTCCCTCGACGACGGCCCGGCGGCCTCCCGCTACACCGAGGCCCGGATGGCCAAGGCCGCTCTGCTCATGGTCAGCAGCCTCGACGAGGACACCGTCGACTTCGTCCCGAACTACGACGACCAGCTGCTCCAGCCTGCGGTGTTGCCCGCGGCATACCCCAACCTGCTCGTCAACGGTGTCTCCGGGATCGCCGTCGGGATGGCGACAAACATCCCTCCGCACAACCTCGTCGAGGTCATCAGCGCAGCCCGCCACCTCATCGCCCACCCGGAGTCCTCTCTGGACGAGCTGATGAAGTTCGTCCCCGGCCCGGACCTTCCCGGCGGTGGCCGCATCGTCGGCCTCACCGGGATCCGGGACGCCTACCTCACCGGGCGCGGCACCTTCCGCACCCGGGCGACTGCGCGGATCGAGAAGGTCACCGACCGCAAGCAGGGAATCGTCGTCACCGAACTGCCGTACCTCGTCGGCCCGGAGAAGGTCGTCGAGCGGATCCGCACCCTGCACCAGCAGAAGAAGATCCAGGGCATCAGCGACGTCCGCGACCTCACCGATCGCAAGAATGGGCTCCGCCTGGTCATCGAGATCAAGGGTGGCTTCCACCCAGAGGCGGTCCTGGAGCAGCTCTATCGACTCACCCCGATGGAGGAGTCCTTCGGCATCAATGCCAACGCCCTCGTCGACGGCCAGCCCAGGGCCATGGGTCTGAAGGACCTGCTGCGCTGCTTCATCGACTTCCGGATCGACGTCGTCCGCCGCCGCACCGCTCACCGGCTCGCCAAGCGACGCCAGCGCCTCCACCTGGTCGAGGGGTTGCTCATTGCGATCCTCGACATCGACGAGGTCATCCAACTCATCCGCTCCTCCGACGACGCCGCACAGGCGCGGGCCCGACTCATCTCGGTCTTCGACCTCTCCCAGGCGCAAGCGGACTACATCCTTGAGCTCCAACTGCGCCGGCTGACGAAGTTCTCCCGGATCGAGCTTGAAACTGAACGCAACGATCTGACCGTCGCCATCGCGGAATTGGAGGCGATCCTCGCCGACGAGAATCTGCTGCGCGCGACCGTGAGCACGGAGCTGGCCGAGGTCGCTGCGGCACACGGCACGCCCCGGCGCACGGTCCTGCTCGAGTCCGCAGGGGCGCCGGTGTCGGCGACCACTCCGTTGGAGGTCACTGACGACCCGTGCTGGGTGCTGCTCTCCTCCACCGGGCTGCTCGCGCGCACGTCCACCGCAGATCCGCCGACGGCCCACGGACCGCGTGCCAAACACGACGTCATCGTCGGTGCGGTGCGGACCACTGCGCGAGGAGAGTGTGCGGTGGTGACCAACCGGGGCCGAATGCTCCGGCTCTCCGTCCTCGAGCTGCCGGCGTTGCCGCCGTTGGGCACCGCGCCTGCTTTGTCCGGCGGCGCACCGCTGGCGGCATACCTCGACCTGGCCCGCGACGAGCAGGCGCTGACCATCACCTCGCTCTCAGCACACTCCCCTGGGCTCGCCGTGGGCACAGCGGGCGGCATCGTCAAACGGCTGAGTTCGGACTACCCGCGTGGGGAGTCCTGGGAGGCGATCGCGCTCAAGCCTGGCGACCAGGTCGTCGGTGCAGTGGAGTTGGCCACCGGCGAAGAGGACCTGGTCTTCATCACCTCCGATGCCCAACTGCTGCGCTTCCCGGCCGCAGCAGTGCGACCACAGGGCCGGGCAGCCGCAGGGATGGCGGGGATCCGGCTCGCCGCGGGGGCCAGCGTCGTCTTCTTCGGGGCTGTCGATCCCGGCTCCGATCCGGTCGTGGTCACGGTGAGCGGCACGTCCGGTGCGCTGCCAGGGACCCAGGCCGGGGCGTGGAAGGTCAGCTCGTATGCCGAGTACCCGGCCAAGGGCCGGGGCACCGGTGGCGTTCGGGCGCACCGCTTCCTCAAAGGCGAGGATGTCCTCGTGGGGGCCTGGGCTGCCGGCTCCCCAGCGCGCGGGGCCACGAGCAATGGGGTCGCGGTGGAACTCCCGGCGACACTGGCCCGCCGGGACGGTTCGGGCATCGCCGCTGACGTGGTCTTGGCGGCCGTCGCCGGCCCACCGCTCGCTCGGTCGCTTCCGGCAGCCCCGTGAGAGGTGCAACGACCGTTGCCTAATTGTTAGCAACTGCCGGTGATGTTGCTGTTGCATGGCTGATGTAAACGCTTTTACTGTGACTCCCGGTATTCCTCACCGTCGAGGCGCGGGCCTTGGCGCAACCCGAGAACAGACAACCCGAGAACAGATAAGGGAGGCGGCCACATGGCCCTCAACTCATCTCGTCGATCCGCGGCCATCCTGGCCGGCGTCGCAGCAGTGACCCTCACCGCAACCGCGTGCGGCGGAGGTTCCAGTGACACCTCCGGCGGTGCCGCTGCCCCGGACACCAAGGACTACAGCAAGTGGTGCGACCTCAAGTCCGAGCTCAACGGCAAGACGGTCTCGATCTACACCTCGATCGTCACCCCTGAGGACGCCTCACACAAGGAGTCCTACAAGCCGTTCGAGGAGTGCACCGGAGTCACCGTCAAGTACGAGGGCGACAAGGACTTCGAGAAGAACCTCCCCCAGCGTGCCCAGTCCGGCAACCTGCCCGACGTCGCGTTCATCCCGCAGCCCGGTCTGCTCCAGACCATGGTCGACACTGGCAAGGCCATCCCCGCCAGTGAGACTGTCGGCAAGGAGGTTGACGAGTACTTCGGTGCTGACTGGCGCAAATACGGCTCCGTCGACGGGACGCTGTATGCCGCCCCGCTGGGCGCCAACGTCAAGTCCTACGTGTGGTACTCGCCGAAGAAGTTCACCGAGAAGGGCTACCAGGTCCCCACGACCTGGGCCGAGATGATGACCCTCACCGCGAAGATCGCGGCGGACGATCCGGGCGCCAAGCCGTGGTGTGCCGGCTTCGCCTCCGGTACGGCCACCGGCTGGCCGGGCACGGACTGGCTCGAAGACACGCTCCTGCGCACTGCTGGCAAGGACGTCTATGACCAGTGGGTCGAGCACAAAATCCCATTCAACGACCCCAAGGTCCTTGACGCCCTGGGCAAGGTCGGCGCGATCCTGAAGGACCCGAAGTACGTCAACGGGGGTTTTGGTGACGTGAGCTCGATCGCTACGACGACCTTCCAGGACGGTGGTCAGCCGATCCTCACCGGCAAGTGCTACCTGCACCGCCAGGCCTCGTTCTATGCAGCCAACTGGCCCGAAGGCACCAAGGTGGCCGAGGCTGGGGACGTCTGGGCGTTCTACCTGCCCGCAATGGACTCCTCGTCCAAGCCGGTACTCGGCGGCGGCGAGTTCGTCGCCACCTTCCGCGACGCTCCCGAGGTCAAGGCCTTTGCGGCATACCTGGCTTCGCCGGAGTGGGCCAACAACAAGGCGAAGGCCACTCCCGGTGGTGGCTGGGTGAGTGCGAACAAGGGCTTGGACCCGGCCAACCTCGCCTCACCGATCGACCAGCAGTCAGCGAAGATCCTGCAGGACTCCGCGACGGTCTTCCGCTTCGACGGCTCCGACATGATGCCCTCTGCGGTCGGTGCCGGAACCTTCTGGACCGAGATGACGAACTGGATCAAGGGCCAGGACGACAAGACGACCCTGGACAACATCGAGAAGTCCTGGCCGACGTCCTGACCCGTGTAGGGACACCCCAACCGACGTCCTGACCGGGGCGTGTCCCGCACAACGATGACCCCGCCGTCGGGTGGGGCGACGAACTCGCCCCACCCGACCGGCCCACTCTCCATCTCCAGGAGGTGACATGCTCGCAGCCAACGTCGTCGCTGTGGCCACACCCACAACGAACGCCGGGAAGATCACGACCCTGCTTCTGGGTCTCGTCGTCTTCGCCGCGGTCTTCCTCGGCATTCTGCTGGTCGCATCGCTGTTCAAAGGACACACCGGCGAGAAAGTCCAGGCCGCTGCCTTCGTCGGGCCGACCCTCATCTTCATCGCCGTCGCACTCATCTACCCGGCGATCCTGACGATCCGACGAGCCTTCTATTCCGGGAAGTTCTTCGACCTCAACTTTGGGACCCCCCGGACCCGAGGCAAGTACGTCGGCCTGGAGAACTTCCAACTGCTGTGGACCACGCCGGGTCTTCCCGCGGTGTTCCGCAACACCGTCTTCTGGGTCGTCCTCGTCCCCCTGTTCGCCACCGGCCTGGGTCTCCTCTACGCCCTGCTCATCGACCGGGCCAAGGGGGAGGCCGTCTCCAAGGCGCTCATCTTCCTCCCCATGGCGATCTCCATGGTCGGCGCGACGCTCATCTGGAAGTTCGTCTACTTCTTCATCGGTGAGCCTGGAGCCACCCAGGTCGGGTTGCTCAACGCCATCATCACCAAGCTGGGAATGAGCCCCGTCGACTTCCTCGGCAACGCCCCGGGGAACACCTTCGCGCTGATCGCCATCATGATCTGGATCCAGACCGGTTTCGCCATGACCGTCCTGTCGGCGGCGATCAAGGCAATCCCGGACGAGATCCTCGAGGCAGCCAGTCTCGACGGGGTCCGTGGCCTCCAGATGTTCCGGCACATCACTTTGCCGAGCATCCGCTCCTCGGTGATCGTGGTCCTGACGACGATCGCCATCGCCACCCTCAAGGCCTTCGACATCGTCCAGGCCTCCAGCGGCGGCAAGCTCGGCGACTCGGTGCTCGCGAACGAGTTCTACATCCGCTCGTTTGTCACCCAGCAGCCAGGTCTCGGCGCAGCGATCGCGATCGTCATCTTCGTGCTCGTCTCGCCGATCATCGTCTTCAACGTCATCCAGATGCGCAAGGACGCCTGATGAGTACCACGACCCATGCGCCCGCCGCAGCACCGGCGGCGCGGCCCCGCAAGACTGCGGCCGGCAACGCCGCACGCGCCGTCAGCTCGAGATGGGCTTCGCTCTTCGCCATCGTCATGGCGATCGCCTGGACGACCCCGACGTTCGGGCTCCTGGTCACCTCCTTCCGGCACCAGAAGGACATCCAGACCACCGGCTGGTGGCACGCACTGACCACCGGTTTCACCATCGGCAACTACCAGGCGGTACTCGGCGGTGCCGAGGGGCAGCTTCCCCTGACCGACTTCATCGTCAACTCCCTGGTCATCGTGATCCCCGCGGTGCTGCTACCCCTTCTCCTCGCCTCGCTGGCGGCATACGCCTTCGCTTGGATCGACTTCCCGTTCCGCAACACGCTCTTCGTCGCGGTCTTCGCGCTGCAGATCGTGCCATTGCAGATAGCACTGCTGCCGTTGGTGACGATGTTCCAGCAGGTCGGTATCGGTGGCTCCTATTGGTCGCTGTGGCTCTCGCACAGCGCGTTCGCCCTGCCGCTCGCGGTCTTTCTCCTGCACAACTTCATGAAGGAGATCCCCTCGTCGCTGCTCGAAGCAGCCCGGGTCGACGGCGCCGGGCACGTCCGGATCTTCTTCCAGGTGCTGCTACCGCTCATCGCGCCGGCGCTGGCGTCCTTCGGGATCTTCCAGTTCCTATGGGTATGGAACGACCTCCTCGTCGCATTGACGATGCTCGGTGGCAAGCCGGAGCTCGCGCCGCTGACGATGATGCTCAACACCATCAGTGGCACCCTGGGCAACCGGTGGTACCTGCTCTCCGCAGCGGCATTCGTCTCGATCGCCCTGCCAGTGGCGGTGTTCCTGTCGCTGCAGCGCTACTTCGTCCGGGGACTGCTCGCTGGTGGCACGAAGGGCTGACGTGCCTGCGGCCGGGGAGTCCGAACCCTTCCGGATGAGCACCATCACGGATGTCGCGCGCGAGGCCGGGGTCTCGGTGGCCACGGTCTCGCGCGCGCTGCGGGGGCTGGACCGGGTGTCTCCGCAGACGCGGGACAAGGTGCTCGAGGTGGCGGCCCGGCTGCACTATGTCGCATCCCCGACGGCCACCTCCCTTGCCTCCGGGCGCACCCGAGTGGTCGGTGTGGTCGCGCCCTTCCTCACTCGCTGGTTCTTCGCGACGATGGTCAGCGCCATCGAAAAGGAGTTGCGTCGGCACGGTCACCACGTGCTGCTCCTCGACCTCGAGGATGACGCCCCGAACTCCCGGCTCTCGCTCACTCAGGAGATGCTCTGGAAACGGGTCGACGGGCTCGTGACTCTGAACATCCCGTTGACGGGCGCTGAGGTGGACCTGCTGGACTTGCTGCACCTACCGGCCGTCGCGATCGGCACCCCGGTGCCCGGCCGCCCCTTGGTGTGCATCGACGACGTCGAAGCGATGCGCACCGCGACCGAACACATCCTCTCCCTCGGGCACGAGCACATCGCCTACATCGGTGCCGTTCCGGAGAACATCGCGCACGTCCAGACCCCGGCGGCCCGCCTGGACTCCTTCCGTGAGACGATGCACGCTCATGGCCGCAGGACTGCCAAGCAGTGGGTCCTCGGCTCGCAGTGGACTGCCGACTCGGCACACGCTGACGCGCTCCGGTTGCTCCGAGAGAGTGAGCGACCTACCGCCATCGTCGCGGCCTCGGACGAGATGGCCATCGGGGTGCTCGCGGCGGCCTCTTCGCTCGGTCTGCGAGTCCCGCAGGACCTCAGCGTCATCGGGATCGACGATTTCTTCCTCTCCCGTGTGCTGGGGTTGACGACCGTTGCCCAGGACGTCGTCGCCCAGGGCCAGACCGCCGCCGCGATCCTGCTCGAGACTCTCCTGCACGGCATACCGCTTCCGGTGGCGACGACGACCATCGCCATCCGCCTGGTGGTGCGCGCCTCCACATCCGCTCCTGCGCTCCGCTGAATCGGCACTCGCCTCGGCCCTCGGCCCTGAACTGCTGACGAGGCGTCGTGAGACCGATCTGCTGACCAGGCATCGTGAGACCCCGGAACCGTGCTCAGACCCCGCAAACCTTCTCCGGTCTCGCCACCTTTTCGGGGGCATCCCGAAAACGTGAGGCGAGAGGGGAGCGTGAGGCGAGAGGGGAACGGGTCGCTGGTCCGTGACGGTCACGCGTCGATGCGCTCGCGGTCCAGATCGCGCGCGGATGCCACGATGAAGTCCTTGCGCGGCGCGACGTCACTGCCCATGAGGAGTTCGAAGATCCGGGTCGAGCCGTCCAGATCGGCCAGAGTGACCCGTCGCAAGGTCCGGTGTCTGGGGTCCATCGTTGTCTCCGCGAGTTGGTCGGCGTCCATCTCACCGAGGCCTTTGTATCTCTGGATCGGCTCCTTGACGGACCTCCCCCGCCGGCCCAGGTCGGTCAACCGCGTGCGCATCTCGCTCTCCGAGTATGTGTAGATGAGTTCGTTGGGCTTGGAGCCGGGGTTGACGACCTCGATCCGGTGCAGCGGCGGGACGGCGGCATACACCCGTCCAGCCTCGACGAGTGGGCGCATGTAGCGATGGAACAGGGTCAGCAGCAGGGTGCGGATGTGGGCACCGTCAACGTCCGCGTCGGTCATGATGATGACCTTGCCGTAGCGGACGGCGTCGAGGTCGAAAGTTCGTCCAGAGCCGGCGCCGATGACCTGGATGATGGCAGCGCATTCGGCGTTGCCGAGCATGTCGGTCACGGAGGCCTTCTGGACGTTGAGGATCTTGCCGCGAATCGGCAGCAGCGCCTGGGTTTCGGAGTCCCGGGCCAGCTTGGCCGTGCCCAGGGCGCTGTCCCCCTCGACGATGAAGAGTTCGCTGCGGCCCGGGTCGCTGCTGCGACAGTCGACCAGCTTGGCCGGCAAGGACGAGGACTCCAGGGCGTTCTTGCGACGCTGGGTCTCCCGGTGCATCCGGGCACTGATCCGGGACTTCATCTCGGCGGTGACCTTCTCCAGGACCAGCGCTGCCTGCTGCTTCTCCCCTCGCCTGGTCGAGATCAGGCGGGCGGTGAGCTCCTGCTCGACGACGCGAGCCACGATGCCGCGCACTGCGCTGGTGCCCAGCACCTCCTTGGTCTGCCCCTCGAACTGCGGCTCGGCCAGTCGCACCGTCACCACGGCCGTGAGCCCAGCGAGGATGTCGTCCTTCTCGACCTTGTCGGACCCGACCTTCAGGCGTCGGGCGTTGGCCTCGAGCTGCTTGCGGAAGACCTTGACCAGCGCTTGGTCGAACCCACTCAGATGGGTGCCGCCCTTGGGTGTAGCGATGATGTTGACGAAGGACCGCACTGTCGTGTCGTAGCCGGTGCCCCAGCGCAGGCCGATGTCGACAACGCACTCCCGCTGGACTTCCCTGGGGGTCATGTGCCCCCTGCTGTCGAGCACCGGGACGGTCTCGGTGAACTCGCCGGTACCGTGCAGGCGCCACACATCGGTGACAGCAGGGTCTACGGCCAGGAACTCGCAGAACTGCGAGATCCCCCCGTCATGGACGAAAACCTCGGTCTGCTGTGGATCGCCCGTGGACCCATCCGGTCGATGCCGCGCGTCGATGAGCGCGATGCGCAGACCCGGTACCAGGAAGGAGGTCTGCCGAGCCCGGGCGCGCAGGGCGTCGTCGTCGATACTGGCGTCACGCAGGAAGATCTGCGGGTCTGGCCAGTAGCGAACCCGGGTCCCGGTGATCCCGCGCCGGGCACGGCCGATCACGGCGAGCTCACTGCCAGAGGCGAAAGGGGTGAAGGCGTGCTCGGGGTCCTTGGCACCTCGCGCCCCGGCGACGTCGCTGAACACTCCGGGTTCGCCCCGGCGGAAGCTCATCGCATAGATCTTCCCGCCACGGTCGACCTCGACATCCAGCCGCGAGGACAGGGCGTTGACCACCGAGGCACCAACCCCGTGCAGGCCGCCCGATGCGGTGTACGAGCCGCCGCCGAACTTCCCGCCGGCGTGCAGCTTCGTGTAGACCACCTCGACGCCGGTCAGTCCGGTGCGCGGCTCAATGTCCACCGGGACGCCACGTCCGTTGTCGCGCACCTCGATGGAGCCGTCGGCGAAAAGCTCGATCTCGATGGTGGTGCAGTGCCCACCCAGGGCTTCGTCGACTGCGTTGTCGAAGATCTCCCACAGGCAATGCATGAGCCCACGCCCGTCCGTGGAGCCGATGTACATCCCGGGGCGCTTTCGGACCGCTTCCAGACCCTCGAGGACTTGGAGGTGGTGCGCGGTGTAGTCCGAGGTGGACTTGCTCGTCGCGCTCTTCTTCGTGGTTGCCGCGGCCACAGGCTGCGCTCCTTCACGATGGTGGTGGGGTGTGGGCGTCACCGGCAGGCTAGCTGTCCTCACCGACGGGCACGTGGGTATGCCGTCGACGGCGTGCCGCGGCACTCGGTGAGCCGATTCGGTGGGAACACCGGCACGTGCTTGACTGTTGGATCAGCCGGACGGTCCGCGAGGGCAGTCCGGTACGAGGCAACGACGATCTTCCGGAGACCGATGTGAACGCCGCACTGGCACCGACCCTGACCGCCGCTGACCGGTGCGACCGGTGCAGCGCCCAGGCCTACGTGCGGGTACGCCTCCACGCCGGCGGGGAGCTGCTCTTCTGCGCCCACCACGGTCGTCAACACCTGCCCGCCCTGCGGGATGTGGCTGACATCGAGGACGAGTCGGAGCGTTTGACCGCGACCGCGACGGCCAACTGAGGTAGCCCTCGTGCTGCCCGGCGCCGAGGTGTGGCTGCCGGCGCTGCTCATCGCGCTTGGGGTCGTCGGAATCGTCGTCCCCGTCCTTCCGGGTCTGCCCATGGTCCTGGCCGGGGTCCTTCTGTGGGCGATCGGCATCGGTGGGCCGACCGCGTGGGTGGTTTTCGGCACCTGCCTGGTCCTTGGTGCCGCTGGGTGGATCACCCAACTTCTCATCCCCGGCCGGCGGCTCAAGGCTCAGGGCATCAGCACCTGGACGCTGGTGCTCGCTGTCCTTGCCGGGATCGTCGGTTTCTTCGTCGTGCCGGTCCTCGGTGCCCCGCTCGGGTTCGTCCTGGCCATCCTCGTCGTCGAGTTCGTCCGGGTGGGCGAAGTCCCGCTCGCGTGGCAACGCACCGGCCATGCGCTCAAGGCGGTCGTCCTCTCCTGGGGTATCGAACTTGCCGCGGCACTGCTCATCGCGCTGACCTGGGTGACCGGGGTGCTGGTCACCCAGTGAGGTGCCCGTCCCGTATGCCGTGAGGTGGGGCGCCGCGCGGCGGGGTGCGGGCTCGGTCTCGGCGCGGACTCAGCGGTCGTGCTGACGGCGCTCCCAGCGCTGGTCGAGGCGGTCCATGAACCGGTGCTCCTTGCGGGTCCGACGCCGTTTGCGATCCTTCTTTCCCCCGCCGGACTCGTCGCGCTCGGTCACCGGGGAGAGTGCATAGACGGCACCGGCAACCATGACCGCGAAGCCGGCTGCCCCGACCCACATTGTGGTCTGGATGCCGGTGAAGATAAGCCCGAGACCGACCAAGAGCCCGAGTGCGCCGAAGAGGAGCCGTCGGCGACGTGCGGCACTTCCGGGGGCACTGCGCATGTGCGAGGCAAAACGCGGGTCCTCGTTGGCCAGGGCGTGCTCCATCTCCTCAAGCATCTTCTGCTCGTGTTCCGAGAGTGGCACGTCAACCTCCCTGTGATGTCCTGGTGCGAATAAATGATCTTCTGTCTTCAGGATAGGTCGCCGGGCGGCAAGGCGGTAGGCGTAGGCCCGGGCGCGGACCGTGGGGGCACCGGTTGCTCCGGCTCCTGGACTCCCGGGACCAGGCTAGCTGGACGCACCGACCCAGCACCGAAGCGGGCACCCGCCCGGTCGACCGCCCGGTCCGCCTCCCGCCAGCCGTAGGCCGGAGCGCCAAGAACCCCCTGGATCGGAGCCTGTCCGGCTGGGACGAGCTTCTCGACGCGCACCCCGACGAGCCGGATCCGGGCCCGCTGCAGCCCGAGCGCGTCGAAGAGCCCCCCTGCGGCGTGGTAGATCTCCCGGCTGACGTCAGTGGGCTCGCGCAGGGTGCGAGAGCGGGTGATCGTCGTGAAGTCGGCGAACCGCACCTTGAGCACGATGGTCCGGCCGGCGAGCCCGGCCCGGCGGACTCGGTGTGCCGTGCGCTCACTGAGCGCCAGCAGGTGTCGGCGGATCTGCACCGGGTCGTCGAGGTCGAACGCAAACGTCTCGTCCGAGCCGATGCTGCGCTCCCGCTGCTCCGGAACGACTGCTCGCGGGTCGCGCGCCCACGCGAGGTCGTGCAGGTGGGTACCGGTCGCTTGGCCGAGAGCTCGCACGAGCGTCGCGACCGGTGTGTGGGCAATGTCCGCCACCGTGCGCAAGCCCAGCCTGGTCAGGGCCTCTTCGGTTCGCTCCCCCACCCCCCACAGGGCACCGACAGGTAGTTGCTGGACGAAACTGACGACCTCGGTGGCGGGAACGACCACCATGCCGTCAGGCTTGGCCAGCCCGGAGGCGATCTTGGCAACGAACTTGCTCGGAGCCACTCCCACCGAGCAGGTGATCCCCTGCTCGTCGGTGATGGTGTCCCGGATCCACTCCGCGATGGTCGCTGGGCTGCCCATACGGCGTACCGCTCCGGCGACGTCGAGGAACGCCTCGTCGAGGGAAAGCGGCTCGAGGACGGGGGTGACCGACCGGAAGGTCTCCATGATCGCCTCGGAGGCAGCGGCGTAGCGCGCGTGCTCCGGCGGCAGGACCCGCGCCTGTGGGCACAGTCGCCGCGCCCGGGCTATCGGCATTGCCGAGGTCACCCCGAACCGGCGGGCCTCGTAGGTCGCCGAGAGCACCACGCCACGTCCACTGGTGCCGCCGATGATGACCGGGGTTCCGACCAGGTCCGGGTGGTTGAGCAGGGAAACCGAGGCATAGAAGGCGTCCATGTCGACATGCAGGACGGTGCACCCAGTGTCGTCCGGTGGACCGTCACCGGTGCGGGTGGGCAGGACGAACTGGCGTCGGCTCATCGGGAGGCCCGGATCAGGAACGAACGGTCGGGTCCGGGCGTGCGCACACGGAGTGCGTCCTCATGTGGGCCCACACTAGTGTCCCGAACTGCCCGGACTGGCGTGCCAGAGCCGGCGTGGTGCTGCGGTGACGGGACCGTCCGGGACAGAAGCCACGTCAGGGGTCTGTCGGGGTGAAGGTCCGGCGGGGCGGATGTCGGCATACGGGGACTGTCGGAACCCCGAGGCGTGGAGGAGAACGCGGCGCCGGCCGTCCGGCCCGACAGGGGGCTGTCCCGGTGCACCGCGTTCGCCTCCCCGCCGGTCGGCTTCCGCCAGGGCCTGGTCAGCTTCCGCCAGGGCCCGGCCCACCCCGTTCAGACCACCGAGCTGCCAGGCGTCCCAAAGTGCGGCGAGCTCCCAGGCGCCGGTCGCCCGCAGCGAAACCCCGCGCTCCCCGGTGCGGCGGATGACGCCGCGCACGAGCAGGAGCCACGAGTGGAAGACCGTCGCGGCATACGGACCCTGGGCGTCCTCGAAGAAGGTCGCGTCGATCGGTCCGGTCCCGTCGTCGAGGGTGAGGAACAGGACCCTGCGTCCGGAGCGGATCGGCGGGGTCTGGGTGGCGACCTTGACCCCGGCCACCCAGATCTCACTGCGGTTGCGCACAGTGAGCAGGTCGGCGCTGCGCACGACGGACAGGGCGTCGAGCATGGGGGCATAGCCGGCGACGACATGCGCGGAAGCGTCCAGGCCGAGGACGTCGAGCTCGGCACGTACCCGTTCGAGAAGAGTCATCTCCGGCAGTCCAGTAGGCAGTCCGGTATGCAGTCCTGCCCCCAGCTCCGCCCCCGATCCGTCGCCGAGGTCGAGGAGGAGCTGGCCCGGGTGCCCGGCCGCCGACCCAGGGTCCCACCGGTCGAGCTGCGCGAGGTGCAGGAGCAGGTCGCGCCGGGTCGTCCGCCCGCGCCGCCCGGGTCCACTCGCTCCGGCGATTCCGTGCAGGGCGTCGAAGGCCCCAGCTAGGACGAGCCGCTCGAGCACCGGTCGGGCGACGTGCGCCCGACTCCGAAAGTCGCCGAGGTCGGCATACGGCTGCCCGGCAACGATCCGGTCCACCTCGGCTGCCTCGATCCCCCTGACCTGACCCAGGGGTAGGCGGATGCCGTACCCGCTGCCGTCGGGCAGGTCGGGCTCCTCCGGAGAAGAGCCACGACCTATCTCGTCAAGCCGCTCGACGAGATAGGTCGGGCCGGAGGCGTTGACGTCGAGGCCGAGGACGGTGATACCCAGGTGGCGAGCCTCGTCGAGGATCAGCCGCTTGGGGTACATGCCGGGGTCGTGGGTGAGCACCCCGGCCAGGAAGGCCGCCGGATGGTGGGTTTTCAGCCACGCCGAGTGGTAAGTGGGCAGGGCGAAGGCGGCGGCGTGGGCCTTGCAGAAGCCGAACGAGGCGAAGGAGGCGAGCACCTCCCAGATCTCGTCACGCTCGGGCGCGGTGTAGCCGCGGGCCCGGGCTGCTGGGCGCCACCACTGCTCGATCTCGCGCTGCCCATCCGGGGTACCCATCGTCCGGCGCACCTCGTCGGCCTGGGCCAGGCTCACCCCGGTGGTCTGCGCGACAACCCGCAGGACCTGCTCGTGGTAGACCACGACCCCCTCGGTCTCGGCCAGGGCGGGGACGAGGCTCGGGTGCAGCAGTCGGGCGGGCGCCCAGCCGTGCCGGCTCTGAAGGAAGGGGGTGATCATGTCGGACTTGACCGGTCCGGGCCGGAAGAGCGAAATATCGGCAATGAGGTCCTCGAAGCAGCGCGGAGCGAGCTTGCCGAGCAGCTCGCGCTGCCCGGGGCTCTCGATCTGGAAACAGCCCAGGGTCCGGGTAGAGCGGATGAGCCGGAAGGTCGACTCATCATCGAGAGGGACACAGCGGTCATCGTCGAGGTCGATGTCGACCCCCTCGACCCGGGCCACCTCGGTGAGCGCGTGGGCCATCGCCGACTGCATCCGGATGCCGAGGACGTCGAGCTTGAGGAAGCCCATCGCCTCCACGTCATCCTTGTCGAACTGGCTCATCGGGAACCCGAGCCCGCTTGCCTCAACCGGCGTGCGGTCAAGCATTCCGGTGTGCGAGAGCACGATCCCGCATGGATGCAGAGCGATGTGCCGGGGCAGCCCGTCGAGGGCCTCGACCAAGGTGAGGAAGGCGCTCAGGCGGGGTGCATCGAGGCCTCGGCTGCGTAGCTCGGGCAGGTCGGCGACGGCGTTGCGGGCGTCCCTGGCCCGGATATGCGGAAAGGCCTTGGCGATCTCGTCGACCTCGACCGGCGGTATCCCCAGGGCCGCCCCGACGTCCCGGATCGCGTGCCGGACCTTGTAGGTGTCCATCATCGACACGCAGGTCACCCGCTCGCTGCCGAAGCGCTCGAGAACCTTCTGGTAGATCTCGGTGCGTCGGGCGGACTCCACGTCGATGTCGATATCCGGCAGTTCGGCACGCAGCGGGGAGCAGAAGCGCTCCATGAGCAGGTCGTACCGGATCGGGTCGACCCCGCTGATCCCGAGCAGGTGATTGACCAGGGACCCGGCGCCCGAGCCACGGGCAGCCACCCGCACTCCCATCCCCCGGATGAGGTCGGTCACTTCTGCGACGGTGAGGAAGTAGGTGGGGTAGCCGAGCTGGGCGATGACGGCAAGCTCGGCGTCGAGACGTTCCTGCACGGTATGCCGGGTGCTCTCGTCGGCGCCGGGGTATCGCCACCCGATCGCGGCCCGGCAACGCTGCGTGAGCACCTGCTGAGGGTCCTGGTCAGGGGCGATGCCGAGGATCTCCTGCTCGGGCAGGTGGACCGAGCCGATGCCGAGGTCGCGGCAGCCGTCCTGGATGCACTCCAGCGCCAGGGCCATAGTGGCCTCGAGCAGAGCAGCGGCCCGGGTGTGGTCGCCGGTGATCTCAAGTGCGACCTGATGCATTGCTGCGGTGCCAGCGAGGTGACCGGCACCGCTGACCCGGTCCAGGTGTCGGGAGTCGAGGGCGACGAGTCTGCGGGCGGCATCGAGGACGTCCACGGTGCGCGCGTCCGCAGGGTCGGCGTGCCGCACTGCGGCGGTCAGGACCACCGGCACCCCGGCCGCATCGGCCAGGGCGAGCAGGGCGGCGGCATGCCGACGTGAGCGTGGGGACCCGGTCGGGGCGCCGTGGTGGACGACCTCGACCACGAGCCCGTCTCGGGGCAGCAGCATCCGCCACTGCTCGAGCCGGCGCCGGGCGAGCGTGCCGTGCCCGGCGAGCACGGCACGTCCGACGTCGGAGTCCGGCCCGAGGAGTACGACGAGCCGACTCGGTTCGTCCTGACCGGCCAGGTGGGTGCCCATCGGCTGGGTCCAGGCGGCGAGCAGGGACGGGGTGGCTACCGGAGCGCCGCGCTCTGCCCGCAGATGGGTCGCCGTGACGAGCCGGCACAGCGCGGCCCAACCGGCCCCGTCGGGCAGGCCCGCACCCTTCCCCCGGGCCAGGATGGTCACCCGCGGGAGCCGGCGGTCGACGAGGGCCCCGCCGCGCACCGGGGATCGTCGGCGCGGCGCTGCCTCGGCCGCTCCAACCCCCGATCCGTCCGGCTGGTGCTCGATGGCGAGATCGACCCCGAGGATCGGGTCGACCCCGACCGCCATCGCCGCCGTGGTGAACCGAACCGCCCCGTAGAGGCCGTCCCGGTCAGTGAGGGCCAGGGCGGGCTGTCCGTGGTCACGAGCTCGGGTGAGGAGGTCCGAGGGCATCGAGGCGCCATAGCGCATCGAGAACCCCGAGGCGACGTGCAGATGGACGAAGGACTGTGCCATGTGGATCCACCTCAGACTGCATGCACGATGCTCAGTCCTGCGCGGAGATCAGGGTCCACCGGGCCGCCCAGCTGATGTCGTCTCCACCAGCCTCGTCCAGGCCGAGGTCGAAAATCCCGGTCTCTTGCCCGTGCAGCACGCTCGCCTCGACCCGCCAGACCCGTCGCTCCAGAGAGCTACGGGCAAGGTCCTCCTCACTGGCCCGCCACCAGGCCCGGCGGATCGACCAGCGCTCCTGGACAGCGCGCACGGCATACCGCCGACCGCGCCAGATGAAGGCCTGTGGATCCCCGGTGGCACGGCCCGCAGTCCTGCACTCTGCAGTAGCGAACGCATCCACGGATACGCTCACCTCCACCGGCTCGCCATAACGTCGCACCATGGCTGACCCTCCATATCCGAACTGGTTTTCGATCAGCTGAGGATACCTCGAACCCTGCGGAGTGGGTCAAGTGCCAGTGCAGCGGCAGGAACGGGTCGGGTGAGGTGTCTCAGGTCGTGCGTGCGGTGGCGATGTCGACGAGCTCGCCGAGCGCCTCTTTCGCCACCGGGTCGAGCCCACGGGTGGCCGCGAGGTCGACCCGTGCCGATGCGGCGAGCCGGGCGATCTCGGCCTCGACTGCGGCCACTGCCCCGGAGTCGGTCATGATGCCGCGCACCTGACCGACCACCTCCTCGTCAAGGTCAGGCCGGCCCAGCGCCTCCTCGACGACGACCCGAGCGCTGGGGTCCGCCCCACTAAGGGTGTGTGCGACGAGCATGGTTCGCTTGCCCTCACGCAGGTCGTCACCTGCGGGCTTGCCCGTCTCCTCAGGGTCACCGAAGACCCCGAGGACGTCGTCCCGCAACTGGAACGCGTGGCCGAGGTCCAGCCCATAGGCCGACAGCAGCCCCAGGTCGGTCCCGGCCAGCCCCCCAGCGCTCGCGCCGATGAGGAGCGGGTGCTCGATGGTGTACTTGGCGCTCTTGTAGCGGATCACCTGACGGGCTCGGGCGAGGCGCTCGTCGAGGGTGAGCACATCGTGCGGGCGGGCCGACTCGACGACGTCGAGGAACTGGCCGGCCATGAGCTGGGTCCGCATCCGGTCGAAGATCCCCCGTGCTCGGGCCAGGTGCTCGGCGGGCAGGCCGGAGGTGGCATAGAGCTCCTCGGTCCAGCCCAGGCAGAGGTTCCCGGCGAGGATCGCCCCGGCGAGGCCGAAGCGTTCGGCATCCCCGAGCCAGGAGCGCCGCTCGTGGTGCTCGGCGAGTGCACGGTGCGCAGCCGGCAGCCCTCGCCGGGTGTCACTGTCGTCCATGACGTCGTCGTGGATGAGCGCGGCGGCTTGGAAGAACTCCATGGCCGTCGCGAGGCGCACCAGCTCCGCGCTGTCATCCTGCCCGGCCGCCCGGTATCCCCAATAGACAAAAGACGCCCGCAGCCGCTTGCCGCCGGTGAGCAGGGCACTGATGGCGCCGAGGAGGTCTTCGACGTCCGGACCGACCTCCTGGAGCACCGTGCGCTGGTGGGCGAGCTCGGCATCGATGCAGGTCTGTATCCGAGTGCGCAGGTCGGCCTCGGCCACCGAACTCCTGGGCTCGGGACTCCTGGGCTCGGGACTCCTGGGCTCGGGGCTCGGCACGGGCTCCTCCGGGCGGACTCGACGGACATCTGACCCGGACCTGCGACCGGGTGGGCAGAACCCGTGAGCCGGCTCACACCGCCTCTAGGGGTCCGTTCCCGAGCCTACGTCGTGCCCCACCAACTACTCTCATCGCCATGTCCCCGGTGCTCGCAGTGCGGACGGATGAGCCTCCGGCGCTCATCCCGACGCTGCTGGCGTCCGCGCGCCCTTCGGTGAGCTTCGAGTTCTTCCCGCCCAAGGACGACGCCGCACAGGACCAGCTCTGGTCGGCGATCCGACGGCTGGAGCGAGTGCGCCCGGACTTCGTCTCGGTCACCTATGGCGCCGGCGGCTCGACCCAGGAGCGCACGGTGGGGATCACGCAGCGGATCGCGCGGGAGACCACGCTCACCCCACTGGCCCACCTCACCTGCGTCGGCGCCTCACTCGCCCAGGTGCGCCACGTCGTCGGGGCGTATGCCGCGGCCGGAGTGGGCGACATCCTCGCCTTGCGCGGTGATCCGCCCGGTGACGTGCGAGCCCCCTGGGTAGCCCATCCCGAAGGGCTGGACCATGCCGAGGACCTCGTCGCGCTCATCGCCAGCCTGGGGGACTTCACCATCGGGGTCGCCGCCTTCCCGGACGTCCACCCCGACTCCCCCGACCTCGCCCACGACGTCGAGGTGCTCGTCCGCAAGGCTGACGCGGGGGCGAGCTTCGCGGTGACCCAGATGGTCTTCGACCCGCTCAGCTACCTGCGACTGCGCGATGCCGTCGCCGCCCGACGTGATCTCCCGATCACCCCGGGCCTGATGCCGGTGACCAACCTGCGCCAAGTCGTGCGGATGTCCGAGCTCATGGGCACCCCGTTGCCCCCCTCAATGGTCCAAGAGCTCGAGGCGGTCAAGGATGACCCCGAGGCAGTGCGAGCGGTCGGTGTCGAGATCGCGACCCGGACCGCGCAGACCCTGCTCGCCGAAGGTGCCCCGGGACTGCACTTCATCACCATGAACCATTCGAGCGCCACCCTCAGGGTCCACCAGAACCTCGGCCTGTGAGGATGGTGGCCCAGTACGCATCAGGCCCGACCGGTGGTGGTCAGGCCACGTCGAGCGGCCTCCCACCGGTCAGCTCGAGGAGTTGGGTGTAGCTCGTCGCGAACACCGAGTGCGAGTGGCCTGCTGCGGCCCAGACCCTGGCGAACCGGTCGAGCGCGGTGTCGACGACCACCGTCGGCGGGCTCAGGTGCCCAATCGGGGCTACCCCACCGATCGCGAACCCGGTCCACGCGCGCACCTGCTCCGCGGTGGCGCGGCGCAGGTGGGCGAGGGTCAGAGCTACGGCGACCTTGTCGACGTCGACCCGGTGATCCCCGCTGGTAAGGACGAGGACTGGGGACAACGCACCGTCAGCGTCCTCACCGGAGAAGACGAGGGAGTTGGCGATCTCCCCAGGAGTGACCCCGAGGGCGTCGGCAGCGGCCTGCGCGGTGCGCACGGCGGCATCGAGGTGGCGCACCACGGGTGAAACTCCACGTTCGCGGAGCGCGGCAAGCACCCGGGCAACATCCCGATGCTCCGAGCGGTCTGCGGTCGTGCTCACCATGCCGCTTCCATGGCGCGGCGCCTGACCTCGGTCTTGAACCCGGCGTGCAGGGAGTCGATGGCAGCCCCGGGGACCGGCAGGGTGTCGTCGGGGGCCAGGAGCCAGTCGATGACCTCCTCGTCGGACATACCGCCGTCACCGAGCACGGTAACTGTCCCCCTGAGCGCCGGCAGCGGCCCGTCGGCAGCCAGGAAGGCCGCCGGGACCCGCAACACGCCGCGCTCACCGCGACGCGAGGCGAGCAGCTCACGGTCCTCCAGCATCCGCCGCACGACGGTCACCGGGACGCCGAGCCGCTGCGCGACATCGGGCACCGTGAGCCAGAGGGTCCGGTCGCCGGGAGCAGGAGTCACGAGGCCAGCGTGCCACAGCTGCGGCCGGCACCCGCGCGGCGGAGCACCGGAACAGAGGGCGTTACTCCGTACAATTCCTGTGGTGTCCACCATCCCGGCCGACCACCTGCTCGGCGCACTGCTCGACGGACGCTACCGCGTCGTCGAGCACCTTGCCGACGGCGGGATGGCCAGCGTCTACCTCGCGGTGGACACCCGGTTGCAGCGCGAGGTGGCCCTGAAGGTGATGCGTCCGCACCTGGTCCATGACGAGTCCTTCATCGCCCGCTTCGAACGTGAAGCCCGCTCGGCCGCGCAGCTGTCCCACCCGAACATCGTCGCCGTCCACGACCAGGGACGAGACGGCGAGCGGGTCTTCCTGGTCATGGAGTACGTCCCCGGCCGGACCTTGCGCCAGGTCCTCGACGCCAGGGGAGCGTTGACCCCGCGCGCTGCCCTCGACTTCATCGAGCCCGTCCTCGACGCGCTCGCCGCGGCGCACCGGGCCGGGCTGATCCACCGGGATATCAAGCCGGAGAACGTCATCCTGCGCGACGACGGCATGGTCAAAGTCGCCGACTTCGGTCTGGCTCGCTCGGTGAGCTCGCACACCGCCACCTCGGTGGACGGGATGCTTATGGGCACTGTCTCGTATCTCTCCCCCGAGCAGGTGGAGCGCGGTATCGCCGACGCCCGCTCCGATGTGTATGCCGCCGGCCTGGTTCTCTTCGAGATGCTCACCGGGACCAAGGCATTCCAGGGCGAGACCGCGATCAACATCGCCTACCAGCACGTCCACGAGGGGGTCCCGACCCTGTCCTCCCGTCTCGTCGGCACCCCCCCGGCCCTGGATGACCTCGTCGCGTCGGCGACCGCGCGTGACCCCGACCAGCGACCCGCTGATGCCGGCGTCTTCGCTGAGGCGGTGCGCGAACTCTACGAGGAGCTGCCCGACTCCTTCCTCGATCACCCCCCCACCGCGAGCGTCGGACCGAGTCCGGAACGCACTGGTGCGCTGCCCCGCCCGGACCTGCGGGACACCGCGCGCCTGCCGGTCACGACCCAGACCGTGGCCGTGCCGCCACTGGCCCCCGGCGCTCCGTCAAGCCCAGGGCCAGACCCGTCACCACGGCGCCGGATCTGGCCCTGGGCCCTCGTCGTGCTGTCTGCGGCGCTCTTTGGCACAACGGTGTGGTTCTTTTTCGTCGGCCCGGGGAAGTCGGTGACGATCCCCGCAGTCGACGGCAAGCCCGTCGCCGTCGCACAGAAGGCGCTGGAGGCCAGTGGGCTCACCTCGCGGGTACGGGAGAACTTCTCCGAGGACGTGGCCAAGGGGATCGTCATCGGCTCCGACCCCCGACAGGGTGCCAGCACATGGCGCAGCAGGCCGGTCACCCTCCTGGTCTCCAAGGGCCCGGAACGGTATGCCGTCCCCGAGTTGGCGGGGCTTCCGCTGGCCACGGCGTTGACCACCCTCACCGACGGCCACCTCAGTGCCGGGACGCAGAGCGAGGACTTCTCCGAAAGCGTCCCGGCCGGCTCGGTCATCGCCACCGACCCGGCTGCTGGGACACCAATGAAGCCTGGTGGGCCGGTCGCTCTCGTGGTCAGCAAGGGGCGCCAGCCGATCGAGGTCACCGATTTCACCGGCAAGCCCGCCGACGAAGCGGCGAACGCACTGCAGGGGGCCGGCCTGCAGGTCGATGCCAGTGCCCACGAGAACTCGACGACCGTCGCCAAAGGCTCGGTCATCCGCCAGAGCCCCGCCTCAGGCACCCTGTTCAAGGGGGACAAGGTCACTCTTGTCGTCTCCGACGGCCCGCCCCTGGTCGACGTCCCCAACGTCGTCGGCAAGCAGGTCGACGCCGCTCGGACCCAGCTTGAGGCCGCTGGGTTCAAGGTCAGCGTGGAGAGCATCCTCGGCGGGATCTTCGGCACGGTCCGACTCCAGAGCCCCGCAGGGGGTACCCAGGCGCCGCAAGGCAGCACGATCACCTTGACAACGGTCTGAGATGGCTGCCCCCCCGCTGACCGGCCGCAGCCGGGTCGCCGTCCTGCTCCTCGTGGTCGTCACAGCCACGTGGGGATCGACGTTCTTCCTCATCCGTGACCTCGTGCGCACTGTCCCGCCGGTGGACTTCCTCGCCGTCCGGTTCACCCTCGCCGCGATCGGGATGTTCATCGTCTTCCGTCGTCAGGCCTTGAGGCTGAGCCGACGGGAGCTGCGGATCGGTGTCGTCCTCGGCCTCCTGTACGGGGTGGCCCAGATCATGCAAACGGTCGGCTTGGCGCACACGTCGGCCTCGGTGTCCGGCTTCATCACCGGGACCTACGTCGTCTTCACCCCACTGCTCGGTGCCTGGCTGTTCAAGGACCGGATCACTCCGGTCATGTGGGTCGCGGTGCTCATGACCACGGTGGGTCTAGGGATCCTGTCCCTTCGAGGGTTCTCGGTCGGGATCGGCGAGGGCCTGACCCTGGTCGCCGCCGTGGTCTATGCCCTGCACATCCTCGCGCTGTCCCGCTGGTCGAGCGTCGATGCCGCGGTTGGGCTGGCCGTTGTCCAGTCCGGCGTGATCGCCCTGCTCTGCCTGATCGCAGCCCTGCCCGGTGGGATCACCCTGCCCTCCTCGCCGGGCGGGTGGACGTCGATGCTCTACATGGCGTTCGTCGCTGGGGCGTTCACCCTGTGGGCGCAGACCTGGGCCCAGGCGCACCTGTCGGCCACCCGTACCGCGCTCGTCATGGCCCTGGAACCGGTGTTCGCGGCCTTCTTCGCCGTGCTCTTCGGCGGGGAGTCGCTCACCTCACGGATGCTCGTCGGCGGCGGGCTCGTGGTGGCCGCGATGTACCTCGTCGAACTCCGTGGACACCCACCCGGGGATGCACTGGCCAGCGAGGAGCCACCAAGCGAGATCCGCCACCACGACGTGTGAGGCCGATCGTGCACCGGTTCGACCCCGACCGGCCCTCAGTTGGTGAGTAGCTCTCGGGTCGCCTGGATCGCCGCGTCGGTGCCGGCGTCATCGACGTCGAGGTGCCACACGAAGCGAGCCAGCCGGGGGCCCATGGCATAGCCACGTATCCCCCTGGCTTCCAGCGCGTTGAGGAGCTGAGGAGCGGTCCATGCGGTGCTGGACAGATCCAGGACCACAATGTTGGTCTCCACCCGGGAGGGGTCGATAACCGGTGCGACGTCTGCGACGGCGGCGGCATACCGATGGGCCCGGGCGTGGTCATCGGCGAGCCGCTCGAGGTGGTGATCCAGGGCCCACAGCCCGGCCGCCGCGAGCACCCCGACCTGTCGCATCCCGGCGCCGTAGCGCTTGCGCCACACCCGAGCCTCGTCGATGAGGGCCCGCGAGCCGACCAGGAGCGAACCGATTGGCGCACCCAGCCCCTTGGACAAGCACACGCTGACGGTGTCGAAGCACCTCCCGTATGCCGCCAGAGGCACCGATGTGGCCACATGGGCGTTCCACAACCGGGCACCGTCGAGGTGCATGGCCACCCCGGCCGACTCAGTGAGGGCACGCAACGCCTCGATGGCGGCCAACGGCTGGACCGTGCCACCACCGAAGTTGTGGGTGTTCTCCACCACGACAAGCGCTGTGGACACCTGGTAGGGGCCGCCCCCGACACTCATCAACCCCGCCGGACCGGCCGGGTCGAGTAGGCCGTGGTCGCTGCTCCAGGTTCGGGAGGTGATCCCGGACAAGACCGCCCCTGCGCCGAGCTCGGCACGAAGGACGTGGGCGAGGGAGTCCGCGATGAGCTCTTGCCCCGGTGCCACGTGCAGGCGTATGCCGAGCTGGTTGGCCAGTGACCCGGTGGGGGCGAACAGCGCGGCCTCATGCCCGAGGAGATCGGCCACGCGCTCCTGCAACACACGCACCGTCGGGTCCTCACCGAAGACGTCGTCACCGACGTCCGCGGCGGCCATGGCGGTCCGCATCCCCAGCGTCGGTCGGGTCACCGTGTCGGAGAGTAGGTCGGCCACCCACGGTGGTGACGCAGGTGGCGACGACAACGTGCTCACGGCATACCTCTTCGTGGACTCAGCGGGGTACCCAGCGCGATGAGCTCAGTCCCGGGCGAGGATCTCGGCGACGAGAAAGGCGAGTTCCAGGCTCTGCCGGTGGTTGAGCCGCGGATCGCAGAGGGTCTCGTAGTTGCGGTTGAGATCAGCGTCGACGATCCCCTCCGAGCCGCCGATGCACTCGGTGACGTCGTTGCCGGTGAGCTCGACGTGGATCCCGCCCGGGATCGTTCCCAGTGCGTGGTGCACTTCGAAGAAGCCACGAACCTCATCGACGACGTCGTCGAAGTCACGGGTCTTGTAGCCCGAGTCGGAGGAGAACGTGTTGCCGTGCATCGGATCGCACACCCAGGTGACTTGGGCACCGGAGGCGGTCACCTTCTCCACCAGCCCCGGCAGCGCCTGTCGGACCCTGGTGGCACCCATCCGGGTGATGAACGTGAGTCTGCCCGGTTCGCGGTGCGGGTCGACGAGGTCGATCATGGCCAGCACGTCGTCGATGTCGGCGGACGCGGAGAGCTTGACCCCGACTGGGTTGCGGACCCGGCTGATGAAGTCCAGGTGCGCCCCGTCGAGGTCGCGGGTGCGCTCCCCCACCCAGAGGAAGTGCGCCGAGGTCGAGTAGAGCTCCCCGGTGCGGGAGTCGATCCGCACCAGCGGACGCTCGTAGTCCAGCAGCAGTGCCTCGTGGGCCGCGAAGAACTCGGTGGTCCGCATGGCCTCGAAGTTTGCCCCGCAGGCGTGCATGAAGCGCATCGCCATGTCGATGTCGTGGGCGAGCTTCTCGTAGCGGCGGTTGGCCGCGCTGGCAACAAACCCCTTGTTCCAGTCGTGGACGTGCCTTAGGTCCGCGAACCCCCCGGTGGTGAAGGCCCGCACCAGGTTAAGAGTCGCGCTGGACGCGTTGTAGGCCCGCACCAGGCGTCGGGGGTCTGGGACGCGGTCCTGCTCGGTGAAGTCGGCACCGTTGACCATGTCACCGCGGTAGGTCGCCAGGGTCGTCCCGTCCCGGGTCTCGGTGGGGCTGGACCGAGGCTTGGCGTACTGCCCGGCCATCCGTCCCACCTTGACGACCGGAACCGATGCGCCGTAGGTGAGCACGGCCGCCATCTGCAGGATGGTCTTGACCCGGTTCATGATGTTGTCCGCGCTCGCCCCGGCGAAGGTCTCGGCGCAGTCCCCACCCTGCAGGACGAACGCCTCACCCCGGGCAGCGGCCGCCATTCGGCTCTTCAGCAGGTCGCACTCGCCGGCGAAGACGAGTGGAGGGTAGGAAGCCAGGGTCGCTACCGCTGCGCCGAGAGCGTCAGCGTCCGGCCACTGCGGTTGCTGGGCGGCCGGTCGCTCGGCGCCGGTGGCGAGGCGTTGGCGGGCATCGCGCAGGTCTGGCGTGGTCGTCACCGCAACAGGATAGGTTGCCCTTCCCAGCCGCCTCCCCGGGCTCCGTATGTCGGTCAGCTCGCTCTGGGCTTGTCGTCGGGCGCATCGTGGTCAGCGTCGAGTTCGCGTGCTATCCGACCGGGCTCTGCTGTCTGCGCCCCCCGTGAGCGCGCCCGCTTCGCCCGCAGCAGCCGCTCCTTCATCGAGGTGGCGTACACGTCGACGTACTCCTGCCCGGAGAGCTCCATGAGGGCATACATGACTTCGTCGGTGATCGAGCGCAGGACGAACCGGTCGCCTTCCATCCCCTGGTAACGGGAGAAGTCCAGCGGTGTGCCGATCCGCACCCCGACCCGGATGATCTTGGGGATCTTCTGCCCGGTGGGCTGTGCCTTGTCGGTGTCGATCATTGCCACCGGAATGACCGGGACACCGGCCTCAAGAGCCATCCGGGCAACACCTGTCTTGCCCTTGTAGAGCCGCCCATCGGGACTACGGGTGCCCTCCGGGTAGAGCGCGAGGAGATCGCCATGACGGAGCACCTTGAGCCCGCTGGTCAGGGCGGCCTCACTGGCCTTGCCCCCGGAACGGTCGACGGGTAGTTGTCCGGCCCCGCGGAAAAAGGCCGCGGTGAGCCGGCCTTTCAGGCCCACTCCGGTGAAGTAGTCGGCCTTTGCCAGGAATGTCACCCGGCGAGAAACCATCAGGGGAAGGAAGATCGAATCTGAGAAGGACAAGTGATTGCTCGCGAAGATCGCGGCACCTTCGTCCGGGACGTGCTCCGCACCCTCTACCCATGGTCGGAAGAGCAGCTTGATGATCGGCCCGAGGACGACCGTCTTGAGCACCCAGTAGAACACTGCACCATCCTTCGGGTGAGCGGTATCGCCGGGACGTGAGGCACCATACCGCCGGTCGGCGCCTGCGGGCATAGCGAGAATCCACGGCCGTCATGACAGGATTGGGCCACGCTGATCGTGGGTCCGCCCTAACCTGCCCCACTGGCACGAGGAGCTGTCTGTGCCCGACCACCTGGACGACCGTGAGGTCGACGAGCGGTTCGCCGACATCATCGAGCACTGGCTCGAGACGGCCGGTGATCCGGGGACGGCACCGAACCCGGCGCTGGGTGGCGGCAAGGGGATGCCCTCTGCACAGTGGAAGAGTCCAGCGCAGCCGGAGAGCCCAACGCAGCCGGAGGCGGCTCCCCCGCAGGATGCGGATCCGCTCGCCCGCCTCGACCCGGGCTGGCGGATGCCCTCAGGGGGCCGGAGCATCGACGAGATCCTCGACGACGAGGAGGCAGAGGGCTTCACCCCGGGGGAGGTGAAGCTTCCCCCGAGTGAGGATCTGCACTACTGGGGAGCGGTGATCGGGCTCGTCGTCGGTCCGGTCATCATCCTCTGGGTGACTTTCGGCAACCCGTTCTACCGGACGTGGTGGCTCGTCAGTGGCCTACTCCTGGTCGTCGGCGGCTTCCTGCTTCTCGTTCTGCGTATGCCGGCCCACCGCGACCCAAGCGACGACGACGACGGAGCCCGGGTCTAGCCGGGTCGAGCCTGGTCGACCCCTGCCCCCAAAGGGCGCCCTCCTCCTCAGACAGAGCGGCGTCGACGTCGATCCAGATGGGCAGGTGATCACTGGCCGCGTACAGATCGGCCTCCTGGAGCAGCACCTCGGTATGAGGCCGCACGCTCACCCCACTGGTGGCGAAGATGACGTCGAGGACATACTGCGGGCGGTGGCTCGGATAGGTGGGCAGCGTCGGACTGACCATCCGCAGCGCGGAGGCGACCAAGCGGTGCGCCGCTCCGCTCGACGTCTCGTTGAGGTCTCCGGCGATTACCACCTCGCCGGTGAGTTCCGGCAGCCTCGCCAGTACCGTGCGAGTGTGCTCCAATCGCTCGCCGGCCTCAAGGCTGAGATGGATGCTCACCACGGTCAAGGCTGCCGGGCCAGAGCCGAGGCGGACCAGGCCATAGCCGCGAGTGCGGTCGAACAGGGGTGTGGCCAGCCGGTGATGGCTCGCGGCGGCCAGCGGCAAGCCCGGCGCGAGCAGGATCGTCGTGCCCCCGCTCCCCCGGTGCCGAGCCGGCCACACCAGCGCGCACTCGGCTGCGAAGGTGGCGACGCGACGAGCCGCGAACAGCCGCCGAGGAACTTCCTGCAGGCACAGGATGTCCGGCGCGATCGCGCGCACGACCCGGACCGCAGCCTGTCGGTCACCGAGGAAGTCCGCGGTGTTGTACGAAGCGATCCGCAGCAGCGCCACCGAGCTGCTCAGCGATCAGTCCGGGACAGATCCGCCGCACCGATGAGACCAGCCTCGTTGCCCAGAGCAGCCGCTTCGATGCGGGCCTCGGGCCGATAACCTCGCCCGGGGAGCTGGCGCCGGAACTGCTCTCGCGCAGGGCCTAGCAGCAGCTCGCCGGCGGCCGAGACCCCGCCGCCGATGACGAACAGACCCGGGTCGAGGGCGGCCGCCAGGTTCGCTATGCCGGTCCCGAGCCAGTAGCCGATCTCCCCGATCAGCTCAATGGCCGTCGCGTCCCCCTCACGCGCAGCCTCGGTGACAGTGGGCCCAGTGAGGTCCTCGGCTCGCCCGCTGACCCGCTCGGCGAGGTCAGTGGCCATGGGGCTGTGGGTCAAGATGAGTCCGCGCGCCTCGCGCACCAGAGCGTTACCTGATGCGTACTGCTCCCAGCAGCCACGGTTACCACACTCACATCGCTGGCCGCCAGGGACGACCTGCATGTGGCCGAACTCCCCGGTGATGCCGTAGCGGCCCCGGATCATCCGGCCCTCGATGAGCAGCGCTCCGCCAATCCCGGTGCCGAGGTTGACCATGACGACGTGGCTCTCACCCTGCGCGACCCCGAAGCGATACTCCGCCCAGCAGGCGGCATTCGCGTCGTTGTCCACGACGATGGGTAGCGAGATGCGA
This sequence comes from Phycicoccus sp., assembly GCA_039812375.1. Taxonomy (GTDB): domain Bacteria; phylum Actinomycetota; class Actinomycetes; order Actinomycetales; family Dermatophilaceae; genus JAGOME01. The sequence continues at coordinate 8,987 of JBDIAO010000005.1, read as the reverse complement.
GTGGCCAGCCGCTCGCGCAGCGGCTCGTCCCGCCACGACAGGTGCGGTGCGAAGGCGACAGTGCCGCGGTCGGCGGAGACGAACCCCGCTGCTCCGATCCCGACCGACGACACCGGGTCGGTGACCGCAGCGACCAACTCCTCGACGACCCCGACGATCGTGTCTTCGACGACCCGTGGGGACTTCGAGCGGTCCGGGGTGCCTCGTCTGGTGCGGACGACGACCCGACCCGCTTCGTCGACGACTCCGCCGGCGACCTTGGTGCCGCCGATGTCGATCCCGATGGCGAGTGTGTTGGTGGTCATGGGCTCTCCTCGGGGTCATCGACGACGGGGATCGCGTGGGCCCGCGGCGGGGAATCCGAAGCGCCCTCTGGGCCGGCACGAGCGGTAGCCGAGCGGGACGGTCGACGAGCCTGGGCTGCGAGGTCAACGATCGTGGCAGCCGCGAGCGTGGCGAGTCCGGCGAGCCGCTCCAGGGTCTCCGGGCGCAAACTGCGCGCCCACGTCACCGTCCGGCACAGCGGGCACCAGGTGCACTCTGTCTCCGACGAGGGCTCGGACTGCGGGTCTGCGCAGCGAGGGCAGGGTGCCCCGCACCGGGAGCACCGGTCGGCTGGGCCCGGCTCGGAAGCACCGAGGTCAGTGGGGCCGGCCGCGGTGTCAGTGGGACCGGCCTCAGGGGCGGCGTCGGTGTCAGTGGCGTCGATATGGGCCCGGAGGACACCGAGCAGCCGCGCCGCCTCGTGCGCGACAGATCCGACGGCCGCGTCGAGGTCCGCGATGCCCTCCATCGGGTCATACGGCTCAGCCACTGGGCCACATCCGGGGGTCGCGCGCGAAGCGCACCTTGAGTTCTCCATGTCCCACGGAGGCATTCTCGACCACGCACCGCCGCAACACCGAGGGCAGGGCGACCACCCGGCGCTCGCCGCCCACGGTGACGACGAGATCGTCGTCCCGGCGCAGCAGCTCGACGTCGCCGGAATGGGTGTTCAGGGCGGCCAAGCGGAGCACGAAGCCTGGTCCGTCCACCTCGACCCGAAGGGGATTCCCGGTGACCGGGTCGAGCAGGGACGGCTCCGGGCCGGTGAGTGTCTGTGAGTGGGACCAGAGGGCAACGAGCGCTGCGATCCCGATCGGCTCGCTGGCGGCATACGGCAAGGTGGTCACGGTGATGCCCGGGAACGAGGTGAGGACCTCGCTTAGGCCCTGGGCCTGGGTGCGGCTCCATCCGGCTCGCCACGCGTCACCATCGGCAGGGAAGAGCCGGTTGACGACGATGCCGTCGACGGCATACCCGTGCAGGGCCAGGGAGGTGTGCAGCCGCCGACCCTCTGCCAGCACCATCCGCTCTGGGGTGAGCACGATGCGCACGCTCGTGTGCGCGCCGGTGAGCAGGCTGTGCACGGTGGCCATCCGGCTGCGCCAGTCCTCCACGACTGCCAGGACCTCCGGCCCGGGCAGAGGCAGTCCGGTAGCAGATGCCGCGGCCGGGCGCAGGGCTGTGAGGAGTCGTCGCTGCGCAGGCAGCAACCGGGCCAGATGCCACCCGAGCAATCCGGGGAGCGCAAGAAGCCGCAGGGTCTCTGCCGTGGGGGCACAGTCGACGACGACGACGTCGTGCCGGCCAGCGGTGGCGTGTGCGGCGAGAGCGAGGAGGGCTGCGAGCTCCTCCGCGCCGGGAAGAGCGGTCAGTTCATCTGCGACCACCGGGTCGATACCGAGCCCGGCGAGAAGCTTGAGCAAGTAGCCTTGGACTACGCACCAGTCGGCCCCGACCTCTGTCCCGGCACCGACGGCCTGGACCTCGAGGTGCTCGTCGACGGTGACTGTCTGCGACCAGTGCGCCGCTGCGGTCGTCGGGACGGCGAGCACATCCCCGACGCTGTGGGCTGCGTCGGTCGACATGAGCAGTGTGCTCAGCCCGCGGCGAGCCGCGTCGATCGCCAGGGCCGCGGCTGTCGTCGACTTGCCGACCCCTCCCTTGCCGGTGACGAGAAGGACACGGGCCATGACGCGCTCCGTCCTGATGGCGAGCTCAGCCCCGCATGCTCTCGCTGCGGTACTTCAGCTCTTTGAGCGCGGTGTCGACGATGACTCTCTCCGCCTTGCGCTTGAGCAGGCCGATCATCGGGATCTTCAGGTCGACCTCGAGGTCGTAGAGCACACTCGTCCCCTCGGGGGTCGCGGTGAGGGTGTAGGTGCCGTTGAGGGCCTTGAGGATCCCAGCACGCACGAGCCACCACGAGACGTGTCCGGTGCCGTCCTGCTGGATGTGGTCCCAGTCGTACTCCAGGACATAGGTGTCCTTGATGGCGCCTGCGTCCATCGTGAACTCGACCTGGTCGGCCCAGCCGTCCCCGTCTTCGGCGAGCACCATTGCCGCGCTGATTTGCTCGCACCACGCCGGGTAGGCGTCGAAATCGGCGATGATGTCGAGGACCACGGCGGGGTCTGCCGCGATCTCGATGCTCGAGCGCGTGCTGTCAGGCATGCCGGGAACACTACCGCCCGGCCGACCTAGACTCGGACGCGAGCCGCCTCCCCGTCGCCCGCTCGGTGCTGCCGTTGCCCGACACGAAAGGACCCCCTCGTGCTCGACATCGCGCCCGAGGCGCTCGTCTTGATGACCACCGCCGGCAGGGGCATCGGCCCAGCCATGCTCGACGTCAACCTCACCCACACGTCCGGACACCTCACCACCTCGCTGACGCTGCGGCGGATCATGGTCCTGCGCGACCTGGCCGGCGAGGCCGATGTGCGCTCCGCCCGATGACCCCCGGCCGCAGCCGCGAGCAGCGAGCAGTCCCGGTCGCGACGATCGTCGCGGTCCTGATCTGGGTCGGCGTCGGGGCTGCACTGCAGTGGAGCGTCGTCAGGTTCTCTGTGCCGATCCTGCTCACCCTCACCATGGCCGCACTCGCCCTCGCCGCCCATGTCACAGTGGGCCGGCCACTGCGGCTCGGCCGCAGGACGGTCAGCGTCGTCCTGCTCGCCGGGGTCGTCGTGCTGTGGACCGTGCCGTTGTTCACCTACCTCACCGGTGGGTGGCGGATGAGCGCGTATGCCGTCCTCACCGTCACCGGGCTCGGCGGCGCCGTGCTGCTGTGGCGACCCAGCATCGGGCGGGTCCGGACGGCATACATCCTGGCCCTCCTGGCCCACCTGGCCCTCGTCGTCATCGCGGTCCGCGGGGATCCGGCCCCGAGGATCGACGTCTGGGTGACCTTGCAGCAGGCCAGTGACGCCCTGGCGCGTGGGGAGAGCTTCTACTCGCTCACCTGGGTCGGCTCCCCGGGGATCCAGGACGCATTCACCTACTTCCCGTGGATGGCGGTCCTGCTCGCCCCGGGACGATGGCTCGCCGGCGACATCCGGTGGGCGCTCGCAGCGTGGTCCCTGGCGCTCTATGCAGCCCTGTGGGCGCTGGCCCGTCGCTCTGGATCCGAGCCACGATGGTGGTCGCAGACGCCGGTGGCCGCTGCGGGCGGGGCGCTCGTCCTGGTCACCTTCCCTGGACACCTCACCCAGATCGACCAGGCATGGACCGAGCCAGTCCTGGCAGCACTGCTTCTCTGGTGGGCCGTCCTGGTCCGGAGCGGGCGGGCCTGGTGGGCGGTCATCCCGCTCGCCCTGGCACTGGCCAGCAAGCAGCACATGGTTCTGCTCATCCCGCTGCTCATGTTGTGCCGCCCCTTCGGGTGGCGTCGAACCCTGACCAGCGGCGCCCTGTCGGGGCTGCTCATGTCACCCTGGCTCGTCGGCGACTTCACCGGGCTGTGGCACGACACGGTCACGCTCCTGGTCAGCTTCCACCCGATCCGGTTCGCGAACACGTGGTACCTGTTCGCGCTCAACGTGCTCGGCGTGCAGTTGCCGTTGTGGATCACCGGCCTCGTGGTCGTCGGCGCCCTCGCCGCCGGCTGTCATCTGGTCTTCCACAGGCAGCTCGGCCCGGTCGACACACTGACCGTCGCGGCACTGGTCCTGCTCGTGGCGAACCTGGTCAACAAACAGGCGTTCTACAACCAGTTCTGGCTCAGTGCGGCTCTCGTCATCGGCTCTCTGGTGGCCTCGAAGGACACACCGCTCACCCGACCGAAGGAAGCAGCACCAGTCCCGGCGTGTGGGCCAGCAGACCCTGGACCGTGACTGGATCCACCAGGCCGACTGAGCACAGCAGCGCGACGGCGGCGCGCTCGTCCCGGTCGAGAGGCACCTGGGCGGGCTGCGCAGGCGGGTTTGCCAGCAGGGCCGCGACGACGCAGTCCTGACAGGCGGTGCCCCGCATGGGACACCGATCACACTCCACGACCATGATCCGGTTCATCGGACAACCACCTCTTCGTGAGGATGAGGATCCGTGGGTTCACGGACGACGCGCACACTACGAGGACCCACTGACGGGCACCCGGTGGTCGCCCGGCGGCCCATCGCGCCGGGGGTGTGAGCAATCCAGATGTCAGTGTGGGCTCCTAGCGTTCGCGGCATGCGAACCGTGCAAGGGACTCTGACCGACGTGGGGACCCCCCTGAGCGAGGTCACTTTCGTCGTCGTCGATCTCGAAACCACCGGCGGCAACCCCGCGGAGTGCGCCATCACCGAGATCGGCGCTGTCAAGGTGCGCGCCGGCGAGGTGCTCGGGGAGTTCCAGACCCTGGTGCAGCCGGGCCAGAAGATCCCGGCGTTCATCTCGGTGCTCACCGGCATCACCGATGTCATGCTCGCACCGGCGCCACGGGTCGAGGCCGCTCTCGCCAGCTTCCTCGAGTTCGCCCGGGGGGCAGTGCTCGTCGCCCACAACGCGGGCTTCGACATCAGCTTCCTCAAGGTCGCAGCGCAGCGGGCCGGCCTGCCCTGGCCCGAGCCGGAGGTCCTGGACACTGTTCACCTGGCACGCCAGCTCGTCGGGGCCGATGAGGCCCCCAACCACCGGTTGTCGAGCCTGGCTCGGCTCTTCGGGGCGCGGACGACCCCCAACCACCGGGCCCTGGCCGACGCCCGGGCCACCGTGGACGTGCTGCACGGGCTGATCGAGCGGGTTGGTTCTCTCGGGGTGCACTCGCTGCCCGAACTGCAGAGCTACTCGGCGCGGGTGCCGACGGCGACCCGACGCAAGCGGCACCTCGCCGATGCTCTGCCCGACGCTCCGGGGGTCTACATCTTCAAGGACGCACGAGGGCGCCCTCTCTATGTCGGCACGTCGGTGTCGATCCGATCCCGGGTGCGGACCTACTTCACCGCCTCCGAGAGCCGGCGCCGGATGGCCGAGATGGTCGCTCTGGCCGAGTCGGTCACGCCGATCGTGTGCGCCACGGCCTTGGAGGCGCAGGTGCGCGAGCTGCGCCTGATCGCCGCCCACAAGCCGCACTACAACCGCCGCTCGACTCGCCCGGAAGCGGTCGTGTGGGTCAAGCTCACCGTGGAGCCCTTCCCCAGGTTGTCCATTGTCCGAGCAGTGCGGGCAGACGGCGCACGCTACGCCGGGCCGTTCCCCTCGCGGGGTGCGGCGCAGCAGGCGATCGCCGCCGTCCATGAGATCCTCCCGTTGCGGCGCTGCCTGGACCGCCTCTCCCCCACCGCCACCCGACCGGGGTGCGCACTGGCCGAGCTCGGCCGGTGCGCAGCGCCCTGCACCGGTGAGCAGAACGGCGCGGCGTATGCCGCCACCGTGCGCGCGGCGGGCGATCTGCTCACCGGGGACTTCGGCCCGGCGCTGGCCGCGCTGCAGGCCAGGATGGGGGCGCTGGCCCGCCAGGAACGGTTTGAGGAGGCCCAGGTTGTGCGCGACCGCACTCTGGCCCTGGTCAAAGGAGCAGAGCGCGGTCAACGATTCGACTCACTCGCCCGCACCGCCGAGCTCGTGGCGGCTCGGCGGTGCCCTGACGGCGGCTGGGAGATCGTCTGTGTCCGATACGGACGGCTCGCCGGCTCCACCCGATCTCCCCGCGGGGCTGATCCTGGGCCAGCGGTGTTGGCGTTACGGGGCAGCGCTGAACATGTCGAGGCGCCAGTGGCGCCGGCCACGGCTGCCACCGCGCAGGAGTCCGAGCAGATCCTGCGCTGGCTCGACCAGCCGGGGGTGCGAGTGGCCCATATCGACGGGAGGTGGACCTGTCCGGTCGGCGGCGCAGGTCAGGCTCGAGCAGCCCTGGAGCCGCTCGTGGTCGGTGCCACGCGAACCGGTGCCCTGTCCGCCGATAGGCTGCGACAGTGATCACCGCCATCGTCCTCATCAGTGCCGACGTCGACCGGATCCCGGAGGTCGCCCAGGAGATCGCCGACATCGAGGGCGTGACCGAGGTCTACTCCGTCGCCGGTGACGCGGATCTGATCGCGATGGTCCGGGTGCGCGAGCACGAGCACCTTGCCGACGTCATCGCCGACCGGGTGAACAAAGTGAGCGGTGTGACCGGGACCAACACCCACATCGCCTTCCGCACCTACTCGAACCACGATCTGGAGTCCGCCTTCAGCCTCGGCATCGAGTAGCCCGAAGAACTTTCGGGTCGTCCGAGAGTTCGAGTCGACCGATAGTCCCAGCAGTGCGAGCGTCGAGTGCCAGCAGTCCGCGCATCATCGAATGGTCCGGGCGACTGGCGGGTTCGGCGGTCAGGGAGTCGCGCCAACCCTTCGGGTGCTCTGCACCCACCTGGCCAGAGTGCGTGCCGCCGCGCCGCTGTCGACCACCTCGGCCGCACGGCGGACCCCACGTGCGATCGCCGCAGTGACCGCTTCGGCAGTGGCGGACCCGTCGGCGGTGCCCGATGCCACAGCCAGCGCGACGGCAGCGTTGAGGAGCACCGCCTCCCTAGCGGCTGACGGCTCACCGCGCAGGACCGCATGGACGACCTGTGCATTGACCTCCGGTCCGCCACCACGCAACTCCTCGAGCGGATGACGGGACACTCCGACGCCATCCGGGTCCACGACGATCTGGGTGACCTCGCCGTCCCGAACCCACCACAGGTCCGACCGCGTCGCCACACTCAGCTCATCGAGCCCGTCCTGTCCGCGGAAGATCGCTGCATCCCGACCACGGGCCGCGAAGACTCCGGCGATCAGAGGGGCGACCCGCTGATCGGCGACGCCGACGGCGGCATACGTCGGCTGGGCGGGGTTGGTCAGCGGCCCCAGGAGGTTGAACGCGGTCCCGATGCCCAGGCCCGAGCGGGCCGCAGCCGCGTGCCGCATGGAGGGATGGAAGACGTTGGCGAAACAGAAAGTGATGCCGGCCTCGATGGCCACCTGCTGCACCTGGGCCGGGGTGAGTGTGAGGGAAACCCCGAGGGCCTCGAGGACGTCAGCCGAACCCGAGGCCGACGAGGCAGCCCGGTTCCCGTGCTTGACCAGGCGTAGCCCGCTGGCGGCGACGACGATCGCCGACATCGTCGAGATGTTCACGGTGCCCTGCCGGTCGCCGCCGGTTCCGACGATGTCGATGCTCGGGCCGGGCACCGTGATGCGGTGGGCGTGCTCGAGCATCACGTCGGCCAGGGCGCGGATCTCCTCGATGGACTCCCCCTTGGCCCGCAAGGCGACGAGGAAGCCGGCGAGCTGCACCGGGCTCGCCTCGCCTGACATGACCTCTCGCATGGCCCAGTGGGCCTGTTCGGCGGTCAGGTCGGTGCCGCCGGTGAGGGCAGTGAGAAGGTCCGGCCAGGTCGGCTCAGCTGTCGTCGACGAGCTCACCACCTGGTCAGGAGCCGGCGTGGTCACGGGCCAGTCGCGCGACCGCGTCTGCGACCGCCACCGGGTCGAGGGGGTGCGGAACAGCGTCGTCCGCCAACGACCAGTTGGCAAGCCACCCGTCCTGGGGTCGTCCGGTCAGCACGAGGATGGGCGGGCAGCGGAAGACCTCGTTCTTGAGCTGTCGGCACAGGCCCAGGCCACCGGTCGGAGTCGCCTCCCCGTCGAGGACGACGACGTCCCAGCCACCGCCGTCGAGGGCCTCGATGACTGCGGGGGCTGTCGCGCACTCGAGCCACGACGTGACCTCGACATCCCGAGCGGGCCGACGACCGACCGCGGCCCTGACTGCGTCGCGAGTCGTCACGTCGTCGCTGTAGAGCAGGACACGCACCTGCACCACGCCGGGAGTGGGACTGGTCGTGGTTGCCGGGGAGGACGGCGAGGAGGTGCTCGATGCCATGGGCCGATGCTACTGCCCCGACCCTGCGCGTCGGCACCGCGCCACCCGCGGCCGCAGCCTCATGGGGCCGGTCCAGGCCTGCCGCACAGGTGCCGGATCGGGCTCGCGTGGCAAGAACTTGGGGGTCCTGACGACGCATCGGCTGGTTTACCGACATAATGGCGCCCGTGGCGACTGCATCAGTGACGAAGAAGCACCCCTCGGGAGTGGTCCCGACGATCGCCGGCCACGGTCCGGCGACCCGACCCAACATGGTCGCGGTGGGGACGATCGTGTGGCTTTCCAGCGAGCTGATGTTCTTCGCGGCCCTGTTTGCCTTCTACTTCACTCTCAAGGGACACGCCCCGGAGATCTGGCGTGAGCGGGTGGGCGACCTCAACGTCCCGTTCGCATCGGCGAACACCCTCGTCCTGGTCGTCAGCTCGGTGTGGTGCCAGCTCGGTGTGCTCAAAGCGGAGCGCGGCCAGGCAGCCCGTACCGGCTCCCTGCTCCAGATCGGCAAGTGGGGCATGCGGGAGTGGTATGTCGTCACCTATATCTTCGGCGCGATGTTCATCGCCGGCCAGGTCTACGAGTACGCCCATCTCGCCCAGGACGGCGTGACCATGTCCTCGGACCCGTTCGGCTCGATCTTCTACCTCGCTACCGGGTTCCACGGTCTGCACGTCACCGGTGGTCTCATCGCCTTCCTCCTGATCATCGGGCGGACCTTCACGGCGCGTCGCTACTCGCGCACGCAGGAGAGCGGTGCCATCGTCACCTCGTACTACTGGCACTTCGTCGATGTCGTCTGGATCGCCCTCTTTGCGACCATCTACCTCCTGCCCGTCTGA
>JBDIAO010000004.1:0-73443 GCA_039812375.1 Phycicoccus sp. | reverse complement strand
CCTCACGTTTTCGGGGTGACCCCGAAAACGTGGCGAAACCGGGGAAAGGTTCCGGGGTTTCGCATAGGTTCCGGGGTCTGGGGGTCGGGGGTCGGGGCTCTAGGGGGAGAAGAGTCCGGCCCAGAACAGTCCGAGGGTGCGGGCAGGACCGGAGCCGCCCAGCACGAAACGACGACGCGCCGACCCCGAGCACGTCGGGACCGGCGCATCACGGATGCTACTTGGCGGCCTTCTTGCCGTAACGGGCCTCGAAGCGGGCAACCCGGCCACCAGTGTCGAGGATCTTCTGCTTGCCGGTATAGAACGGGTGGCAGTTGCTGCAGACCTCGGCGTGGATGATGCCGTTCTTCGCGGTGCTGCGCGTGGTGAACGTGTTGCCGCAGGTACACGTCACGGTCGTTTCACCGTAGGCGGGGTGGATGTCCTTCTTCACGATGTCTCCTTGGATGTCTCCGGGTCGGCGAGCCCAGCCACCGTGGCTGCAGGCCCTGCGGCGCCCCGCCTGCGGCCCTCGTGACGAGGCCGCTCAGGAACGCATCTGGTGCCGTGAACCGGTCCAGCGGTCAAGTCTGCCAGAGCCCAGACCCGTTCTCCCAAACGACGCCGCCCCGGCGCCTGTTCCCAGACGCCGGGGCGGGAGCGAGACGCAAGCGTCGCGAGTAGGCGCACCCGCGGCCAGAAGGCGTGCCACAACGCGCCTCCTCGCGAGAGCAACGCCTACTCGTGAGAACTAACGCGCCCTCGGGACGTGCCGCGTGGTCGATCAGCGCCGGGCGGACCACACGCTTTGCAGGACCAGTCCAGTGAAGAGCAGCACGAGTCCGGACCAGCCGAGCGCGTCGAGCACCTGCCCCAGGAGCAGCCAACCCAAGAAGGTGGCAGTCACTGGGTCGGCCAGGGACAGGGTGACCGCAGTTGGGGCAGGCAGCGCCGCCAGGCCCCGGGTGTACAGCACGTTGGCCACCCCCATGGTGGCGAACCCGAGATAGAGCGCCACGATCGCCCCGGACGGGGTCGCGACCCAGCGCAGCCCGAGCAGTACCGCGACCGGGACCATGACGCACGAGCCGAGGAGGAACGCCGAGGCGAGCACCTCCAGGGTCGGCACCCCACGCAGCAGGAGCTTCTTCGCTGCGACGGTGAACGTCGCAATCGAGAGCCCAGCCCCCAACGTCAGCAGCACTCCGAGGAAGGCTTCGCTGCTGTGCCCGGCCCCGGTGAGCAGCCCCAGACCGGCGACGCAGATGGCCGTCGCGACCGCCCAGGACCGACCCGGGCGCTCACCCAGGATGATCCAGGACAACAAGCCGGCGATGACTGGGGCGCTGCCCACGGCCACGAGCGTGCCCAGCGGCACCCCGGCATACCCGATCCCAGCGAAGAAGAACGGCTGGTATGCCGCCGCCCCCACCGCGGCGACGACCAGCGCCTTGGCCCGCCACATCCGCAGGATGTGCGCCAGCCCGACACCGCGCATCATGACGTATGCCGTCAGCGCGAGCGCCCCGATCGCCAGCCGGGCTGCGCCCACCGCCACTGGGGAAGCGCCCTGCGGAGCGAACGCCTGCGCGACACCGGCAGTGCCGAAGAGCACCCCACCGCCGAGAACTGAGACCGCCGGATGCCCCGCGATCTGCCGTCGGCGGGAAACGACGAGACTGGGTGTCGCCGTCACAAGCCCATCACGTGTCGTCGTCCTCGTCGTCGATCCGGATCGAGCTGGTCTGCTGGACCTGCATAAGGAACTCGTAGTTCGTCCGCGTCTTTCGTAGCCGGTCGATGAGGAGTTCCATGCCCTGCTGGGTGTCGAGGGCGGCAAGCACCCGACGCAGCTTCCACATGATCTTCAGCTCCTCGGGGGCAAGGAGGATCTCCTCGCGCCGGGTGCCGGAGTTGTTCACGTCGACAGCAGGGAAGATTCGCCGGTTGGCCAGGTTCCGGTCGAGCTTGAGCTCCATGTTGCCGGTGCCTTTGAACTCTTCGAAGATCACTTCGTCCATCCGGGAGCCCGTCTCGACGAGGGCCGTGGCCAGGATGGTCAACGAGCCACCGTTCTCGATGTTTCGTGCTGCACCGAAGAAGCGCTTGGGGGGATAGAGCGCAGCAGAGTCGACACCACCGGAGAGGATCCGCCCACTCGCGGGGGCGGCAAGGTTGTAGGCCCGGCCCAGGCGCGTGATCGAGTCGAGCAGGACGACGACGTCGTGGCCGAGCTCGACGAGCCGCTTGGCCCGCTCGATGGCGAGTTCCGCGACGGTCGTGTGGTCATCGGCGGGGCGGTCGAAGGTCGAGGCGATGACCTCTCCCTTGACCGCCCGCTGCATGTCGGTGACCTCCTCGGGGCGCTCGTCAACAAGGACGACCATGAGGTGGCACTCGGGGTTGTTCATCGTGATCGCGTTCGCGATGGCCTGCAGTATGAGCGTCTTGCCGGCCTTCGCGGGAGCAACCAGCAGACCGCGCTGGCCCTTCCCGATGGGGGCGACGAGGTCGATGATCCGCGTAGTGAGGATGTTGGACTCGGTCTCCAGCCGCAACCGGTGTTGCGGATAGAGGGGAGTGAGCTTGCCGAACTCCGGACGTCGCCGGGACTCTTCGGGGTTCTGCCCGTTGACCGAGTCGAGGCGGGCGAGCGCGACGTAACGCTGCCGGTTGTTGCGCCCGCCGACCGCCTGGGTCTGCGGCTCCTCGCCCTCCCGGGGAGCCTTGATGGCGCCGGTGACGGCGTCACCTTTGCGCAGGCCGTGCCGCTTGACCAGGGTGAGCGGGACGTAGATGTCGTTGGGGCCGGGCAGGTAGCCGGTCGTCCGGACGAAGGCGTAATTGTCGAGGACGTCGAGTATGCCGGCCACGGGCACGAGGACGTCGTCCTCGGCGATCTGTGGCTCGGACTCTTCACTCTGACCGCCCTGGGGACGGGCCTGGGGCGGACGCTTGTCGCGGTTGCGGTTGCGGTTGCGGCGGCGGCGACCCGAGCGCCCACCCTCCTCGTCGTCAGACCAGCGGTTCTGCTGTCCCTGCTGCCCTTGTCCCTGCTGTCCCTGCTGCCCCTGAGCCTGCTGGCGCTGGGGCGACTGGCGCTGGTCCTGCTGGGCCTGATCGTGCTGGCTCTTGTCCTGCTGGCCCTTGTCCTGCTGGCCCTTGTCCTGCTGGGCTCGATCGTGCTGGCCTTTGTCCTGCTCGCCAGCGCCGCGCTCGGCACGTTCCGCAGGCTCGGTATGCGTCGGCGCGGCCGCGCCCGCCGAGGTAGCCCGCCGAGGCGTCTTCTGAGCAACCCGTTGCGCCGGGGCCGATTGCGCCGCAGGAGCGGCCTGTCCCCCCTGGCGAGCCCGAATGGCCTCGACCAAGTCGCTCTTGCGCATCTTGGCGGTGCCGGTGATGCCCATGCTCGAGGCCAGACCCTGGAGCTCGGCAAGTCGCATCGCTGTGAGCGAACCGGAACGCCGGACGGGTGCCTCGATGGTGGTGTCGGTCACGAAGGATCCTTCCCCTCGTCCATGACTCGCTCTCCCGGAACGGGTGCGAGCCGAGATGATGGCCGATCGGCCATTGGATGTGTCGTCCCACGGCGGCAGTGGCCGCCCGGCCCCGGCTCGGGCCGCTGTCGTGTGGGGATGCAGCTGCGGCATACGGTGCTGACGAGCGGTGCTCACCTCGCGTGCGCTGCGATCTCCACAGTAGCACCGCGCGACCGCACTTCCTCAACTTCGATGCGACATGCCCGGTAGGCGAAGGCTCCGCGCCTGGCAGCGTGCCAGGCGCGATCCGCGCCTGAACCTGGCAAACCTTTCACCAGGTCTTCGCCAAGTCCCCATCAAGCCACTCGCCACGGGATAGATTCCCGGGCAGCGCCGAGATCTCTTCTGCACGACGTCGTTGACTAAGGAGCCGATGTGAGCGCACCGAACACCGCTGTCACGCTGCTAGCGCCATTGACCGGGGTGGTGGTGCCCATCGACACCGTTCCCGACCCGGTGTTCGCACAAAAGATGGTGGGCGAGGGTGTGTCGATCGACCCGTTGAGCAGCACCCTGCTCGCTCCATGCGACGGCGAGGTGGCGTTGGTGCATGCTGCCGGTCACGCAGTGACGATCCGCAGCGATGGCGGCGCTGAGGTTCTCATGCACATCGGACTGGACACGGTCTCGATGCAGGGCGAGGGATTCCGAGCGCTGGTCAAGCTCGGGGACCGAGTCAGTGTCGGAGCTCCCCTCATTGAGTTCGACCTCGATCTTGTCGCTCTGCAGGCCAAGAGCCTGCTGACCCAGGTGGTCATCACCAACTCCGACGAACTGGCCAGCTTCGAGGCCGCCACCGGGCTGGTCGAGGCCGGCCGGGATCAACTCGCGAGCCTGACCCTCAAGACTGTGCCGGGCGACCAGCCCGACGGCGGCGGGGAGCGGTCGGTGTCACACGGAATCGTCGTGCTCAACCCGGCCGGACTGCACGCCCGGCCCACGGCGATGCTCGTCGGGATCGCCAAGAAGTTCCAGAGCCGGGTCCTGCTCAAACGCGGCGACGACGTGGCCAACGCCAAGTCCGTGATCGCCATCATGTCCATGTCGGTGCTCAACGGGGACAAGGTCCAAGTCATCGCCACTGGCCCGGACGCCGCCGAGGCCGTGGCAGCGCTGGAGGCAGCCATCACCGACGGTCTGGGTGAGGAGCCGACCGCCGGCCCGGTGACCGGCCCCGGTGAGCCCGTGACCGAGGGCCAGCCACTGGCCGCGCCAGCCGAACTGGCCGCGCCAGCCGAACTGGCCGCGCCAGCTGAACCGCCCGCGCCGCGAAGTGGCGACCCCAACCTGCTCCTGGGTGTGTCAGCCTCCCCCGGGCTTGGTGTCGGGCAGGTGGTCCAGCTGCGTCGCAACGACATCGTGGTGCGTGAGGAGGCCTCCGACAAGTACCTCGAGCGACGCCAACTCAACAGCGCGATCGATCACGCCCTGGTCGATCTGCAGGCGTTGCAGAGCAAGCTCGAGGGCGACGGTTTGCCGGACAAGGCCGCCATCTTCGCCGCCCACCAGGAGCTGCTCTCCGACCCCGATCTGCTCGATCTGGCAACGTCGGCGATCGACAAGGGCAAGTCCGCAGCCTTCGCCTGGCAGCGCGCCTACAACACCTTCGCCACCCAGCTGGCCGGGCTGGCCAACGAGGTACTCGCCGGCCGTGCAGCCGACGTCCGTGACGTGGGGCAGCGCGTCCTGGAGGAGCTGACTGGGCAAAAGGCCGAGCAGGAGGAGCTCGCCGAGGGTGCGATCCTCATCGCTGAGGAGCTCAGCCCCTCGGACACCGCGACGCTCGACCGCACCAAGGTCGCGGGCTTCGCGACCACAGGCGGCGGGGCGACGAGCCACGTCGCCATCCTTGCCCGTTCCCTGGACATCCCGGCTGTGGCCGGCATCGAGGCCCGGGCGCTGGACATCCCCGCCGGCACCCGGGTCATCCTCGACGGCGCCCGGGGCACCTTGCGCACCGGCGTCAGCGAGAGCGAGGTCGCCCGGATCCGGGAAACCCAGGCCAGGATGGCCGAGCGCCGCGAGCGGGAACAGCAACGCGCACACGAACCGGCCATCACCACCGACGGGCACGGTGTCGACGTCGTGGCCAACATCGGCGGGCTCACCGACGCCCAGGATGCCGCGGCCAAAGGCGCCGAGGGTGTGGGTCTGCTCCGTTCGGAGTTCCTGTTCCTGGGCCGCTCCACCGCCCCGACCGAAGAGGAGCAGGCCAGGATCTACACCGACATCGCGCGAGAGATGCCCGGTCGGCCGCTGGTCATCCGCACCCTGGACGTCGGCGGGGACAAGCCGCTGCCATACCTGCCAATCGCCGCCGAGGAGAACCCGTTCCTCGGCCTGCGCGGCATACGGGTCGGCCTGGACCGGCCCGAGGTTCTGCGCACCCAGAGCCGGGCGATCCTGCGCGCCGTCGATGCCGGCGCCCAGATCCATGTCATGTTCCCGATGATCGCGACCCTGTCCGACTACCTGCGGGCCAAGGAGATCTTCGAGCAGGAGCGCGCGCGGCTTGGGGTCTCGCAAGTGCCCCTCGGCGTCATGGTCGAAGTCCCCAGCGTCGCGGTGATGGCCGACCAGTTCGCCCGTGAGGTCGACTTCTTCTCGGTCGGTACCAACGACCTGACCCAATACACCCTGGCCATGGACCGGGGCCACCCGCAACTGGCTCCCCAGGTCGACGCGTTGAACCCGGCGGTGCTGGCCCTCATCGGTCGTGCCGCTGAGGCTGCCCACAAGTATGACCGCTGGATCGGGGTCTGCGGAGGCGTCGCCTCCGACCCCCAGGCCATCCCCATCCTCGTCGGGCTGGGGGTCGATGAGCTGTCCTGCTCGATCCCCGCGATTCCGTCGGTCAAGGCGCAGGTGCGGGCGCACTCGCTTCAGGCCTGCAAAGACCTGGCCGGCAGCGCCCTGCGCAAGAGCACCGCCGCCGAAGTCCGCGACCTCGTGCCGCTGGACGAAGACTGAGAGGAGTCAGCCGATGTCCACTGCAGAAGAGATCGTCGAGGCCATAGGCGGACCGGAGAACGTGCGTGGTCTCTCCCACTGCGCCACCAGGCTCCGCTTCGAGCTCGTCGACTCCTCCATCGTCGACACCGCCCAGGTGGAGTCCATCAAGGCGGTCATGGGTGGGGTGCCGCAGTCCGGCAACCGCTACCAGGTCATCATCGGCGGCGCCGTGCAGACGGTCTTCAACGAGATCAACGCGCTACCCCAGATGAGCAACCGCGGCGAGCTCACCGACGAGGAACTCAAGGCCGCTGCCCGTGCCGGAGGAGTGCGCGGCAAGCTGGCCTGGGTCGACTCGTTCTTTGAGTTCCTGTCCGACTCCTTCCGGCCCATCCTGGGCGCGCTGCTCGGCGCATCGCTGTTCATCACGTTCATGTCGCTGATGAGCACGCTCGGCATCATCGGTAACTGGGCCGACCCGCGCACCCACCTGCCGCCGTCGTGGCAGTTCATGAACCTGCTATGGCAGTCGGTGTTCGTCTTCCTGCCGCTCATGGTGGCCTACAACGCCTCGAAAAAGATCGGGGCCGACCCGTGGGTCGGGTTCGCCGTCATGGGCCTGGTCATGTTGCCCGGGTTCACCGCGCTCGGTGGGATCGCAGAGGCGTATCACGCGACGATCGCCGGCAGCGAGGTCACCCTGGTCGACATCTTCGGGGTGCCGCTGACCATCTTCAACTACAGCTCACAAGTCTTCCCACCACTGCTCATGGCGGCAGTGCTCGGGCCGCTGTACCGGCTGCTGAAGCGACTCATCCCCGACAACCTCCAACTCATCTTCGTGCCGTTCCTGGCAATGCTGGTCATGTTGCCCCTGACCGCCTTCCTGATCGGCCCGATCGGGGTCTACATCGGTGCTTGGGTGTCCGCCGGCCTGCACGCCGTCAACGGTTTCTCACCGTTCATCTTCGCCATCGTGGTCCCGCTCGCCTATCCCTTCATGGTGCCGCTGGGACTGCACTGGCCGATCAACGCGGTCATGCTCCTCAACATCCAGACCCTGGGCTACGACTACATCCAGGGCCCGATGGGTGCCTGGAACTTCGCCTGCTTCGGAGCGACCGCCGGCGTGCTGGTGCTGGCCATGCGCGACCGCGACGTGCAGATGCGCCAGACCGCGACGGGCGCTCTGGCAGCGGGCCTGCTCGGCGGCATCTCCGAGCCGTCCCTGTATGGCATCCACCTACGGTTCAAGAAGATCTATCCCAGGATGCTCGTCGGCTGCCTGGTCGGCGGCGTCATCATCGGCTTTGGCGGTGGGCTGAAGACCAGCGCCTTCGTGTTCACCTCGTTGCTGACCATTCCGGCGTTCAACAACATCGTGCTGTATGCGATCGCGATCGGCGCCGCGTTCTTCACCTCGATGTTCCTGGTCATTACCTTGGACTACCGCACGCCGGAGCAGAAGCTGGCCGCCCGCCATGGTGGTGTGGACCAGGTGCGCGAGCCGGAGCCCCGCGTCATCGTCGTCGGTGACGTCGAGCTGAACCAGGCGCGGCAGTGGATGGAGGCTCTGGGCGGTGAGGAGAACATCACCGATGTCGCGTTCGTCGCCGAGACCCGCCTGCGCGTCACGGTCGCCGACTCCTCACTGGTGGACCAGGGCGCCTTGCGCCGTGCCGGACTCCTGGGCTCGGTCGAGGTGGCCGAGGGTGTCTGGCATCTGATTGCCGGTCTGGAGGCGGAGCAGTACGCGACGGCGATGAAGCGCCGACTCGACTCCCTGGTCCCCGTCTAACCCTCACGCAGCAGCGAGCCACAACAGCGGCCGCAGCGACGAGCCCGCAGCAGCGAGCCACAACAGCGGCCCAGTCCAGCCGGCACCTCTCAGGCGCCCCGGCACTTCTCAGGCGCCAGTGACCACGGGGCTGGTGACCTCTACCCCGCTCACTGGGACCCCCGGTGTGAGCACGTCCCAGCCGGCAGGGCCCAGGGCCACCACGTCGGCGACGGAGTCGGGCGTGGCCAGCACGAGGACCGAGGGTCCGGCACCGGAGATGACAGCGGCATGCCCGGCCGAGCGTAGCCCGTCGACGAGTCCCATCGACGCCGGATAGGAGGGCCGGCGCGGCTCCTGGTGGAGCAGGTCGACGGTCGCCGTCAACAGCAGGGCCGGGTCGGAGGTCAACGCGTGGACGAGCAGCCCGACCCGAGCACCATTGGCGGCTGCGTCGGCGAGGGAGACCCGGTCCGGCAGCACCGAGCGAGCCTTGGCTGTGGACAGCACCTCGCCGGGGACGAGGACGACGGGGATGATCCGTGGGTCAAGGGCCAGACGCACCGTCGTCGTCTGCTCGTGGGTCTCGTCGGAGATCGACAGCGTTGCTCCGCCGTAGATGCTCGCCGATGCGTTGTCGGGATGCCCTTCGAGCCGAGCCGCGAGGTCGTTGGTGAAGCTCCGCTCGAGATCGCGCCCGCCGGCCGCAACATCGCACAGGCCTTGCGCAGCAACGATCCCGGCGACGATCGCGGCTGCGGACGAGCCCATCCCCCGGCCGTGGGGCACGCGGTTGCGGCAACGGAGCACCAACCCACCCGGGGGTGGCACCCCAAGTTCGGCCCAGGCCCGGCGCATGGAGCGTACGACGAGGTGCGAGGCGTCCCGCGGGATTGTGTCGCTTCCCTGCCCGGCCACCTCGACGACGAGACCGGGCTCTTCGGTCACCTCGACCGTGCACTCGTCCCACACCCCCAAGGCCAACCCGACCGAGTCGAATCCGGGCCCCAGGTTGGCGCTGCTCGCCGGCACCCGCACGTGCACCCGGGTCCCGGCCGGGATCGGCACCGGGTGCGGCACCAGGGGCGGCACGGGCCGCGGCGACGACATCTCAGCCCTCGAGGCCCAGGGCCCGCGCCACGGACACCGTGTCGTTGCCCACCCTCGTCGGCGCCACCTCGGAGCCGTCGGGGGTACGCAGCGCCCACTGCGGATCCTTCAGGCCGTGGCCGGTGACCGTGCACACGACCGTCGAGCCAGCGAGGATCTCACCGTCTCGAGCCGCCATGAGCAGGCCGGCGATGGAGGCTGCCGAGGCCGGCTCGACGAAGATCCCCTCCCGAGACGACAGCAGCCGGTGGGCAGCGAGGATCTCCTCGTCGGTGACCGCGGCGATGAGCCCACCGGACTCTTCCCGCGCCGCCTGGGCCTGCTGCCAGGACGCGGGGTTGCCGATCCGGATGGCCGTAGCGATGGTCTCCGGCTCGTCGACCGGGTGCCCCAGGACGATCGGGGCGGCGCCGGCAGCCTGGAAGCCGAACATCCGTGGCAGCCGAGTGGCGACCGGCGCGAGCAGCCCACCGGAAAGCCCTGGGGTCGGTGTGGCGTACTCCCGGTAGCCCTTCCAATAGGCGGTGATGTTGCCCGCGTTGCCGACCGGCAGGACATGGATGTCCGGAGCGTCCCCAAGCGCGTCGACGATCTCGAACGCCGCGGTCTTCTGCCCCTCGATCCGAGCGGGGTTGACCGAGTTGACGAGCTCGACGGGATAGGCGTCAGCAAGCTTGCGGGCCAGGACCAGACAATCGTCGAAGTTGCCGTCGACCTGGAGCAGCGTCGCACCGTGGGCGATTGCCTGGGACAGCTTCCCCATCGCGATCTTCCCGTCCGGCACCAGGACCGCGCACGTCATCCCCGCTTTCGTCGCATAGGCAGCAGCCGACGCCGAAGTGTTCCCGGTACTCGCGCAGATGACCGCGCGGGCACCGTGCTTCTTGGCTACCGAGATGGCCGTCGTCATCCCCCGGTCCTTGAACGACCCGGTCGGGTTGAGCCCTTCGAACTTCACCAGCACGCGCGCGCCGACGAGCTCTGAGAGGTGCTCGGCGTCGACCAGTGGAGTGCCGCCCTCGAGGAGGGTGACCACAGGTGCGCCGGCGAGCAGTGGGAGGCGGTCGGCATACTCGGTAATGACCCCGCGCCAAAGTGCAGCCATGACGCTCAGTCTCCTTCCACGCGCAGGACGGAGTGGACCCGCGCCACGCTCGGCAGGCGCCCCAGGGTGGCGACGGTCGCCGCGAGTGCGGCGTCGGTTGCGGTGTGGGTGGTCACCACGAGGTTGGCACCGACGCCCTGGCCCGCGGAGTCCTCCTCCCTCTCGAGGAGGCGCTGGTGGACGGTCTCGATGGACACGTCGTGCTCGGCGAAGGTCGCGGCGACCTGGGCGAGCACTCCGGGCCGGTCGACGACGTCGAGGCTGATGTAGTAGCGGGTCAGGGCCTCACCCATGGGCAGGACAGGCAAGTCGGCGTATGCCGACTCCCCCGGCCCGTGCGCGCCGCCCACCTTGTGCCGGGCCACCGCGACAAGGTCGCCGAGGACAGCCGAGGCCGTCGGGTCCCCACCGGCACCCTTGCCGTAGAACATGAGCTCGCCGGCCGCCTCGGACTCGACGAAGACGGCGTTGTAGGCCTCGCGTACCGCGGCCAGGGGGTGCGCCCTGGGGATCATCGCCGGGTGGACCCGGACGCTGACCGCATCGCCGGTGGGGCGTGGCACCCGTTCACAGATAGCGAGCAGCTTGATGACACAGTCCATCTCCTTGGCGGCGCGCACATCCGCGGCGCTCACCCCAGTGATCCCCTCCCGATGCACGTCGATCCCGGCGACCCGGGTGTGAAAGGCCAGCGAGGCGAGGATCGCGGCCTTCGCAGCGGCATCGAAACCTTCCACGTCCGCCGTCGGGTCCGCTTCGGCGTAACCGAGCGCCTGGGCCTGGGCGAGCGCGTCGGCGAAGGCAGCGCCGGTACTGTCCATCCGGTCGAGAACGTAGTTCGTCGTGCCGTTGACGATGCCCATGACCCGACGCACCCGGTCCCCCGCCAGCGACTCCCGGATCGGGCCGAGGATCGGGATGGCCCCGGCGACAGCCGCCTCGTAGTACAGGTCGACCTGCGACCGGGCGGCGGCCGCATACAGTTTCGGTCCGTCCTGCGCGAGGAGTGCCTTGTTGGCGGTGACCACGGAGGCACCGTGCGCCATCGCCGTCAGGATCAGGCCGCGGGCCGGCTCGATGCCGCCGATGACCTCGACGACGACGTCAGCGCAGGTGACCAGCTGGTCGGCGTCGGCGGTGAACAGGCTCACTGGAACCGGCACGTCCGTCCGGGGCCGTCCCGGCTCGCGAACGGCGATGCCGACGAGCTCCAGCGGGGCACCGACCCGCGCGGTGAGATCCGCAGCGTTCTCGACGAGGAGGCGGGCCACGGCCGAGCCGACGACGCCGCAGCCGAGCATCGCCACCCGCACTGGGGTCTGGTCCTGGTGCAGGGCAGTCACCACAGGTGTCACCGGTCCTTCTCGTCGGGGTCTACTGGTCGGCGTTCACTGGACTGGACATGAAGTCTGAACGTCCCGGGGCTCACTCGTCGAGGACGTCGAGGGCGAGCAGATCCTCGATCGTCTCACGGCGGACGACGACCCGGGCCACCCCGTCGCGCACGGCGAGCACCGGTGGGCGGGGGGTGTGGTTGTACTGACTCGACAGGCTTCGGCAGTAGGCCCCGGTCCCGGGCACCGCGATCAGGTCCCCGGCGGTGGTGTCAGCGGGTAGCCACTCGTCGAGGACGACGATGTCGCCAGTCTCGCAGTGCCTGCCGACGACCCGGGCGAGAACCGGCGGGGCATCGGAGGACCGGTTGGCCAGGGTGCACGAGTAGTCCGCTTCATACAGCGCCGGGCGGATGTTGTCGCTCATCCCTCCGTCCACGGAGACGTAAGTGCGGGTGTGCCCGTCGCCGAGGTCGACCACCTTGACTGTGCCGACCTCGTAGAGGGTGAAGGTGCTCGGACCGGCGATCGCCCGCCCCGGTTCGATCGAGACGTGCGGGAGCACGCTGAGGTCACCGTCGCCGATGGCCTTGAACTCCCGGGCGACGATGTCGGCCAGATGTTCGCCGAGAACACCCGGGGTCAGGGGCGTGTGCTGAGAGGTGTAGGCGATGCCGAAACCGCCGCCGAAGTCGATCTCCGGGCAGTCATGGCCCAGTTCCCTGGCAATGTCGGCGTGCAGCTGGATGAGCCGGCGGGCGGACAGCTCGAAGCCTCCGGTGTCGAAGATCTGGCTGCCGATGTGACTGTGCAGACCGCGCAGGTCGAGCACCGCCGGGGCGGCGAGGACTCGGCGGGCGGCCTCGAAGGCCTCACCGGTGGCCAGGGCAAACCCGAACTTCTGGTCCTCGTGCCCGGTGGCGATGAACTCGTGGGTGTGCGCCTCGACCCCGACGGTGACCCGGAGCATGACCGGCGCGCGGACCCCGAGCTCGGTGGCGATGTCGATGATCCGGTCGATCTCCGTGAATGAGTCCACCACGATGCGCCCGAGCCCGTAGCTCAACGCCTGAGTCAACTCGGCGCGGCTCTTGTTGTTGCCGTGCAGACCGATCCGCTCACCGGGGAAGCCGACCCGCTGCGCGACAGCGAGCTCGCCGCCGGTGCACACATCCAGGCACAGCCCCTCCTGCATGACCCAGCGAGCGACCGCGCTGCACAGGAACGCCTTGCCGGCGTAGTAGACGTCGGCGCGCCCGCCGAGCGCGTCGAAGTGCCTCGCGAAGTCGTCCCGGAAGGCCCGGGCCCGGCTCCGGAAGTCGTCCTCGTCGAGGATGTATGCCGCGGTGCCGTGTTCGCGGGCCACGTCACGAACGTCGACGCCGGCCACCTCGAGGGCTCCGTCCAGGCGGCGGCGGACCGACTGCGGCCACAGCGGGGCCAGCAGCGCCATGACGTCCTGCGGAAACGGCAGATAGATCGGGGGGCCGCCGTAGCCTTCGGCGTGCAGCGCGCCGGCCTCATGCGCCCTCACGGCACACCGCCCTCGTCATCAGGTGAGACCCAGTTCGGCACGCGCTCACATCCGTTCCGGCGCGGACACCCCGAGCAGGTCCAAGCCTGCGGCCAGAACCTGTCTCGTCGCGTCGTTGAGCCACAGCCGACTTCGGTGCAGGTCGGTGACCTCCTCGTCGGCATACGGACGAACCCGGCAGGTGTCGTACCACTTGTGGAAACACCCGGCGAGGTCCTCGAGATAGCGGGCCACCCGGTGGGGCTCGAGGAGTTGAGCTGCCTGGGCGACGACCCGGGGAAAATCGGCCAGGAGCGCAAGCAGAGCGGCTTCGTGTGCGTCGGCGAGCAGCGCGGGGTCGAAGCCGTCCTCGCGGCGCACACCATCCTCCGCGGCGAGCCGGGCAACCCCGATGGTGCGTGCGTGCGCGTACTGGACATAGAAGACCGGGTTGTCGTTGGTCTGCCGGCGCAGCTCCTCCCCGTCCAGCGACAGTGGGGAGTCTGCCGGGTAGCGGGCCAGGGAGTAGCGCAAGGCATCGACCCCGAGCCACTCGATGAGCTCATCCATGTAGAGGGCGTTGCCGCGCCGCTTGCCCATCCGCTCACCGGCGATATTGACCAACTGGCCGATCTTGACCTCGATGTTGTGCTCGGGGTCGTCGCCGGCGCAGGCGGCAATCGCCTTGAGCCTGCCGATGTAGCCGTGGTGGTCGGCACCGAGGAGATAGATCTTCTCGTCGAACCCGCGGTCCTTCTTCGACAGGTAGTAGGCAGCATCGGCGGCGAAATACGTCGGCACCCCGTTGGCCCGGATCAGGACCCGGTCCTTGTCGTCGCCGAAGTCGGTGGTGCGCAACCAGATTGCCCCGCCCCGGTCGTCAACGTGGCCCTGGGCGCGCAACCGGGTGACCGCCTGCTCAACCGCCCCCCGGGCGTGCAGGGCGTTCTCGGAGAACCAAACGTCCATCTCGACGTGGAACGCGGTCAGGGTCGCCCGGATCGCCGCGAGCTGGGCGGCATACCCCAGGTCCCGAGCCAGGGCGAGCGCCTCGGAGCGCGGGAGCTCGAGAATGTCCGGACGAACGGCGACAACCTCCTCGGCGAGTGCGACCACGTGCGCACCGTCGTAGCCCCCCTCAGGAACCGGGGAACCGGTCAGCTTGGCCAGGATAGAGGCGCCGAACTTGTCCATCTGGGCGCCGGAGTCGTTGATGTAGTACTCGGCGGTGACCTGCGCCCCGGTGGCTCGCAGCAACCGGACCATGGCATCGCCCAGAGCGGCCCACCGGGTGTGCCCGATGTGCAGCGGGCCGGTCGGGTTGGCCGAGATGTATTCGAGGTTGACCACCCGACCTGCGTTGCTGTCGCCGGTGCCGTATGCCGCACCGGTCTCGACGATCGTGCGGGCCAGCTCGCCGGCGCTGGCCGCATCAAGGGTGAGGTTGAGGAAACCCGGGCCGGCCACGTCGACCGCCGCGATCCCGGCGACGGTGCGCAGCCGGTCCGCGAGGATCTCGGCGAGCGCCCGTGGAGGCATGCCGGCTGCTTTGGCGAGTTGGAGGGCGAGGTTAGCCGCCCAATCCCCGTGCTCTCGGTTCCTGGGCCGCTCGACGCGGACCTCCTGCGGGACATCCACGACGAGGGCACCGTCGGCCACTGCAGCAGTCAGGGCGGCTCGGATCGCCTGGGAGAGTTCGTCGGGGGTCACTGGGGAAGTCTACGGTCGGCCGACCCCGGACCCCGCCGGAGCCCAGGGCGTGAGCCGGGACCGCCTCGGACCGATTCCACGGCGCCGCCGATGTCCTGCTAGCCTGCCTCGGCAGTCATGTTCGGTCGCACGGCCGACCTGGCCCCCGTAGCTCAGGGGATAGAGCACCGCCCTCCGGAGGCGGGAGCGCAGGTTCGAATCCTGCCGGGGGCACCAATGCAGCAGGCTGGCCCGCCGCTGCTGGCGCCGTATCGGCTTGTCAGCCACTGGTTCTCGCGACTACCGGTTCTCCGGGACGAACTGGCTCGCGGTGAACAGCGCCCCGGCCGGGTCGGCGAGCAGCGTGTGCCGCACCCACGGAGCGTCCTGAGGAGCCGAGACGACCGTCCCACCGAGCTCGACCGTTCGGGCTGCAATGGCGTCGGCGTCGTTGACGCCGAAGGTGACGCCCCAACGGGCCGGGCCCGCGGCATACGGCAGAGTCCGTGCGACGACGTCGAGGAAGCGTTCGTCGACCCCCATCTCCCTCATTCCCTGCCGCACCCCGGGGCTGAGCTCCTCGAGGTGGTCGCCATATCCGGGCAGGCACCAGTAGGGCGACCCGTCCCCCATGTCCAGGGTCGACCACCCAAACACGGCACCGTAGAAGGCCGCCGCGCTGACCAGGTCGTCGGTGTAGAGATCGTTGAAGTTCACCGCCCCGTGTTCATTCACCGCCACCGACCCGCGGTGCCGACCGGCCTGCCACACCGAGAAGACCGCACCCTGCAGGTCGGCGAAGACCCCCATCCTGCCCGAGTCGAACACGTCGAACGGCTCGGATAGGACCGTGCCGCCCGCGTCGCTGACGCGCTGTGCCGTCTCGTCGGCAGAGTCCACCCGGATGTAGGTGTTCCAGGCCGCTTGGGCCGGTCCACCCGGCGGGATCGACGACAGTGCCACCGCGTCCCGCCCGCCGATCCGGGCCATGAAGTAGTGTCCCTGCGTGCCCGGCGGCATCTCGTCGTGGCACTGCCACCCGAACAGGCTCGAATAGAAGTCGGCAGCCGCGACAGGGTCAGGTTGACCACTGTCCGCCCAGCAGGGAACGCCAGCAGGGTAATCCTCACGAGTGCTCATGTGGGCGGACGCTAGGACGCGGCACTGTCAGACACCTGTGCGCCCGGCCTGGACCCTCTGGACCGCACGCGCGCATGCGCCCTTTGGGCCTCGTGGACTCTGTGGGCCGGCAGTGTCCGGACGGCGGGCTCAGTCGCTCTGGGCGCAGTCGGACACCTCGACGGCGGGTGCCGCCGAATCGGCGAAGATGTGCCCGGACTCGACCGACCGAAGGCCAGATGCTCACCACCGAGATGCTCGCCGCCCAGATGCTCACCACCCAGACGCTCACCACCGTGACGCTCCTGCCTGCCGTGGCGGCATTCGGGATCTTCGTCCTCGCCTCGACGGCCCAGGCCGTCACCGGGTTCGGCTCTGCCCTGGTCGCGGTGCCACTGCTCGCCCTCATCGTCGACCCGGCCACCGCGGTCGTCGCGATGACGGTCCTCAGCCTGCTGCTCACCGGGGTGGGTTTCGTCAAGGAGCGCGGCTACGTCGACGTTCCGGCGGCCCGGTTGTTCAGCCTCACCGGGCTGATCGGGATACCGCTCGGCCTGCTCGCCCTCACCGCCCTGTCGACCGCCCGGCTCACCCTCGTCATAGCGATCGTGCTCGCCGTCCTCGTCGTCCTGCTCGCCGCGCAGGTGCGTCTGCCGACCGGTCCGGTGGCCCGCTGGGTCACCGGGGTCACCAGCGGGGCCTTGCTCACCTCGACCGGGATGAACGGGCCCCCGCTGGTCGTGACCATGCAGGCGATGGGAATGCCGCCACGGACCTTCCGGGCCACTCTCCAGGCGATCTTCCTCGTCCAGGACGTCGTCGGGGTGCTCGGGTTCTTCGTCGTCGGGGCGCTTGCGCCAGGTGCGCTCCTGCTGGCGGCCTGCGGCATCCTCGCGGTGCCGGTGGGCTGGTGGCTCGGGGACAAGGTCTTCCACGGGATGTCACCGGAGGTCTTCCGCAAGGTCGTGCTCGCGGGCCTGGCGATCACCGCGCTCGTCGCTGCGGTCAAGGCTCTGGCCTGAAAGACGCTGTCACCGCGACTGGCTGTCGCGGCGACGAGTGCGCGGGCCTGCCGCCTGGGGCCTTACCCCCCAAGTGCGTCCAGGAGGGCGTCTGCGTCGTCGAGCGTGTTGTGGATGTGGAAGGAGACGCGGGTGCGTCCGGCCCGCTGGCTCGAGACGATCCCTCGCTCCCGGATCCGAGCGGACACCTCGGGGGTCGTGTCGAGGGCGATGATCGCCGACCCGGAGAGGGGAAGACCCAGCGCCGTCTCCACCTTCGCCGCCAGGCTCGTGGCGTGCCGGTGGAGGTCTTTCACCCCGACATCGGTGAGGAGCCGGAGCGAAACCGCCTGCCCCACCCACGAGTACCACGCGGGTGAGGTGTCGAGCCGGCGCGCGTCCAGGGCCAGCCGCAGTGGGCTGCCGTAGATGCTCGTCCACACATCCGCCCCGGCATACCAGCCGGCGCTGTGCGCGACGACCTCCTGGGCCACGCTGCCCGTGCTCGTCGCGAAGGCCGTTCCCCGCGGAGCGAGGAGGAACTTGTATCCGCTGGCCACGGTCCAGGTGTAGCGGCTCGCGTCAACGGGGAGCCATCCCGCAGCCTGGGTCAGATCGAGCAGAACCTTCGTTCCTGCTTCGACGGCATCCGCGAGCCCGTCGAGGTCCGCCAACTGACCGGTCGAGGACTGCGCCGCCGACACGGCCACGAGGTGGGTCCGATCGGTGATGGACGAGACGAGCTCGTCCAGGGGGACCTCCCGAACGGTGACCCCCCGGTGGCTCTGGGCGAGGAAGGGGAAGAGCAGGCTGGTGAACTCGCCGAGGACCGTCAGGACTTCGACACCATCGGGGAGCGAGGCGGCGATCAAGCCCACGAGCCCACTGGTATTACTCCCGATGCTGACCGTGGATGGTTCGACCCCGACGAGCCCGGCGTAGAGCGTGCGTGACTCGCCGACGAACGAGTCGTATTGCGCCGGAGCGGCTGCGCCAACCTGCCAGTCGGCCAGGGCGGCGCGGACCGCCTCCACCGTGCCCCGTGGGGGTAGCGCGAGCGCGGCAGTGTTGAGGTAGACCCCCTCGGGGGTGAACTCCCGCTGGGCCTGCGCCACGGACAGCTCCGTGACCGGCGGCGTCGTGACGGGGTCGGAGACCGTGGCCATCGCGGCCGGGACGAGTCGGGGAGGTTCCACGGACATGTGAGGTTCTACGGACATGTGTCGGCGCATCCTTTGACGGTCGTTCGGTGGCGCGAAGAGGGTGAACTCCACACCATCATGGTGCGTCAGCCGATCCTTCCTGCTGGATACGCCCAGCGCGGTAGCGCCGGCAGGATGAACCTCACGAGCCCTCTGTCGCGCACGAGCCCTCTGTCGCGCACGAGCTCTCTGGCCTCTTGAGCTCTCTGGGCGCGCTGCTCCCGAGCGGCGGGCTCAGTCGCGCTGGGAGGCGTCGGACACTTCGCCGACGAGCTCCTCGATGACGTCTTCGAGGAAGACGACCCCGGTGACCTCACCGTCGTCTGCGACCACCCGCGCCAGATGGGAACCGCCGGTCTGCATCGCCGCCAGGACCTCCTCCACCGAGTCGGTGGGCCGCACCGTCGTCATCGTGCGGACCCGTTTGGTGGGCACTGGCTGCGCCCGCTCGCCGACCGAGGCCAAGATGCTGTCCTTGACGTGCAGGTAGCCAGCCAGGGCCCCGTCACCGGCCTGGACCGGGTAGCGGGAGTACCCGTGCCTGGCGACGAGATGCTCGACCTCCGCAGGAGTGACACCGACTCTCACGGTGACCAGGTCAGCGAGCGCGACCGCGACATCGACGGCGTCCTTGTCGCTGAACTCCAAAGCGGCCCCGATCCGCCCGAACTGGCCCGCCTCGACCAGGCCTTCCCGGTGCGACTCTTCGACGATGTGGGCCATCTCCGCCGGCGTGATCTCGCTCGCGGCCGCATCGCGGGGCTGCACTCCCATGGCGCGGACGATGGCCTTGGCGATGGACGCCATAACCGCGATGACCGGGCGGGCCACGGTGGCCAGGGCGAACAGCGGCGGCACCAGGACAAGCGCCGCCCGGTCGGGCCCGGCGATGGCGAGGTTCTTGGGGATCATCTCGCCGACGACCACGTGCAAGGCGACGATCACCAGCAGCGCGATGACGAGCGCTGCCGCGTCTGCGGCCCCCGCAGGCAACCCCAGCCGGGCCACGACCGGGACGAACGCATGGTGCAGGGCCACCTCCGAGATGGCCCCGAGCAGGACCGAGCAGACCGTGATACCTACCTGGGCGGTGGTCAGGACGATGCCCATGTTCTCCAAGGCGTGCAGAACCGTGCGGGCCCGGGCACTGCGTTCGGCGAGAGGCTCCAACTGGCTGCGGCGCGCAGCCATCGCCGCGAACTCGGCCCCGACGAAAAAGGCGTTCGCCAGAAGCAGCACGACGGTGATCACCAGCGCCAGGCCGTTCATCGCCGCCCCCGGCTCATGGCTGCCCCCGGCTCATGACCGTCCCCCAGGGGCAGCGGTCCGGGCGTCACCATCGGCGGGCAGCGGCCGAATCCGGAGTCGGTCGACCCGTCGGCCCTCCATCGCCTGCACCCGGTAGACCCAGCCGTCTCGGGACACCTCGTCACCGGCTGTCGGGACTCGCCCGAGTGCATCCATGAGCCAGCCCCCGGCAGTCTCGTATGCCGCCCCGTCGGCCATGGGCGCCCCCACCCGGGCGCGGACCTCGTCGGGGCGCCACATGCCGGGGACGGTCCAGGACCCGTCGGCCAGGCGCCGACCAGTGCTCTGTCCGCGGTCGTGCTCGTCACTGACCTCACCGATGATCTCTTCGACGACGTCCTCGAAGGTGACCACCCCTGAAGTGCCGCCGTATTCGTCGACGACGACAGCCAGTTGGTATCCGGCGGCGCGCAGTTGCAGGAGCAGCGGGTCGAGCCGGATCGTCTCCGGGACCAGGACCGGTGGGGTCATCAGCGCCGAGACGGGCACGTCGGGCCGCCGCTCGTGCGGAACGGCGATGGCCTGCTTGACGTGCACGATGCCGTCGATGTCATCCCAGTCCTCCCCCAGGACGGGGAATCGCGAGTGCCCGCTCGCGCGCGCGAGGGCGAGGACGTCTGCGGCGCTGGCGGTGCGGTCCACACCAGTCGCCCGGGAGCGAGGGGTCATCACGTCGGCCGCGGTCTGCTCACCAAAGCCGATCGAGGCGGTGAGCAGACGCGCGGTCGAGGCCGGCAGCGTGCCGGCGGCGGCGCTGGTGCGCACCAGCGCCGCGAGCTCGGCCGGGGCCCTGGCCGCGGACAACTCCTCCTGCGGCTCGACCCCGACCCCACGCAGGAAGGTGTTCGCCGAGCCGTTGAGGACGACGATGAGCGGACGGGTGGCAGCGGTGAACCAGCGGACCGGTCCAGCGACGACCTTCGCTGTCGCTAACGGTGCGGAGAAGCCGAGGAACTGGGGGACCAGCTCCCCGACGATCATCGAGAAGACAGTCGCCAGGACCAAGGCGAGCACCGAGGCAACGCTCGCAGCCACCTGGTCGAAGATCCGAAGCGCAGCGACCGGACCGGTGAGCAGGCGGGTCAGCGCCGGCGTGGTGAGGAAGCCGAGGGCCAGCGTGGTGACGGTGATCCCCACCTGTGCGCCGGACAGCTGCGTCGACAGGCTCCGCAGCGAGGTCAGCACCGACTGCGCCCCCGGCTCGCCCCGGGCCACGGCTTGTTCCACGGACGGCCGGTCGAGGGAGACCAGCGAGAACTCTGCGGCGACGAAGACCGCGGTGCCGAGTGTGAGCAGCACCCCGGCGAGGACGAAGAGCCACTCGGTCATGGTGGCGACATCCTAGGTGCTTGCCTGGCTCCTCCCTCGGGCGGACCCTGAGTTGCCCCGAGCTCCCCTGAGTTCCCCCTGAGCTCCGCCGAGTTCCCCCTGACGACGGATCCTCGTTCTCGTCGTCCCTGCGACGATGAGGGCATGACGACCTGTCGGAGGACCCCTTGACCACCACCGGCGCCCGCATCGAGGCCGACGGCCTGACCAAGACCTTCGGCTCCTTCACCGCGGTCAACGACCTGTCATTCGTCGTCGAACCTGGCCGGATCACCGGCTTCCTCGGCCCCAACGGTGCCGGCAAGACGACGACACTGCGGATGCTGCTCGGCCTGGTGCACCCCAGCGCCGGGACCGCGACCATCGACGGCGTCCCCTACCGTGGACTCGACGACCCGCTCCGAGTCGTCGGCGCCGCCTTAGAGGCAACGAACTTCCACCCCGGGCGCAGCGGCCGGGACCACCTGCGGGTGCTCGCGGCAGCAGGCGGCATACCCAGCCATCGAGTCGACGAGCTCCTTGAGCTGACCGGGATCCCGGCCGCGGCCCGCAAGCGCGCCGGCGAGTACTCCATGGGCATGCGACAACGCCTCGCCCTGGCTGCCGCCCTCCTCGGCGACCCTCGCGTCCTCATCCTCGACGAGCCGGCCAACGGGCTGGACCCGGAGGGGATCCGCTGGCTGCGCGGCTTCCTGAGGCACCTCAGCGATGGAGGCAAGACGATCCTCATCTCCAGCCACCTGCTCCAGGAGGTGCAGCAGACCGTGGACGACATCCTCATCATCCACAATGGACAACTGGTCACCTCGGGGACCGTCGAGGCCCTCAGCGGCGGCCGGGGCGCAGTCGTGCGCACCTCCGACCCGGAACGTCTGGCCGGGGCCCTGCGGGTCGCCGACGTGCGAGCCACCCCCGGGGCCGACGACACCCTCGTCGTCGACACGACCGACCTTCGGCTCGTCGGAGATGTCGCCCTGCATGCCGGCCTGCCAGTCTGGGAGCTGCGGGCCAAGGAGGCCGACCTCGAGGAGCTCTTCTTCGCACTCACCGACGGGGGGAACCGAAACCTCGGCGGCACCGCTCCCGAGCAAGCCGTCGCCGCCCCGGTCACGGACGGGGAACCGCGATGATGGGCCGGGCGGTGCGTTCGGAGTTCCTCAAGTTCTTCACCACCAGGATGTGGTGGGGGATGGCGATCGCCATGTTCCTCGCCGGCGGCACCTTCGCGGGGTTCTTCGCCTGGTTCTACACGAGTGAGTCGTTCGCCCGAATCCAGCAGCAGGGCGGCCTCTCCGCAAACCCCACCGAGGTCGCCAACAGCGTTTACACCGGCGGGATCAGCATCGGGTACCTCCTCATGCTGACGATCGGGATCATGGCGATCGGCAGCGAGTACCGGCACAAGACGATCACCAGCACCTTCCTGGCCACCCCGAGACGTTTGCAGCCCATGCTGGCCAAGGTCATCGCCCTGCTTGGCATTGGCGCCGGGTATGCCGCCGTGAGTATGGCCGCGTCGGTGGCCGTCGGGGCGACGGTCCTGCGCCTGCTCGGCCACGACCCCTTCCCAGGCTCGGGGGTCTATCGGACCCTGGCGCTGTCCCTGTTGGTCCTGGGGTTGTGGGCCCTGATCGGCCTGGGTATCGGCATCCTCATCCCCAACCAGGTTGCCGCCCTGCTTATCGGGGTCGGCGTCGCCTGGATCGTCGAGCCACTGCTCTCGCTCCTCCTGTCGTTGTGGCCCTGGGGCCGGGATCACGTCAGTCCGTGGCTGCCGACCCAGCTGACGAGCAACACCATCAACGTCGTCACCCAGAGCGGCCAGACCCACGAGCTGGCGTGGTGGGCCGCCGCTCTCGGCCTGTGCGCCTGGGCCGCGGTCCTGGCCGGGCTGGGGATCGTCCGCACCATCCGTCAGGACATCACGTAGTTCGGCTTGGCGCCTCTTCCACTCGTAGATCGCTGGGCCCAGCTGGGCCCAGATCTAGGCCCAGAGCCGGCACGATGCGGCGGCCACACACGGTGAGCCAGGCCACGCCGGAACCTCGTGCGGGCTAGGCTGAGGTCGACCCGTCTTTCGTCGATGCCGACGCCAACGAGAAAGAGGCGTTATCCGCCGTGTCCGATGCGCACCAACCCGACCCGCAGACGAGCTTCGGCCCCAACGACTGGTTGGTCGATGAGCTCTACGAGAGCTACCTGAAGGACAAGAACTCGGTCGACAAGGCTTGGTGGGACTTCTTCCGGGACTACACCCCAGGGGATGCGCCCGCCGCCCACACCGGAGCGCGCGCTTCGACGCCAGCCGCAGGCAACGGCGGCCCTGACGCGACCCCACGGGTGACCAAAAGAACACCGGCAGCAGCGCCGGCAGCACCCGTGTCGGCACCGCGAGTTGCACCGGCACCGCGAGTTGCACCGGCACCGCCAGTTGCACCGGCACCGGCAGCAGCGCCGGCGGCGCCCGCACCCGCACCGGCAGCAGCGCCGGCGGCGCCCGCACCCGCACCGGCACCCGCCGCGGAGTCGGCGTCGAAGGCGCCTCTGCGAACGCCTCGAGAGCACGCGCCCCACCCAGGCCCCCAAGCCGGGGCGGCCGGGGAGACCGTCCCGATCCGCGGCGTGGGGGCGCGCACCGCGACGAATATGGAGTCCTCACTGCACGTTCCGACGGCAACCTCGGTGCGTGCGGTTCCGGCCAAGCTGCTCGTCGACAACCGGATCGTCATCAACAACCACCTCGCCCGCTCCCGCGGCGGCAAGGTGAGCTACACCCACGTCATCGGCTTCGCTATCGTGCGCGCACTGGCCACGATGCCGGAGATGAACTACAGCTTCGACCACGACGAGAGCGGCAAGCCGGTCCTGGTCAAGCCCGCCAACGTCAACCTGGGCCTGGCGATCGACCTGGCTCGCGAGGACGGCACCCGCAAGCTCGTCGTCCCGAGCATCAAGGGCGCCGAGACGATGGACTTCGCTCACTTCTGGGCCTCCTACGAGTCGATCGTCAAGAAGGCCCGTGCCGACAAGCTCGTCATCGAGGACTTCCAGGGCACGACGATCTCGTTGACGAACCCCGGCACGATCGGCACCGTGCACTCGGTGCCCAGGCTCATGCCCGGCCAAGGCGCGATCATCGGGGTCGGGGCCATGGACTACCCGGCCGAATGGCAGGGCGCGAGCGTGGAGACGATCAACCGCAACGCCGTCTCCAAGATCCTCACCCTGACCAGCACTTACGACCACCGGATCATCCAGGGTGCCCAGTCCGGCGACTTCCTGCGGGCCATCCACCAGCTCCTGCTGGGACACGACGGTTTCTACGAGGAGATCTTCGAGAGCCTGCGCATCCCCTACGAGCCGGTCCGCTGGGTCCAGGACATCTCCGCCTCGCACGACGACGACATCAACAAGGTCGCCCGCGTCCAGGAGCTCATCCACGCCTATCGGGTACGCGGGCACCTCATGGCGGACACCGATCCACTCGAGTACAGCCAGCGCCGTCACCCCGACCTCGACATCACCCGGCACGGGCTGACCCTGTGGGACCTCGACCGCCACTTCGCGACCGGCGGCTTCGGCGGCGAGCCGTTCCTCAAGCTCCGCAAGGTCTTGGGCATCCTGCGCGACAGCTACTGCCGCACCATCGGGGTCGAGTACATGCACATCCAGGACCCCGAGCAGCGAGAGTGGATCCAGGACAAGATCGAGGTTCCGCACGAGAAGGTCACCCGGGACGAGCAGCTCCGGATCCTGCGCCGACTCAACGCTGCCGAGGCTTTCGAGACGTTCCTCCAGACCAAGTTCGTGGGCCAGAAGCGGTTCTCCCTCGAGGGGGCGGAGTCGGTCATCGCACTCCTCGACCGGGTGCTGTCGTGTGCGGCCGAGGACGGTCTCGACGAGGTGTGCATCGGTATGCCGCACCGCGGCCGGCTCAACGTGCTCGCCAACATCGCGGGCAAGTCTTATGGCCAGATCTTCCGCGAGTTCGAGGGTAAGCAGGACCCGCGCTCGGTGCAGGGTTCCGGCGACGTCAAGTACCACCTAGGCACCGAGGGCGCGTTCGTCGCCGAGAACGGCGCCACAACCCGGGTCTACCTCGCCGCCAACCCGTCCCACCTGGAGGCGGTGAACCCTGTCCTCGAGGGCATTGTGCGAGCCAAGCAGGACCGGCTCAACCTCGCCGGCGAGGACTTCACGGTTCTGCCGGTCCTCCTCCACGGGGACGCCGCCTTCGCCGGCCAGGGCGTTGTCGCCGAGACCCTCAACCTCTCCCAGTTGCGCGGCTACCGCACCGGGGGGACGGTGCACATCGTCATCAACAACCAGGTGGGCTTCACCACAGCACCGAGCTCGTCCCGGTCCTCGACGTACAGCACGGACGTCGCCCGGATGATCCAGGCGCCCATCTTCCACGTCAACGGCGACGATCCCGAGGCTGTGGTCCACGTCGCCGAACTCGCGTACCAGTTCCGCAAGGACTTCCGCAAGGACGTCGTCGTCGACATGGTGTGCTACCGGCGCCGCGGGCACAACGAGGGCGACGACCCGTCGATGACCCAGCCGTTGATGTACGAGCTCATTGAAGCCAAGCGCAGCGTTCGCAAGCTGTACACCGAGTCCCTCATCGGCCGTGGTGATATCACCGTCGAGGATGCCGCTGCGGCTCTGCAGGACTACCAGAAGCAGCTCGAGCGGGTCTTTGTCGAGACCCGAGAGGCGCTCAAGGCGAGCGAGGCAGATGCGGCCCTGACCAACGCGAGCTACGCCGGCACCGACGTGGAAGGCCACGCTGGCCTAGAGCCGCCGACCGCACAGGTGGCCGGGGTCGACGCCACCCGGCATTCGGCAACCAACACCGCGATCTCCCCGGAGATGCTCCACCACATCGGCGACGCCTTCCACAAGATCCCTGAGGGCTTCACGGTCCACCCCAAACTCCTGCAGATGCTCGAGAAGCGGGTTGAGAGCACCCGCACCGGCGGGATCGACTGGGGCACGGCCGAGCTCATCGCCTTCGGCTCCCTGCTCCTCGACGGCACCCCCGTGCGACTGGCCGGCCAGGACAGCCGGCGCGGAACCTTCGTCCAACGGCACGCGGTGCTCATCGACAAGGAGAACGCGCAGGAGTGGACCCCGCTGCTCTACCTCGGCAAGGGTCAGGCCCGCTTCTGGGTCTACGACTCGCTGCTCTCGGAGTATGCCGCGATGGGCTTCGAGTACGGCTACTCGGTCGAGCGCCCAGATGCCCTGGTGCTGTGGGAGGCGCAGTTCGGCGACTTCGCCAA
Source organism: Phycicoccus sp. (assembly GCA_039812375.1). Classification (GTDB taxonomy): domain Bacteria; phylum Actinomycetota; class Actinomycetes; order Actinomycetales; family Dermatophilaceae; genus JAGOME01. Next base: position 47,198 of record JBDIAO010000004.1, on the reverse strand, counting down.
CGGCGCCCAGACCATTGTCGACGAGTTCATCTCCAGCTCGGAACAGAAGTGGGGGCAGCGGTCCTCGGTCGTGCTGCTCCTGCCGCACGGATACGAGGGCCAGGGGCCGGACCACTCCTCGGGAAGGATCGAGCGCTACCTCCAACTGTGCGCTCAGAACAACATGACGGTGGCCTACCCGTCGACACCGGCTAGCTACTTCCACCTGCTGCGCCGTCAGGCCTACGCCCGGCCCCGCCGACCCCTCGTCGTGTTCACCCCGAAGTCCATGCTGCGGCTCAGGGCTGCGTCGTCGATGCCCGAGCACTTCACCTCAGGGCGGTTCTGGCCGGTGCTCCGTGACCGGGCCGGGGCCACGGCAGGGACGGTGACCCGGGTTCTCATCGCGGCGGGCAAGTGCGTCTACGAACTCGAGGCCGAGCGGGAGAAGCGTCAGGACAGCGCCACTGCCATCCTGCGTCTGGAGCAGTACTACCCCATGCCGGCAGCCGACCTCGCCGCCGAGCTCGCGACATACCCGGACGCTGAGATCGTCTATGTCCAGGACGAACCCATCAACCAGGGCGCCTGGCCCTTCCTCGGCCTCAACTTGCAAGGCTCCCTGGCCGACCTCGGCGAATACCGCCCGATCCGCGTCGTGGGCCGACGTCCCTCGGCGTCGCCGTCGACCGGCTCGAGCAAACGGCACCAGCTCGAGCAGGCTGAGCTGGTCGCCGAGGCGTTCGATCGCTGAGGACCGTCGTGTATTTCACCGACCGTGGGATCGAGGAGCTCGCCGACCGACGGGGCGAGGAGGACGTGCGCCTCGATTGGCTTGCCGAGCAGCTGAGGACCTTCGTCGACCTCCATCCCGAGTTCGAGACCGCTGTCGACCGACTGGCGTCCTGGCTGGCCCGGCTCGACGACGACGATGAGTGAGTGAGTGACGACGAGGATGAGTCAGTGATGAACGACGTGGAGTTCCTGCCCAGCCCGGACGCCACCGTCGTCGAGGAGGGCCGCCGCGACGTCGCTGTTGTCTTCGTCGGTGACTCCTACGTCGTCGGTTACGGCGACCCCAAGGGGCAGGGCTGGGTGACCCGGGTCGTCGGACGCACCCAGCACCCAGACCTCGACCTGACGGCATACAACCTCGGGGTGCGCGGCGCGACATCCACCGAAGTCCTCCAGCGCTACCGCACCGAGGTACCCACACGATGGGCCGGACGCGCCGAGCACCGACTGGTGCTGTGCGTTGGTGCACACGACGTCACCTCGGGGATCTCCCTCGCTCGACACCGGCTCAACCTGGCCAACATCCTCGACGACGCCTCGAACAACGGCACTGCGGCGTTCGTCGTCAGCCCACCGCCGGCTGCGGACGAGAGCGTCAACCACAAGCTCGCCGTCCTCGTCGAGGCACAGGCTGACGTGTGCTCTCGTCGGTCGATCCCCTTCGTCAACTGCTTCGACCCTCTTCTCGGGCACGAACAGTGGGTCGCCGAACTCGCCTCGTCCCGGGACGGGGTGCACCCCGGTCAGGTCGGATACGGCCTGCTCGCCTGGCTCGTCCTGCACAACGGCTGGAGCACCTGGCTCCGGTTGTCCTGACCCCCTCCCCACACCCCCTCCCCCGTTCGGGGTATTAACACCCCCTCCCCCGTTCGGGGTGTTAACGCGTGCCGGGGCGCCACTGAATACCCCGAACGGGCCACGAGGAACCGGGTTCAGAGGCTCAGAGGTTCAGAGGGTGAAGGCGATCTTGCCGTCGGTGTGACCGGCCAGCATCGCCGCGAACCCGTCTCGGGCGTCGGCGAGCGGCATCGACAGGTGGATCCGCGGCTCGATCCGGGCGCTGACGACGAAGCCCACCAGGCGCTCGAGTTCGGCTCGGGTCCCCATCGTCGACCCAATCACTTGCAGCTGCTTGAAGAAGATCTTCGTCAGCTCCGCCTTGGCCGGCGCGTCACCAGAGGTTGCGCCACAGATGACGATCCGCCCGCCAGGGCGCAGCGCGTTCACCGAGTGCGACCACGTCGCCGCACCGACGGTCTCCATGACCGCGTCGACCCGTTCGGGCAACCGGGCACCGCTGGCGAAGGCCTGCTCCGCACCGAGGGCGAGCGCGTGGGCCCCTTTGGCCTCGTCCCGACTGGTCACCCACATCCGCAGGCCGGCGGCACTGCCGAGTTGGACGAGTGCGGTGGCCACACCGCCGCTGGCCCCCTGGACGAGGACCGTACCCCCCGGGGTCACCCCGGAGTTCGTGAACAGCATCCGGTATGCCGTCAGCCACGCCGTCGGCAGGCACGCCGCCTGCTCCCAGCTCAGCTCTGCGGGCTTGGGGACGAGGTTGCGTCGCGGCACGACGACCTGCTCGGCGAAGGTCCCCTGATGCATCTCGGAGAGCAGCGAGCGCCTCGGGTCGAGGGTCTCGTCACCGGCCCAGCCCGCGCTGGCGATGACGGAGTGCACGATGACCTCGTTGCCGTCCTCGTCGATGCCGGCAGCATCGCAGCCAAGGATCATCGGCAACCGGTCCGCGGGCAGCCCCACCCCGCGCAGTGAAAACACGTCATGGTGGTTCAGAGTGCTCGCGCGCACGGTGACCCGTGCCCAGCCGCTGGGAACCTCGGGCTCCGGGCGCGTGCCTACCTCGAGAGCGCTGAGGGGGTCGGTGGCGGACTGACGAGCGGCGTACACGGCGAGCATGACCCCGACCTTATCGGCGCCGAGGCGTGGTGGGGGCACCCGGTCGGCCGCATCGAGGGGATCACCTCACGAGCCAGCTGACCCCGCTGCGCTGACCCCGCTGCGAGGGCATCTCATGCGAGATTTGCGACGGCTGCGGCCACCGCGTCGGCAACACCCGGCTGGAACACCGACGGGACGATCTCCGTCGGGGTCGGGTTCTCGACGAGATCGGCGATCGCCTGCGCCGCGGCGAGCTTCATCGCCTCGGTGATCTGCCGGGCCCCGGAGTCCAGGGCTCCACGGAAGATCCCGGGGAACGCCAGGACGTTGTTGATCTGGTTGGGGTAGTCAGAGCGCCCGGTGGCGACGATGCTCGCATGTCGGTGGGCGATGTCGGGATGCACTTCGGGGGTCGGGTTGGCCAAGGCGAAGATCATCGATCCCGGCGCCATCGCGGCGATATCCTCCTCGGGCACTGTGCCGCCGGAGACCCCGATGTAGACGTTGGCGTCGACCAGTGCCTCACGCAGCGACCCGGTCACGGCCCGCGGATTCGTCGACGCGGCGAGCAGGGCCTTGTGCCCAGCGAGCTCGGTACGCGCCGGAACGAGGATCCCGCGGCTGTCGCAGACGACGACGTCACGCACCCCGGCTCGTTGCAGGAGCCGGGTCACTGCCACCCCGGCAGCGCCGGCGCCGGCGACAACGACCCGCAGGTCGGGCAGATCTCGATTTTGGACACGAGCGGCGTTGGTCAGGCCAGCCAGGACGACGATCGCGGTGCCGTGCTGGTCGTCGTGGAACACCGGGATGTCAAGCCGCTCCTTGAGCTGCTCCTCGATCGCGAAGCAGCGTGGGGCGCTGATGTCCTCGAGGTTGATCCCTCCATATGAGGGTGCTATCCGGGCGATCGCCTCGACGAGCTCGTCAACGGTGCCGGAGTCCATGACGACGGGGACGGCGTCGATCCCGCCGAAGTGCCGGAAGAGCACCGCCTTGCCCTCCATCACCGGCAGCGCACCCAGCGGACCGATGTCGCCCAGGCCGAGGACAGCGGTGCCGTCACTGATCACGGCGACGGTGTGGCCGCGGGCGGTGTATCGCGCCGCCAGGGTCGGGTCGGCCGCAATGGCCAGACACACCTGCGCCACACCGGGGGTGTAAAGCAGGGACAGGTCCTCCCGGTCCCGCAGAGGCTGGGTCGCGACGACCCCGAGCTTCCCGCCCTCGTGAGCGCGGAACACCGGGCTCTCCGGGTCGAACGGCGGCAGCGCGGGCAGCGCAGACATGACAGGCACTCCTCATGCGGTTCGGGGCCGGGCTCACCCGGCTCGGGGCTCGCGCGACAGGTGACGCGAGCAGGCATCGACGGCGGTGACCGCCGGGCCATTCTTCCACACGGACCCGGACCTCCCGGTCCTGCACGCTCAACCGTCCCGCACCAGTGAGAATGACGCCATGGCCTGGTTCAGCGCTCCGCAAGGCCGATTGCCGGTCCCTGCTCTCGTCGTCGTCCGCGGTGCATCAATGGAGCCGGCGTATGCCGCAGGCGACATTCTCCTCGTCGTCAGCGGACTGCGTCCCCGAGCCGGAGTGGCCGTCGTCGACCTCCCCCCGGACGCTGAGGGCACACCCCGCCCGCCGGCGGTGAAGCGGATCTCCCCAGCGCCGGGGAACAGCAACCGTTGGTGGGTGGCCAGTGACAACCCCGCCGGGGTGAGCTCCACCGACATCGGCACCCTGCCCCCGACCGCGGTCCTGGCCCGGGTGATCTGCCGGGTGCGTCGCGGGCACCGGCTTCGCCCAACACGCAGATGACGTGGCACAGCATGCTGACCGGCAACGGCCAACGAGGAATTCAGCGGGGGTAGGTTGGAGGTGGTTCACCACAGACGACTAATGAGAGAGGGACTCCCATGCGCCTTTCGGACATCCTGCGTATCACCGAGGTCAGTGCGCACTGCGACCTGCCCTGTGGGGTCTACGACCCAGCCCAGGCCCGCATCGAGGCGGAGTCGGTCCTGGCCATCTGCAAGAAGGCCGCCGACAGCAGCGACCCCGACTTCCACACGCGCGCCTTGATCATCAAGGAGCAGCGCAGCCAGCTCGTCAAGGAGCACCTGTGGGTGCTGTGGACCGACTACTTCAAGGCGCCGCACTTCGAGAAGTACCCGCAGTTGCACACCGTGGTCAACGAGGCAACCAAGCTCGCCGGCGCTGGCGGCACCAAGGGCTCACTCGACGTCGGTGTCGCCGAGCAGCTGCTCGCCAAGGTCGACGAGATCGCGCGTATTTTCGCGGAGACCAAGCAGGCCTGACCGGCGTCACTCTGGCAGGTCCGGCAGGGGTCACGGACCTGACGGCAGTGCGGAATTACTGCTCTCCTCGGGCACCAGGACGCAGAACACCTCGCCGTCACCGGTGAGGTTCACCTCACCGGTGCCCGCAGGCAGGAAGGCTGACTCGAGGTCGCGCAGGGTCAGCCGTTCGCCGCGGTGAGTCAGGACTACCCGGCCGCTGAAGCACAGGACGATCCGTGGGCCCACGGTCTGCGGCAGCGCTCTGCCCGGGGAGATCCGGTTGAGCCGGAAGCGGTCCGAGGTGCTGGCGAACTCCACAACCCCGGGCACGCGTTCGACTCCCACGGCGGGCGCGACTCGCGCCCCCGGGTCGACGATCCGGAGGAGTTCTGCGGTGTTGACCTCCTTGGCGGTCAAACCGGCTCTGACGACGTTGTCGCTGTTAGCGAGGACCTCGATCCCCAGCCCTCGGACGTAGGAGTGCAACACGCCCGCGGCGACGTCGAGGTACTCGCCGGGAGCGAGAACGTGGTGGTGCATGAGCAGGAGGACGACGAGTCCGATGTCGTCAGGGTGGTCCTCCGCGACCGCAACGAGGGCCGCGGCGGCCCGGCCGAGGTCGCCCTCGTCCACCTCCAGGAGCACGCAGGCGGCGACGACTTCCCGCGCGAAGTCTGCGACCTCCTCGGGCGGGGTGGCGAGGATCGCTTCGAGCAGGGCATGCTCGGGCCGGTTTGCGCCAGCGGTGGCCCGGACCACGTCGGTGAACCGCGGCACCCGGAGGCGCTGGGCCACCGCAGTCACCTCCTCGTGGCGTCTCATCCCGATGAAGACGTCGAATGTGGAGATCGCCAGGAGGAGCTCGGGCTTGGCCCAGTCGTCGACATAGATCGCAGAGCCACTGCGGGCCCGTTCGGCACGGGCCTGCTCGGCTCGCGGATGGACCTGGATGGAGATGGCGCGCCCCGGGGCCAGGATCTTGAGCAGGAAGGGCAGTCGGTCGCCGAACCGTCGGCGGCAGTCTGGGCCGAGTTCGGCCTCCGGGTCCGCCTGGACGAGATCAAGCAATGTGGTCGCCCGCCCTGAGCGGGTCAGCGCGGCCGGGCCGGCCTCGTGGGCGCCCATCCACAACTCGGACTCCGGCTCAGCCGAGGGAATGGGGCGGCCCTGGAGACTAGCGAGGAAGATATGCGACCCCCATGAGTCGGTGAAGAGCACGGGCGAGAGGAGGTCCATACAGCATCCTGTGAAGGGGCACCCCGGGCGACACGGGCCGAACGGGCACCAATCCTAGCGGGCTGGCCCCACCCGGTCCCCCGGCCGCAGGCTGACCGCCTCCACGAGTGCGTCGACAACCTCGGGGTCATACTCGTAGCCCAAGCCTAGGTGCAAACGCTCGATCGCCTGGGCTCGGATTGTGCCGTCCGTCGACCCAGCGCTGAAGTCGTCGAAGGCGTTCGCCACCCTCATGATCCGGGCGCTCAGCGGCACCTCCCGAAGTCCCTCACGCACCGTTCGGAAGGGGACTGACTGCTGAGCGACGAGTTGTGCGACCGGATGCATGTTCTGCGCTCGGTCGATGATCGCCGCCCCCGCGGCCGCGATCCTGTGTTGGTCCGCGGGCGCCACCAGGACAGTCGCCCCGGCAGGGATCGGCTCATCGAGGGCGACCTGGCCCAGGTCGTGCAGGAGCGCGGCATGCTCCAGGACCCGAAGATCACGCTCAAGGAGGCCCAGCCGACGACCGAGTGTCACGCACAGTGCGGCGACCCGCTCGGCGTGGGCCGTGGGGGTGTGCCCGGACCACTCGGTGAGCCGGGACATCATCAGTATGGTGCGCCGGTGCGTCTCCCAGTGGTGAAGGTAATGGCGCACGGCGAGGTTCGTCAGCGCCACGGGCAGCAGGGCGAGCGGCAGCGCCACGAGGCCGAGCACCGTGGCGCTCAGGGCGGCCACGGGACCTGCTGTGACGACCGAGAGGGTCAGCGCGGGGGCGACGCCGAACTCGTCGCGCAGCACCGCCAGGCTCTGCCCGTCCCCGGTGCGGGCACGCACGAGACCACTCAAGGTGAGCTCGACGACGGTCCCGACACCGGCAGCGGCAATCAAGACCAGGGCTACCGCCCAGGGGGCGGCATGCCGGCTGCTCTGCCACGTCCACAGACTCCCTCCGGAACCCCAACGGACGTGCAATATGGCGATGACCACCCCGAAGCCGACCGCCTGAGCCGGCAGGAACGTGGAGAACGACTCGTGCGCCGAACCGCGCTCCATGACCAACAACGGCAGGCTGCCGAGAGTCACCAGCAGGATGAGAGCGGCACCACCGACGTCGAAGATCGGCAGGCCGTGCACTGGGCCCAAACATGCGACGGCCACGGCGGTGGCTGAGGAGACTGGCGCGGTCACTCGGCCACTGGGCATCTGGAGTCGACCGAAACCACCTGCAGTGAGCAACAGCAAGATGACGAGGGAGACCGGCCAGTGGACGAGTAGGTCCCCGGCCCGACCCGAGGGCAGCAGAGCAGTGCTGCCGTAGCCCACGACGACCAACGCCGGGAGGACGACGAGCCCGCGAGCCCAGATCCATTTCCACTGCCGCCTCACTGCCACCCAGGAGGCGCGAGTGCCGCTGCGGGTCATGCCCCCTCATCGGCACTCGGCCGGGACCCGGCATAGGCCAGTGCCTCGATGACACGCTCGTCCACGCTGTCCCTGCGCAGCCGGGCGAGCGCGTCGGCCTGGGGCATCCGGTCCGGACCATCCGAAGAGACCATCAAGTCGAACTCGTGTGCCGCGCGCACGACCGCCGCGGGCTCCACTCCGACACCGGTGTCGGACTCGGCGGTGAGTAGCCCGGCCGCGGGGGCGAGGAAGGGTAGGTCGTCCACGAGTAGATCCGGCAGGTCCTGTGCGGTGCGCTGCCCAGCGACGACCCTCGCCTCATGCAACATCCCGGCCCGGCGCAGGTCACCGATCTCCACCGCGGAGTACCCCACGCGCTCTGCCACCAGGGCGCACAGGCGGGCGACCCTGGCTGAATGGCCGAGCAACTCGGGTCGCTGAGTCTCGATGGCGGCGACGAGAAGCTGAAGGCTCTCCTCCTGCGCCTCGAGGTCCTCGGCGTATTGGACGATCGCCCACCGTGCCCCGAGTAGGGGTACGAGAACGAGAAGCACACTCAACAGCCCCACCCCGACCGGCACCCACAGTACGACAAGGAAGAAGGCCAGCAGGCCATACCCGATGAAACTGATGGCCACACCCGGGAACATGCGTTGAAGCTGGACGAGGATCCGCTCGCCCGAGGTGACCCGGACAATGCCGACGATCAGGGTGGTGTTGACGAGCATCTGAACGGCGGCGGCCACCGCGAGCGGCAGTGCAAGTGCCCCCAGGAGAGCATTTCCGACCAAGCTGGGGACCGGGACCGTTCCGCCGGCGAGCCGGTAGGCCGCACCCCCGGCCAGGCCGATCGCGCAATAGCTCGCCATGTTGAAGATCCGTGCCCGTTGCGGCTGAGGCTCCCGGTCGAAGGTCGCGACTACCAGTCCGAGCAAGCCCGCTTCGACCGGCCCGAGGATGGCTGCGGCGGCGAGCAGGAGGACTCCGTTGAAGGAGACCAAGAGGCCCCCGATTCGCACCGTACCGACGGCCCCGGCGACCAGGGAGAGGGCGCACACAGTCAGCAGCGCAGCCTTCCACGAGGGATCGCGGAAGGCTGTGCTGGACATCAGTGCGCCCCCGCCTGCGACGGCTAGGGCGCCGATGAGTAGGCGCGTCCGCACTTCGGAGTAGAGCGACGCGGCCTTATCGCGCGAGCGCGGGAGGCTCAGCCACCCCAGCCCCAGGTGAGCGGCGACACGGTCCTGGTGGGCGCAGTGACGGAAGCCCCAGCCTTCGCCGGAGCCGCAGAGGCGACGGCGGGGGTGAGGACGGTGACGGCCGCGAGCGCAACGACGGCGAGAGCGCGAGTCATCTTGGACATGGTTCCTCCTGAGGACGGGGCTGGCTGGCAGACAGTCTTCCAGAATGTCCGCTGTGCGACAATTGCGCCGAGCCGCCGACCCGGCATTCCCGGTCGGCCGCGACCCGAGCGGGTGATCTCCTCGCGCGGTCACCCTCTATGTCCCGACGGAAGGCCACCCCATGAGCAAGCGTTCGCGCAAGCGCCGCTCCCGCAAGAGCAACAAAGCTAACCACGGCCGGCGACCCAACGCCTGAGCACCAGGCGGGCACGCCGCATACAGATCGTCTCTGATCAGCGTTGACCCGTGGTCGTCGTTGATCAGCCCCGTGGTCGTCGTTGATCAGCGACGACTACGGGTTAACGTCGGTCGAGGCGAATCGTGGTGATGCTCTCCATGATCGACACTCGCAGGGTGGCTGGTGCGGCTTCAGCGGTGCACGAGCGACGCACGACGGCCTTGAGAGTGCGATCGATGTCATGCTCGCTCAGACACGGTCCGCACTGCGCGAGATGGGTGGCAATCCGCAGCACGTCCCCGGGGCCCAACTCACCGTCGAGGTACTCGAAAATCCGGTGCAGCACCTCGGAGCAGTCCGCGTGCGCCTGGGGGGTGTGGGACTGAGGGTCGCGCTCGGTGCTCACGGCTTCTCCTCCCTGGCGGTGAAGCCACGCTCCCGGGCGTACTCCGCCAGGAGCCCTCGCAACTGACGGCGGCCTCGGTGCAGCCTGGACATGACCGTACCGATCGGGGTGCCCATGATCTCGGCGATCTCCTTGTAGGCGAACCCCTCGACATCGGCCAGGTAGACCACGAGCCGGAAGTCCTCGGACAGCGCCTGCAAAGCGCGCTTCACCTCGGTGTCGGGCAGTCGCTCCAGGGCCTGCACCTCGGCCGACTTCAGGCCGGAAGACGTGTGTGATGCCGCTCGGTGGATCTGATAGTCCTCGATCTCGCCGGCATCGGACTGCTGCGGCTCACGCTGCTTCTTGCGATAGGTGTTGATGTAGGAGTTAGTGAGGATGCGGTACATCCACGCCTTGATGTTCGTACCGGGCCGATACTGGTGGAAGGCCGCCCACGCCTTGGTGTACGTCTCCTGGACGAGGTCCTCGGCGTCGGTGGGATTGCGTGTCGTGCGAAGCGCCGCCGAATAGAGCTGGTCGACCAGTGGCAACGCCTCCCGTTCGAAACGGGCGAGGCGCTCCTCGTCGGACTCGGCGGAGACGGATTCGGCGGAGACGGATTCGGCGGAGACGGACTCGGCAGCGACGCCGACCTCCGTGTCTGGATCGGCGGTGGGTTCGACGGGTCTGGTGGTGCTGGTCATCGACGTCAACCCTAGCCCGCCCGCCGGGAGGGTCTCGGTGCTGAGGACGAACACGGGCGTAGGCCTTTCCGTCGCTGGTGGTCCGGGCTCGATTCGGTGAACGCCGAGGCGTGTCCGAGTCATTCCCCTATGCCGTGGCAGCACCTCGCAGTATGCCGTAGCAGCACCTCGGAGACCCCGTTGCGTTGCGGTGGACACGATGTAGCCTCCTCCAGCAGAATTCGCGCCACCAGGCCGCAGAGAACAAGAGCGTCCGGTCCTGCCAAAGGAGGACACGGTGGAGTTCGTTGCCTATTCGCTAGTCGTGGTGAGCGTCGCGATCATCCTCGCGAAACCGAAGTGGGAGAAGTGGGCCTTCCGGGCTCTCGTGGTGTCGTTCGTCATCGCGGCGCTGGTCTACCTCACCGGCGTCTCCGGGTCACTCATCCCCGCCGTCAACCTCTGAGGGGCTCGTGATGACCACCCAGACCCTCCCGGAGCAGGACTCCGGGACCACGCGTCCGTCCCGACTGTGGACCTCGAGGAACTTCGACCTCGTCATGGCGACGGCTGTGATCATCATCGTCTTGGTCCCGGTGGGGATGGCCAACCTCTATCTCGGCTTCTTCCACGGCGAGAGCCCGTGCGTGCTGTGTGGCATCGAACGGTTCGGGATGCTGCTCATCGGCGCGCTCGGAGTGTTCATCCTCCGTTACGGTCCGCACTACAAGTATGTGGTGACGCTGCTGCTGGCGGCCTTCTTCTTCCTCTACACGGCTCTGCGCCACTGGGCTGGCCACGCGTTGGGGGATCTGGGCCAGGGCTTCGGCGGCGCCACCTTCGGGGTGCACACCTATGTATGGGCCTTGCTCATCTACTGGGTGGTCATCGCCTTCTTGGCGATTGGCATGGTCTTCGTCGGGAAGGACCGCTCCCTGCTCCTGGAGCTCTCCGGCCAGTCCCGACCGGTCAAGACGCTCTCGCTTTATTCCAAGGTGGCAGTGTGGATCGTGCTCGTCCTGGGCGTGACCAACGCCGTCCAGTTCCTCATCACCAACGGCCCACCGCCATACATCGGGGGCGGGGACCCCAAGCGGTTCACCCTCGACATCGGCCAAACCTCCCAGTACTGGACCTTCGAGGAGTACGAGGGCCTGGCCAACCCCGGCCTGCACAAGTTCAGTGCCCCCACCCCGCTGCTGCCCGGGCCCAGCGACCTCACCGGCCTGCCGACCGACCCCACGGCAGGACCGGCCACCAACGTCGCCGGCACGCTCACTCTGGACAAGACGACGAAGATCGGCTTCCCCGTCACCGGCGTCTCCGGCGGCCTCGCCGCAGGCCTGGCCTACGACGACGCCAACGATCTGTTCGCTCTGGCCTCCACCGACGGGGGCCTGTACTTCGTCCGGAGCGACTTCACCACGGTGGTCTCCAGCGCCAAGGTCGACGTGGTCAACGGGGCGGACATCACCGATACCGTCGACGCGACCTTCCTCGGTCCCAACCGGCTCCTCGCGATGGCGAAGAACAAGACGGTCTACGGGGTCGAGCGGATGCCGGCCGACAAGGTCGACAAGAAGGCCGCCTGGGCCGACCTCGAAGAGAGCACCGGCGACCTCGTGGGCATCTTCGGAGTCAAAGACCGACCCAAGCTGCGCACGATCCGCGCCAAGAACGCCTACTCCCTGAGCCTGGCCGCGGACCCAGCGACGGAAAGCTACTACGTGGCCAGCGTCCCGAACGAGAAGAACCCACAGATCGTCATCTCGCAGTTCGCCTCGGACAACCTGCTCAGCCGCGAAGGGGTCCTTGCCATCGACGACAGCGTCGGCACCAAACAGGGCGCCGACGTGAGTGCATACTCCCCTGTCGGGGCTGACGTCCACAGCGGCCACCTCTACCTGCTCAGTGTGGCCTACCGATCACTGCTCGTCGTCGACCCGCAGACGTTCAAGGTCACCTCCGTCTATGGCCTGCCGGACCTCGGGAACCCCACGGACCTCGTGGTCAAGGGCAGCACCGTCTATGTCCTCGCCCATCAGAACGGCCAGGACGTCGTGCACTCCTTGAGCGGGCTCGGCTGACGATCCCGCTCGGGGAGGTCGACGACCCGATCGCGCCTCCGGGACGTCGAGAAGGCGTAATGTTGCTCGGCACGCAGGGCGCTCGCCAGCCCCTGGGCCGGTGTGGCAATGCTGCCCGAATTGTGGGGTGGCAGAGCCGGCGGGACTGTGGCATGCTCCTGTGAACTGGCAGTGAAGGGGATGTCAGTTTCCCTCCCGATCGCACTGTCACCCGTCCCGAGTCTGTGGCGCAGCCACGCCCCCGGAAGGAACCAGTGCAATGGCGAGTGCCCCCACAGGCGGTCTGGATCGTGCGACGTGGCGGACCGGGCGATCCGGTCCTCGACGCTTCGTGGGAATCATCGTGGCTTTCGCGGTGGCACTACTCTCCGTTCCCCTCGCTGTCCTGCCCGCGTCCGGCGCAGAGCCGTTGGTGAATGTGGCGCGGGCTGCGGGGGCGTCGGCATCGGCGTCGTCGCAGAACACCTCGACGTCGCAGACAGCGGCGAAGGCGATCGACGGGGTGATCAGTGGATATCCCTCGAATTCGGCTGCGGAGTGGGCCACGGTCGGCGGGAAGTCTGGGTCGTGGATCGAGGTCTCGTTCCCGTCGGCGACGATATCCAAGGTCGTGTTGTATGACCGGCCGAACAGCAACGACCAGGTCACCGGTGGCACGTTGACGTTCTCGGACGGGACGACAGTGGACGTGACGTCGCTGGCCAACAATGGCAGCGCGACGACGTTCACCTTCCGGGAGCGCACGGTGACCAGCGTGAAACTCACCATCACGTCGGTGTCCACCAAGACCCAGAACGTGGGTCTGTCCGAGTTCGAGATCTGGGGCACGACGGGCCCGGTGGGTCCGAGCCCGACGCCGACTGCAACGCCAACGCCAACGCCCACGCCGACTGCAACGCCAACGCCCACGCCGACCCCGACGGCAACGCTGGCCAATGTGGCGCGGGCTGCGGGGGCCAGCGCGACAGCGTCATCGGCTGTGGTGACCAATGGTGCAGCCCGGGCGATCGATGGTGTCGTAGCCGGGTATCCACAGGATGACACCAAGGAGTGGGAGACCAATAAGGGCAAGGCAGGGTCATGGATCCAGGTCTCGTTCCCATCGGCGACGGTGAGCAAGGTCGTCTTGTATGACCGGCCGAACAGTGATGACCAGGTCACCGGTGGGACGCTGACCTTCTCCGATGGCAGCTCGAGTGTGCAGGTGCCGTCGTTGACGAACAACGGGGCGGCAGTGACCGTGACGTTCAGCCCGCGCACGGTGACCTGGGTGAAATTCACCGTCGACTCCGTGTCGACCAAGACGCAGAACATCGGCCTGGCCGAGTTCGAGATCTGGGGCACGACGGGCCCGGTGGGTCCGAGCCCGACGCCAACGCCGACGCCAACGCCCACGCCCACGCCCACGCCGACTGCAACGCCCACGCCCACGCCCACGCCCACGCCGACCCCGACGGCAACGCTGGCCAATGTGGCGCGGGCTGCGGGGGCGTCGGCGTCGGCGTCGTCGCAGAACACCTCGACGTCGCAGACAGCGGCGAAGGCGATCGATGGGGTGATCAGTGGATATCCGTCGAATTCGGCTGCGGAGTGGGCCACGGTCGGCGGGAAGTCCGGGTCGTCGATCCAGGTGTCGTTCCCGTCGGCGACGGTGAGCAAGGTCGTCTTGTATGACCGGCCGAACAGTAACGACCAGGTCACCGGTGGGACGCTGACCTTCTCCGATGGCAGCTCTAGTGTGCAGGTGCCGTCGTTGACGAACAACGGGGCGGCAGTGACCGTGACGTTCAGCCCGCGCACGGTGACCTGGGTGAAATTCACCGTCACCTCGGTATCCTCGACGACCCAGAACGTGGGTCTGTCCGAATTCGAGATCTGGGGCACAGCGGGCCCAGCAGGTCCGCCGGTGGCCAATGCCGGCCCGGACCAGAGCGTGGTCGAGGGTTCGCTGGTCACCTTGAACGGATCGGGCACCGGTGGCCAAGGGGGCGCGTTGACCTACGCGTGGACGCCTCCAGCAGGGGTGGCTCTCAGTGCCGACAACGTGGCCAAGCCCACGTTCACCGCGCCCGCCCCGGGTCGCTACGCTTTCTCACTGGTCGTCAGCGACGGCACACAGACCAGCACGGCTGATGAGGTGGTGGTCACCGTCAACGCCAACCGGCCGCCGGTGGCCAATGCTGGCCCTGACCAGTCGGTCGCAGCCGGAAGCACCGTCACCCTCGACGGGTCGGGCTCCACGGATCCAGATGGTCAGACGCTGAGCTACGCCTGGACCGCCCCGTCCGGAGTGACCCTCAACGCCAGCAATGTGGCCAAGCCGACCTTCACGGCAGGGACGACGGCGGGCACGACATACACGTTCTCGCTGACCGTGAGCGACGGTGCGCTCACTGCCACTGATGACGTCATCATCACAGTGTCGCCACTGGGTGAGTTGACGGTCGCCCCCAGTGGCACTTCCGCCGTCTTCACCGCCACGTTCGGCCCCGGCTACTCCGGCAAGGTCGCGCGACTGCAGTACCTGAGGTTCGCGACCAAGGCGGGGACTGTTCTGGCCAACGGGGTGGATGCTCCGGAGTGGCGCCAGGTAAGCCAGGCTACGGTCGGTGCTAACGGCAAGGTGACCTTCACCGTCACCACCCCGTTCCGCGTGGAGCACGCCTACCGCGTCGTCGCCGACCCCGGCGGGTCTCTGGAGAACCTGACCAATGAGGTGAACTTCGAGGCACCCCGATCCACGAAGAACACTGGATTGGCGACCGTCTACATCGACACCAACGAGGGCGAGGGCATCACCGCCAAGGACCGCTATTGGGAGGGCAAGTTCACCATCGCGGTGCCGGACAACAACAACTCGCGGTGCACCGCACTCGCCCCGTCGGCGATGAAGGCGTCTGGCCGTGGCAACTCCACCTGGGACCTGCCCAAGAAGCCCTTCAAGTTCGCCCTCTACACCTCAGCGAACCTGTGCGGCATGGGTAAGTTCAAGAAGTGGAACCTCATCGCCAACTACGAGGACGAGTCCTTCATCCGCAACACCATGACCTACAAGATGGGGCCGTCCCTGACCGGTCTGGAGTGGACGCCTGGCGCGACACCGGTCGACGTCTACGTCAACGGTAAGTACAACGGCAGCTACATCCTCACCGACAGGGTGACCGGCGACCCGGGCAAGCGGGTCAACATCGACCCACTGAAGAGCACCAGCACCGATATCAGCGGCGGCTACATGCTCGAGTGGGACAACCGGCGCACCAGCGACCACAACGTGTGCGTCGGTGGCCCAGGAGTGGTCGGCTTCCAAGAGTCCGGTACCTGCAACGGCCGCGGCTGGGTCGGCATCAAGGAGCCTGAGGACGAAGACGACGGCACTGGCATCACGTCGGCCCAGATCGACTACATCGACAACTACCTCGAAGAAGCCAACCAGGCGATCAAGGCGGGCAACTGGCAGCAGTATCTCGACGGCAACTCCACCGCGGACTTCATCATCGCCATGGAGCTGACGAAGAACTACGGCGCGAACATGCGCTCCAGTGTGTTCATGTACAAGAAGAAGGACGTCAACGGTGTCCCCGGCAAGCTGTACTTCGGTCCGCTGTGGGACTTCGACACCTCCTATGGCAACGCGACCCACGCGGGCCCGGAGGAAGCGACGACCTCCGGCTGGTGGGTGAGCGAACCCAACAGCAGCATCACTGCGGTCCAGGGAGTGCCTACCTGGTTCCACGACCTGATGGCCAACCCGGAGTTCAAGGCCCTCGTGAAGACACGGTGGGCGGCGTTCAAGAATCAGTGGTCGCCAAGTGTGATGACCAGCTTCACCAACTCCGAGAAGGACTTCATCGCCCAGTCCGTAACAGCCGACGGCACGGTGTGGGGTTCGCACAACCTCAACGCTGGGGTCAGCAGCCTGCAGACCTGGTACACGGCTCGGTGGAACTGGCTGGACAGTAAGTGGAAGTAGGCCACTGACCCTTCGTCGCTCTGCGACGGGGCCCGCCGTCGTTGCCCGGCTCAGCGACCGGCGGCGAGCCGAGTCAACCACTGCACGGCAGCCGCGGCGACCGGTTCGACGTGGCTCAGTGCGTGCGTGCCGTCAACCGCCACGACGTCACCGTCACCAAGCACCGCCGCGATCTGCGTCGGCGTCCCGAACCGGTCCGCGCTCCCCTGGATCACCCGCAGCGGCAGTCCGGCCTGCGAGGGCACCAGCAGCTCCGCTGCCCGACTCGCCTCAGGACGACCCGGCGGATACAGCGGAAAGGACAGCGCGAGCACAGCGTCGGCACCGACTGTCGCGCACGTCCGGCAGGCGACCCGTGCCCCGGCACTGCGCCCACCGACGACCACCGGCCCCGGCGCGCGCGACGCCTCGACTGCGGCAGCGACCAGCGGAACCCAGGCCAGGTCGAGGTGCGCCGGACCGGGCCCGACCCTCTTGCCGGCGAGCCGCCAGGGTTGGTCGACCAGCGCCACGCACCACCCCGCCGCGACCGCTGCGTCAACGACCGCGTCGATGTCGGGTGTCCACCGCGCCCCGCCTGCGCCGTGGCCCAGCAGGAGCAGGCCTGATGGCCGCTGGCGCCCCTGCGGTCCTTGGCAGTCATCGATGAGCGTGACCCGGCCAAGGCCCGCCGGGGTGCTCACGGACAGGATGCGAGAGGTCACGCAGTACCGAGGATCTCCCCCGAGGCCGGGTCCACGACGCCGTGCAGCTCGGTGACCGGGAGCGGCTCGATCAGGGCGGGGCCGTTGGCCCGGGTCGAGCCCACGGCACGACCCACGGGGTATGCCGTAAAGCGTCCGCTGTGGGTGCGGGTTGCCAGCACGTCGGCGACGTCGGCCGGATCGGTCAGTGACGGGTCGAGCCAGCGCCCCCAGCAGTCCGGGTCAAGCACGAGTGGTTGCCGGTCATGGATCCGATCCAGTCCGGCCTCCGCGGTAGTGGTGAGGATGGTGAACGTGGCCAACCAGGCGGCTGGATCGTCACCATCAGGGACAGCAGGATCTCGCCAGAACTCGTAGAGCCCGGCGAAGGCGAGCGGTAGGCCATCTCCACGGCGAATGAAGAACGGCTGGGTGAGCGGCTTCCCCTTGGCGTCCGTGGCCACCGGCGACCGTTGCCACTCATACCACCCCGTGGCCGGGACCAGGGCACGGCGGGCCCGCAGGGCCCTGGCGAACGACGGCCTCGTCGCCACCGTTTCGGACCTGGCGTTGATCATCCGCCCGGCCGAGGAGGTGTCCTTGGCCCAACTCGGCACGAGACCCCAGGTGAGCAGGCGCAGCTGCCGCACCGGGCCGGCGTCCTCGACCGAGCGCAACGCCCGAGTCAGCACGACGGGCGCCCGCTTCGTGGGAGCCATGTTGTAGTCGGGCAGGACCGTCGACGCAGGCTGCGCTCCGGTGCGCAGACCGCGGGTCGGCTCTGCGCTCCGGTCCTGCTCCACCTCGTACGCGACGACGAGCTCGGCGGGGTTCGCCGTGGCGGCATACCGACCACACATGGCGACCACCCTAACCAGCCCTGACAGCGACTAGCGTGGGAGACCGGACCACCGCGCTACGCCCAAGGAGCCCCACCGTTGAGAACCGCCCCCCGGGTCGACTGGCCGGCCCCGACGGCACCAGGTCCGCTCGATGCGGTCATCCGTCTGCCCGGGTCGAAGTCGCTGACGAACCGCGTGCTCGTCCTGGCTGCCCTCGCGCGGGACAGCTCCCGACTGCACCGTCCATTGCGCTCCCGCGACACCCTGCTCATGGTCGACGCGCTGCGGGCCCTCGGGACCGGGATCGAGGACACCAGCGACGGCGGCTGGAAGGTCACCCCAGGCCCGGTGCGCCCGGCCCCCTGGATCGACTGCGGGCTCGCCGGCAACGTCATGCGCTTCGTCCCACCGGTCGCTGCCTTGGGGGTCGGCGCCACTGGTTTCGACGGTGACGAAGCGGCCCGCCGGCGCCCGATGGCCCCGCTCCTGCAGGCACTGAGGTCCCTCGGTGTGGACATCGACGACGGCGGGCGGGCCGCTCTGCCGCTGACCGTGCACGGCCACGGTTTCGTGCGAGGTGGCGCGGTCACCCTGGACGCCTCGCCATCCTCTCAGTTCGTCTCCGCTCTGCTCCTGGCCGGGGCCAGGTTCGAGGAGGGGGTGAGCATCCACCACGACGGTCCGGCCCTACCGAGCCTGCCGCACATCGAGATGACCGTGCACACTCTGCGCGAGGCCGGCGTCGTGGTCGACGACGAGGTCCCAAACACCTGGCGGGTCGAACCTGGTGCCATCACCGCCCTTGACGTCACCATCGAGCCCGACCTGTCCGGCGCGGCGCCCTTCCTCGCCGCTGCCCTGGTCGCCGGCGGGCGGGTACGCGTTCCGGATTGGCCGCTGCGGACGACCCAGGGGGGCGATGAGATCCGTGAGATTCTCACCCTCATGGGCGCCGACGTCGTTCTCGACGACCGCGGGCTGGTCGTCACCGGCCGCGGCAGCATCGACGGCGTCGACGTCGACCTGCACGAGAGCAGTGAGCTCACCCCGATCGTCGCAGCTCTCGCCGCACTGGCAGAGGCCCCGAGCACCATCCGGGGGGTCGCCCACATCCGCGGCCATGAGACCGACCGTCTCGCCGCCCTCGCGACCGAGCTGGGCCGGCTCGGGGCGCAGGTCAGCGAGACCACGGACGGGTTGCGCATCACGCCGGGCCGGCTGCGCGGTGGGCTCTTCCACACGTATGCCGATCATCGGCTCGTCATGGCTGCAGCGGTCCTGGGCCTGAAGGTCCCCGGGGTCGTCATCGAGGACGTCGACACGGTCGGCAAGACGATGCCGGACTTCCCCGCCCTCTGGGCGGATCTGCTCGTGCGCGTGAGCACTCTCGACGGTTCAGGCCCACCCCCCTGATGGCTCGCGCCGCCGCCGACTACGACGAGACCGACGTCCGGATCCGACCCGGACGTCGCGGCAGCCGCCCACGAACCAAGGACCGGCCCGCGCACTCCGACGCGGTGCCCGGCTGGGTCATCGCCGTCGACCGGGGCCGGTTCACCGTGCGAGTAGCCGGACCGGACGGGCCCCGGACGGTCCTGGCGATGCGAGCCCGAGAGCTAGGTCGGCAACGCCTCGTCGTCGGTGACGCGGTGGCGCTCGTCGGGGATGTCACCGGCAGCCCGGACACTTTGGCCCGGATCGTCCGGATCGAGCCGCGCGCCACCGTGTTGCGCCGCACCGCCGACGACCTCGATCCAGTCGAACGGGTCATCGTCGCCAACGCCGACCAGCTCGTCATCGTCGTCGCACTGGCCAACCCGCAACCTCGGCCCCGACTCGTCGACCGCTGTCTCGTCGCCGCCTACGACGCGGGCATGACCCCTCTCATCGTGGTGACCAAGGCGGACCTCGCCGATCCCGAACCGTTCCTGCGGGACTGGGCCGGACTGGGCATCCCACACGTCGTGACGAGTCACCGGGACTTCTCCACGGACGGCCTGGGGCCGCTGCGTGCCGCGTTGACCGGGCACACCAGTGTCCTCGTCGGGCACTCCGGTGTCGGCAAGTCCACTCTCGTCAACGCCCTGGTCCCGCACGCCGATCGCAGGACCGGTGACGTCAACGATGTCACCGGTCGAGGCAGGCACACGTCGGCCTCAGCGGTCGCGTTGGAGCTGCCAGGCAGCACCGGCTGGGTCATCGACACCCCTGGGGTGCGCTCGTTCGGCCTGGCCCACGTCGATCCGACCCGGATCATCCACCACTTCCCGGATCTGGAGCCGGGGACGGAGCTGTGCCCGCGCGGCTGCTCTCATGACGAGCCGGAGTGTGGCCTGGATCCCTGGGTGGCCTCCGGTGGGGCCGGGCCGTCAGGGGCGTCCCGGCTCGCCTCCCTGCGTCGTCTGTTGCGCTCCCGCAGTCGCACCCACGGGGACTGAACCGGTTCAGTCGGTGACGATTGCGGCTCCCCCGGCCGACCCCGCGTCGGTGTCGGTGGACCGGCCCGCGGCAGGCTCCTCCTCGATCGCAGCGACGACCACCCGTGGCTCCGCGAAGTGGCAGGCGCTCTCGTGCTCACTGACGCCGTCCGGCCGCTGGATGAGCGGAGGCACCTCGACGCTGCAGATCTCCTGGGCCTTCCAGCATCGGGTGTGGAACCGGCAGCCGGATGGCGGGTTGGCCGGCGAGGGGACATCCCCGACGAGGACGATCTGCTCCCGCTTGCCCCGCAGGGTCGGATCCGGCACCGGAACCGCGGAGAGCAGTGCCTGGGTGTAGGGATGGGTGGGGCGCTCATACACCTGCTCTTCAGTGCCGAGCTCGGCCATCATCCCGAGATACATGACCCCGACCCGGTCGGAGATGTGCCGGACCACCGACAGGTCGTGCGCGATGAAGACATAGGCCAGGCCGAGCTCGTCCTGGAGCTTCTCCATGAGGTTGACGACCTGGGCCTGGACGGAGACGTCGAGGGCCGAGACCGGCTCGTCGCAGATCAGAACCTTGGGGTTGAGGGCGATCCCGCGGGCGATGCCGATCCGCTGGCGCTGGCCGCCGGAGAACTGGTGCGGGTATCGGTTGATGTGCTCCGGGTTGAGCCCGACGAAGTCGAGCAGATCCTGGACCCGACGCCGCCGCCCCCCCTTGGGGACGATGTCAGGGTGGATCTCCAGGGGCTCACCGATGATGTCGCCGACCGTCATCCGGGGGTTGAGCGAGGTGTAGGGATCCTGGAAGACGATCTGGATGTCCCGGCGCAGGGCCCGCATCTCCCGGGCGCTCGTCTTGTGCATCTCCTTACCCTCGAAGACCACCTGTCCCTCGGTGGGCTCCTCGAGCCGCATCAGAAGCCGGCCCAGAGTGGACTTCCCACACCCAGACTCACCGACGATGCCGAGGGTCTCTCCCCGGTGCAGGTCAAATGAGACTCCGTCCACTGCCTTGACGTGACCGGTGGTGCGGCGCATGACGCCGGTCTTGATCGGGTAGTACTTCTTCAGGCCCTGGGCACTGAGGATGACTTCAGCCATTGAGCACCTCCTCGGCAAAGTGGCAGGCCGAGAACCGGCCGGGGGCGACCTCGCGCAACTCGGGCACCTCGCGCCGGCAGATGTCCTGTGCGATCGGGCACCGCGGGTTGAACGCACATCCGGCAGGGATCCGAAGCAGGTTCGGGGGCAGGCCGCCGATCGCCGCCAGGGTCTGGCCCTTCTGGTCCAGGCGTGGGATGGAGTCGAGCAGGCCCTTGGTGTAGGGATGAGCCGGCTTGGCATAGAGAGGGAGGATGTCCGCGGTCTCCACCAGGCGACCGGCATACATCACGGCGATCCGGTCCGCGACGTCGGCGACGACGCCGAGGTCGTGGGTGATCAGGATCAGCCCCATCTGCCGCTCCTGCTGGAGCTCCTCGAGCAGCGCCATGATCTGCGCCTGGACAGTAACGTCAAGGGCGGTCGTCGGCTCGTCGGCGATAAGGACCGCCGGGTCCAGCGCGATCGCCATGGCGATCATGATCCGCTGCCGCATGCCCCCGGAGAACTGGTGCGGGTACTGCTTGATCCGCACGTCCGCCGCCGGGATCTGCACCCGTTTCATCAGGCGCAGCGCCTGCTCCATCGCGTCGGACTTGTTCATCCCGCGGTGCTTGCGGAACATCTCGGCGATCTGCCACCCGACCGGGAACACCGGATTGAGCGAGGACAGCGCGTCCTGGAAGATCATCGAGACCTCGGGCCCACGGGTCCGGCGCCGCTGGTCCTCGGGCATCGTCAGCAGGTCTTGGCCGCAGTATCGGATATAACCCTTAGGAATCTTGGCCGGTGGCATGTCGAGGATGCCCATGATGGCCTGGGCGGTCACCGACTTGCCCGATCCGGACTCGCCGAGGATCGCCAGGGTCTCCCCCTGCCGGAGCTGGAAGGACACCCCGTTGATCGCCTTGGCTACCCCGTCCTCGGTGTGGAACTCGACGTGGAGGTCCTCGACGTCGAGGAGTAACCCGTCCTGGGGCACGTACTGCGTCCCGTGATGCGTGGTCCTGGACTCGCTCGTGGTAGTCATCGAAGCCCTCTCACCGGTTCTTCGGGTCGATGGCGTCGCGGACCACGTCACCGAGCATGATGAAGGCGAGGACGGTCAGCGACAGGAACAGGCTCGGGAAGAAGAGCATGTGTGGCGTGGTCCGCAGACCGACGATGGCCGAGCTGATGTCGATCCCCCACGAGATCGCTGGGGGTTGCAGGCCGATCCCGAGGAAGGACAAGGTCGCCTCGGCAGCGATGTAGGCACCGAGGTTGATCGTCGAGACCACGATGACCGGGGCCAGGGCGTTGGGCAGGATGTGCGAGCGCACGACCCGCCACGGGCTGGCACCCAGGGCCCGGGCAGCCTGGACGTAGTCGTTGGGCTTGACCTGGATGACGCTGCTGCGCATGAGCCGGGCGATGCTCGGCCAGCCGAGCACGATGAGGGCGATGGCGACCTTGAGCACGATGAGGATGTAGCTCGAGGAGAACGCCTGCGGCAGCGAGACGAGGATGATGATCGCACCGAGGAGCAGCGGGATGGCGAAGAAGACGTCACCGATGCGCGAGAGCACCGCATCGACCCAGCCGCCCCGGTATCCCTCGATCACACCCATGGCCGACCCGATGATCACCGTGCCGCTGGTGGCCAGCAGTCCGACGAGGATCGACGAACGGGCACCATAGATGCACCGGGCATAGATGTCGTATCCCTGGATGTTGCGGCCGAACCACGCGTCAGCACTGGGCTTGGCCCTGCTCTTGGACAGAACCGCCTCGGTGGGGTCGATGCTGGTGAACAGACTGGGCCAGATGGCCATCAGGACGAAGACGAAGATCATGCTCGCCGAGATCCAGAACATCGGGTTGCGCCGCATCGACCGCCAGGCGTCGGAGGCCAGTGAGCGGGCCTCACCGACGTCGCCACCGGCGTCGAAGGGGTCCGGAGGTGTCGTGAGTTCCGCGATCGCAGCGTCAGTCATGGCTGATCCTCGGGTCGAGCAGGCCGTAGAGGAGGTCGACCAGCAGGTTGACCAGCAGATAGATCAGGACGAGGACGGTCACTGCACCGACCACTGCCGCACCGTCGCGCAGGTTGATCCGCTGGTAGATATAGCCACCGACTCCCGGGATGT
The DNA here is from genome assembly GCA_039812375.1 of Phycicoccus sp. Classification (GTDB taxonomy): domain Bacteria; phylum Actinomycetota; class Actinomycetes; order Actinomycetales; family Dermatophilaceae; genus JAGOME01. The sequence goes on along the minus strand of JBDIAO010000004.1, from coordinate 23,707 downwards.
TGAAGATCCGTTCGGTGACGATCGCCCCGCCCAGCAGGCCACCGAAGTCGAAGCCGATGAACGTGATGACCGGGATGAGCGAGTTGCGCAACGCGTGCAGACCGACTGCTCGGCTCCGCGTGAGGCCCTTGGCGGTGGCAGTGCGCACATAGTCTGCCCGCAGGTTCTCCACGAGGTTGGTCCGGGTGAGCCGGGCGACATACGCCACCGAGAGCGCTCCCAGGACCATCCCGGGTAACAGCAGGGCATACCATGAGGGGTTGGCGCCGGCGGTGACCGGGAACCACCCCAGCTTGACCCCGAGGAAGTACTGCGCAACCGCACCGATGACGAAGGTCGGGATCGAGATGAGCACCAGGGTGGAGACCAAGACGAGGTTGTCGAGGAATCCCCCCTTGCGCACACCGGTGACGATGCCGGCAGCGATGCCGATGACGATCTCGAAGGACACCGCGATGAGAGCAAGCTTGGCCGTCGTGGGATAGCGCATCTTGAGGTCGTCGGCGACCGGGACCCCGTTGAAGTTCTTCCCGAAGTCCCCCTGGACCAGCTTGCCGAGGTACTTGGCATATTGGATCAGGAGCGGGTCGTTGAGGTTGTACTCCTTCTTGAACTCCGCCACGTATGCCGGTGGGCAGGGACGCTCCCCGCACTTGCCGGCCGTCGGGTCTCCGGGCAAGGCAAAGACCATCGCATAGATCAGGAACGTCGCCCCGAGGATCACCGGGATCATCTGCAGCAGCCGCCGGATGATGTAGGTGGTCATGTCACCTCCTGGATCTCATGTCGCACCCACAGCCTGATCCGAGGGAGACGGCACGGGTTGAACCTACTGGAGGTGCCGCGCGGATGCACGGTTATCGCTCGGTGATCGCGTCGATATTCCGCGGAAATTGCTCGACAACGTACCAGCGGCCTGCCGGCGAGGCGCCGGCAGGCCGCTGGTACGTTCGATGGTCGAGGGCCATGGCCCCAAACAGGGGCCTCAGGTCACCTCATCGCATCACGGCTCGAATCACTTCACCGAGACCGAGGTGAAGTCGATGGTGCCGAACGGGGTGATCTTGACGTCGGTGACCCGGTCAGACCAGCCCATCGTCGTCTTGCTGTACCACATCGGGATCGAGGGCATGTCCTTGGCGAGCAGCGCCTCGGCCTCCTGGTACAGCTTGTTCGCGTCAGCCAGGTCGGGGGCAGCCGCAGCCTCGGTGAGGAGCTTGTCGAAGTCAGGGTTGGAGTAGTCACCGTCGTTCGACGAGGCGCCGGTCCGGTAGATCGGCGAGAGGAAGTTCTCGATCGACGGGTAGTCCATCTGCCAGCCGGTGCGGAACATGCCCTTCATCTCCCGCTTCTTGATCTGGGTGCGGAAGGTCTTGAAGTCAACAACGCCGACCGCGTTGCACTCGACCCCGAGCGCCTGCTTGATCGAGTTGCAGGTCGCCTCGGTCCAGTCCTTGTGCGAGGCGTCAGCGTTGTAGGACAACGTCATCGTGCCTTGGAAGCCACCTGCCGCCTCGAAGTCGGACTTGGCCTTGGCCGCGTTGAACGTGCAGGCATCGCCACACTGGTTCGGCTTGTAACCGTCGACGACCGGGGAGACCCAACCGGTTGCCGGTGTCCGGGTGTTATTAAAGATCTGCTTGATGATCTCGTCCCGGTTGATCGCCTCGGAGATCGCCTTGCGCAGTTCCGGCTTGGCATATGCCGGGTCCACCTTGACCGGCGCGAAAGTGATCGTCTGGATGACGCCGGTCTCCTTCTGCGCGTTGCGATCGGGCAGGTCCTGCTTGAACTTGTTGTCGATCATCGCCGAGGTCGGGATCTCGTCGGTGATGTCGAGCTGGTTGGCGATCACGTCGTTGTAGGCGGAGTCGGAGTCCTGGTAGATCTTGAAGGTGATCCCGTCGACCTTGCCACCGAACTTGCCGGCGTAGTCGGCGAACTTCTTCAGGACGATCTGCTGGTCCTTGTCCCACTTGACGACCTGGTAGGGACCGGCGCCGATCGGCATATCACCGAAGGCCTTGGGGTCGGCGAAGAACTTGTCCGGCAGCGGGGAGAAGGCACTGTAGCCCAGGCGGATCGGCAGGTTGGAAACCTTCTCGCTGGTGGCGATCGTGAAGGTGTAGTCGTCGACGACCTTGAGGCCGGTCATCTCCTTGGACTTGGGCACACCATCACCGGCACACGGGTCGGCAGCATCCGCCGGACCGGTGCACTGGGTGTCGCCATAGCCCTCGATCGGCTCCATGAAGTAGCCGGAAGACTGGGCGTTGGGACCGTATGCGGCATAGTTCCAGGCGTCGACGAAGTTCTTCGCCTTCACCTCGGTGCCGTCCTGGAACTTGTAGCCGTGGACCAGCTTGACCGTGAAGTTCTGGTTGTCGCTGGTCTCGATGGACTCGGCGATGTCGTTCTCCGGCTTGGCGTTCTCCGGGTTGTAGTGGATGAGCTTGGCAAAGGCCGCGTCGATGACATTGCCGCCGCAGGTCTCGGTCGTGTTGCTCGGGATGAGCGGGTTCTGCGGGTTGCAACCCCGGACGGTGATGTCACCGCCGGCGCCACCTGAGCCACCCGATCCGCTGGTGCTACCGCCACCGCATCCGGCGGCGAGCAGGGCTGTGGCAGCCGCGCCGGCCACGAGCACCGTGCGAGTCGATCCTCGCATAGGAGTCCTCCTGTTGGTCGTCGTCCCGGCCGCGAAAATCGCAGCCGGCTTCTCCAATGAGCCCTTCTGGGCCCGGGCACGCCCGGAACGCCGCTCAAGGCGCTGCCACCATGTAAGACGATCCACAGGAGTTTCGGGGAGTTCTCCCTGCGACCGAGACCCTATTGTGACGTGCCACGGGAGGCGCCGGCACGGCATACCGGCTAGAGGGACCCGTGCCGCTAGCGTGCGGGGGGTGACCTATGACGATGACCTCCGGCTCGCCCATGTCCTCGCCGACGCGACGGCGCAGATCACCATGAGCCGCTTCCGGGCCAGCGACCTCGTCGTCGAGTCAAAGCCGGATCTCACCCTGGTCAGCGACGCGGACCGGGCAGCTGAGGAGTATCTGCGAGCCCAGCTGCGGCGTGCCCGCCCCCGCGATGCTGTGCTCGGGGAGGAATTCGCCCCCACCGGTCACGGGCCGCGTCGATGGGTTCTCGACCCCATCGACGGGACGCACAACTACGTGCGTGGGGTGCCCGTCTGGGCAACTCTCATCGCGCTCCTCGACGGCGACGATCCGGTCGTCGGGCTCGTCGACGCGCCAGCCCTTGGACGTCGCTGGTGGGCGGCCAAGGGCCAGGGTGCGTATGCCGGTCGCAGCCTCACCTCAGCCCATCCCCTGCGGGTCTCCGCGGTACGGGACATCGCGCACGCCTCGATCTCCATCTCAAGCGTCACCTCATGGTCGGGGGTCGACCGGCAGGAGGCAATGGTCGACTTGCTCGGGTCGTGCTGGCGGGATCGCGCCTTCGGCGACTTCTGGTCCTACATGCTGCTCGCGGAGGGGGCAGTCGACATCGCTGCCGAGCCAGAACTCGGACTCTATGACATGGCGGCCCTCGTGCCGGTGGTCACCGAGGCCGGTGGCCGATTCACCTCGCTGGCCGGTGTGGACGGCTGCTTTGGAGGCAATGCCGTGGCCACCAACGGCCTGCTGCACGATGAGGTCCTCGCCCGGATCGGAGTCTCCGGCTAGGGGTCCAGCGGGTCAGGCCGGCCAGGATCCGACGGCTCCTGCCCATCGTGGTCGTCGACGGCGACCACGTCCACCTCACCACACCCCAGGGCGCGCAACGGATCCGCCAGGGTAACGGCATCACCGACGATGACGACGGTCCAGTCGGAGGCGCGGGTGCGGCCCCACGCATTGTCGATGTCGCCAGTGGTCAGCGCCTCCATCCGACGCAGGTTCGCCGTCGGGAACTCGACGGGCAGCCCCTCGAGGGCCAGGCCCGCGGACTCGTCGGCCACCGCGTCGGCCGTGGCATACCGCCCCGGTGCAGTCCGCGCTATGTAGTCGACTCCACTGCGCAGTTCATCCTCGCTGACGCCGCTGTCCAGGGTGTCGAGCAGGTCCAGCAGGATACCCAGCGACTCCGCCGCCACCTCGGTGCGCACCGAGCCGGAGACCAGGAACATGCCTCCTGCGGGCCGGTGCCGGAACATCGACCGCATCCCATAGGTGTATCCCTTCTCCTCCCGCAGGACCGCGTCGATGCGTGCCGACGGGGAGCCGCCGAGGATATAGGCGAGCACCGGATACTCGGCCCAGCCCGGGAGGACCTTCCGGTCCGGTCCGGGGGCGGCGATCGCGATCTCGGCCTGCACCGACCCCGGACGGTCGACCAGAACGATCCGGCCTGCCTGCATCGCCCGCTCGGGGACCCGCAGCGGTGACGGGGCCTGGTGCTCCGGCGCGTGCCAACCACCGAGCGTGTCCTCCAGCAGGGCCTCGACGTCGTATGCCGACAGGTCCCCCGCGACGACGACGGTCGCCCCAGTCGGACCCACCCGCTCCCGGAACCACGCGGCGATGTCGTCCCGATGGATCGCTCCGACGGTCTCCGGAGTGCCGGCGGTGGGACGCGACGCCCGCTCGCTCGCGGCATACACCGTGGCGATGACCGCACGCATGGCCCGATGTGGTGGTGAGGCGCTCTCCTGTGCGAACTCGGCCAGCCGGGTCGCCACGAGGCGCTCCACCTCCGCAGGTGGGAACGCCGGCGCCCGCAAGGCTAGGGAAAGCAGACCCAGTGCCTGGGGCAGGAGGCGCCCGGGAACCTCCAGGTCCGCGCTCAAGCCGCCCTCGATCACCCCGGCACCGAAAGCAACCCCATAGCGTTCGAGGAGCTCGGCGAACTCCTCCGCCGAGTGCTCCCCCGCCCCCTCGTCAAGCAGGCGGGCGGTCAGCGCGGCCACACCCTCGAGGTGGCGCGGCTCGTCGGCCAGAGCGATGGGGACGACAACGCGCACTGCGATGACGTGCTGACCGGGCAGGTCGTGAAGCAGAACCCGGATGCCGTTGGACAGGGTCGACACCCTCGGCGTCGGGAACGACCACGGCTCCGGCGCCTGGACGTCGGGGCGGGGTAGGCCGCCCGACACGCTGTGGCCGCCGGACCCCGGCATCATGCGGCGTCCTCACGGTCGCCGGCCACGAGATGCCGGACGATGGCGCGCGCCTGCGGGCGCAGCCAGTACGCGGCCGCTTCGCGGACATCGTCTGCGGTCAGTGCGGCTAGTTCGTCGAGGAAGGTGTTGACCCGATGCGGGTCCCCCAGGAGGAGCGCGTGCTGACTGAGCAGATCGGCTCGCTCCTCCTGACTCGCCAGCGCCCGCAGCCATCCCCGCTCCGCTTGGGCCAGGCTGGCCTCGAGTTCGACCGCGGTCGGACCGCTCTGAGCGAAAGCGTCGAGTTCCGCGGCGACCACCTCGTCGATGTGGGCCACGTCGGCGCCCGGGGCGAGGTCGATGCCGAGCAGACCGAGGGAGTTGCCACCGATGAGCCCCCAGGCGGCTGCGTGCACACTCAGCGCCGTGTGCTCGGCTCGGACCAGGCGGCGGCTGAGTCGGCTCGAGGCGAGCCCGCCGAGGGCGTCCAGGGCCAAGGCGCCGGCATGGAACTCCGCGGTGCCGTCGACGGGCAGCCGGAAGCCGATCTGCACCCGGTCGTTGGGCACGCCGCGGACCAGGTCGACCTCGACGGGCATCTCCAGTGGGCCGAGCGGCGCGGGGGCTGGGTCGGGGCCCAGAGTCAGCGGCGTCAGTCCACCGAAGTAGCGCTCGGCGGAGGCAAACCCCTGCTCGGGCCGCACGTCCCCACAGAGGGTCAGGACGGTGTTGTTCGGGCCATAATGCGCCCTGAAGAAGGCATGCACATCAGCGAGTGTCGCCGCGTCAAGATCGTCCATCGACCCGATCGTCGCGTGATGGTAGGGATGCTCGGGTGGGAAGGTCGCGGCATACAACTCGATGAGCGCATCCCCGTAGGGCTGGTTGTCGTATCGCTGCCGCTTCTCCTCCTTGACGACGTCGCGCTGGTTGTCGAGATTGACCTGGGTGACCGCGTCGAGGAGATGACCGTGCCGGTCGGCCTCGAGCCACATGGCGAGATCGAGGGCGCCCTTGGGGACGGTCTCGAAGTAGTTCGTGCGGTCGAACCACGTCGTCGCATTCAGCCGTCCGCCGACCGCCATGAGGGCTTCGAAGTGCTCGCCGCTGGCCACGTTGCGCGACCCCTGGAACATCAGGTGCTCGAAGAGGTGAGCCAGACCGGTGCGTCCAGGCACCTCGTGACGGGAGCCGACACCGACCCAGATGTTCACCGTGACGTTGGGGACAGTGGAGTCCGGGGAGACGATGACCCGTAGACCGTTGTCCAGGATCCGCTCATGGATCGGGTAGTCCAGGGGCATGGTGTCACCCTATGCGGCACACCCCCGCTCCCTGGCGGTCGGGCTCACAGCCCAGGTTTCTGGGTGGTCCCCACGGCTGAGAGGCAGCCAGCGCCCAGGCTTGGGCTGACCGTGGGAGACGGGCTGACGGTCGGTGACGGGCTGACTGTCGGCGACGGGCTCACCGTCACGCAGCTGCTGACCGGGCTGGGCGTGGCGGATGCCGTCGGTGCGGCGGATGTGGTCGGTGCGGCGGACGCCGTCGACGTGCTCCCCAGGGCCGATGCGGACGACGTTGCGGCCGCGGCGGCAGGCGCGTTGCAACTGCTGCTCGGGCTGGCCGTGCTCGCGGCGCTGGGCGAGGCCAGAACGCTGGGAGACAGGCAGTTCGCCGATCCGCTCGGCGTAGCCGTGCCCGAAGGCGACGACGTGGCTGAGGGTGAGGACGTGCCGGACGGCGAGGACGTCGCCGAGGACGAACTGCTCGCGGTCGGTGTCGTCGAACCCGTGGGCGAGGTTGTCTGCGTCGGCGACGCGCTCGTCGTGACGTTGGGTGTGGGGGTGGCAGTGGCTGCGAGGGTGGCAGCCGCGGTGGTGGAGACTGCACCGGGAGGATCGAGGGCGACCACCGCGAGCTGTCCGGCACCCGTGCCGTTGGTGGCGAACCAGGTGATCCAGCGGCGGACCAGCTGCGCGTACTCCGCGGACTGGTTGTAGGACCACAGGGCTGCGGTCAGGCCGGCCTCGGTGGACAAGTCGCGCCCACCGGCGCACAGGTAGCGCGCGGCCGACAGTGCTGCGTCATAGACGTTCTGCGGGTCTGCGACGCCGTCCCCGTCTCCGTCGGTTCCCCACGTCGCCCACGTGCCGGGGATGAACTGCATCGGACCGACCGCCCGGTCCCACCCGCTGACGCCGTCCCAGCGACCGCCGTCGGTGTCCGGGATGTTGGCGTACGGGCCACCGGTCAGGGCCGGCCCGTAGACCGCCGGCCGGACCACGTGGTCAGCGCCAACGGTGCGCCCACCGAGGTTGCCGGACTCGACCTGGCCGATCCCGGCGAGCACAGCCGTCGTCATATGACAGCTGGCCGGCATGGCCGCAGCGGCATGTTGGTATGCCGCCGACAGCTGCCCGTCGACGAAACCCCACCCGACGACGTCACCTGCGCCCCCTGCGGGAACTGCCGTGCTCTCGGTTCCGGCTCCCTCCTGGGGCGTGGGGAGGTCATCCCCCCACATGGCGGTCAGGATGGCCCCAGCGTCCTGGCCTTGCCACATCGAGTCGTTGGTCACCGTCGAGGTGATCGCCCCCGCCAGGTCAACAGTGTCAGAGTGCGCAACAGCCTCGGCAGGTGTGGGAAGCACTGAGAATCCAGCCATGGCCACGGCCACAGCTCCCCCCACGAGAACGTCTCGGACGGACACCCTGCGCACCCCCTATCTATCGGGCGGGGCCGACAGGGACAACTGTGCCCTGTGAGGGCCTCCTGCGCATCAGTTTCGCGTATCTGATCCATATCCCTTGCCCCCCAACATCCACTTCTGTCCCGAGGGCCTCACCAGTACCAGCGGATGCTGCAGATCCTCCTTGCTCGGCTCAAGCAGGAGCGGCATCACACCTGGGGTGCTTCACTCCCTACATTGGGGTCAGGGTGAGCACAGAGCTTGTGGCTTCGGTGACTGCTCTCTCGGCGGACGACCGCATCGAGTTGGTCGGCTACATCGAGAGCACCCTCGATGGCGGTGCTGTGCCCACCCCCGAGCAACACGAGTTTGTCGCCCGACGTGACCCCGAGTTGCGCGCCGCCACAGCCACACCCGTGCCAGCAGCACGTGCGTGCTCCGGCATCCGGTACACCGCGCCCGGCGGGGACGATGCCTGACACTCCCGCCCGGCCCTCGCGAGGACCGTGAGCGAGCATGTCCCCGCGGGGCCAGCACACCCTGGAACGAGGGACAGGAAAGCTCCCCCGAGACCAATGACCGTTCGACCTCAGCGCGGTCGGTACCTACCATCACCATGGGTGCCCTCCAAGCACCAAGTGACGGCCCTCCCGCTCGCCAAAGCTAGGGAGGGCCGTCGCGCGTCCTCAGCGCATCATCACGCTCTTGACGCCAACCGTAGAGGCCAACCCATCACGACCCCCCAGGCGGCCTCCTCAGCCTCACTGTCGTCACCCCCGAGCCCCCTCCGCAAGCAAGGTGTCGCCCAACAGCAGTGTCGTCGTCATGCCAGACACGTGCGCCGGGCAAGCCGCCCCTCTCCGAAGCGTTCTGAGGCGCTCCATGCTCGGCACCCCTAACGGGATGCCGAGCACAGCTGCTGAAGGAGTAGGTAATGACGCTGAAGGAGTAGGTAATGACTATGTGATGACCGAGTCAAGTCTAGAAAGCTCTCAGGCTCGGTTCCCAGCGGGAACCGAGCCTGAGCGTTGTAGCGGGGGCAGGATTTGAACCTGCGACCTCCGGGTTATGAGCCCGGCGAGCTACCGAGCTGCTCCACCCCGCGTCGAGTGAGTGGCCGTCAGGCCGCTCGGTCACCACGAGGCTACGGGAGGAACCCGCCACATCCAAATCGGCACCGACCGGTGACCGCAGACCGCGTTCCGCACTCCCCGCGGACCGAAATCAGGGAGAGGGCGAGGCTGACGGGGTCGGCGTGCTCGCGGGCGGCGTGAGTTGTCCACCGGCGGCGACTGCCCGCGCGATCGCGGCCTCGAGCCGTTTCTGCGCCTCGCCGTATGCCGCGAAGTCACCGGCGCGCAAGGCAGCCTGGGCATCCTCGTTGGCCTTCTGAATGTCCAGGATCGCCTGGGCCAGCTCGGCCGTCACCGACGTGGTGGGCGAGCCCTGCTCAGTCGGCGGGGTGCTGCCCGGTGTCGTGCTGCCGGAGGATGTGCCCGCCCCGACGTCGCTGGCTGGTGCACCGGAGTCGCCGCCGAAGAGCCCGTCGAGTGCTTGGTTGAGCGTCTCGCCCCATGCGATCTTCTTGCCGAACACGGCCACGGTCGCCTTGATCTGCGGGAACGAGCCGCCCTCCTTCGAGGCCTGCACATACAGCGGCTGGACATAGAGCAGTCCGCCACCGACGGGTAGCGTGAGCAGGTTGCCGAAGGTGAGCTCCTTGCCAGACTGGCTGCTCTGGGTGATGAACTGGGCGAGGTTGAGCGGTTCCGTCGGGCTCTGCGAGCGCTCGGTGGAGATCTTGATCTGGTTCTGCACCTGTCCCGGCCCGTCGACCGCGGAGGTCCGCGGGAGCTCGAGGAGCCGGATTTTGCCGTAGTTCGGCGACGGGGCGCCCTTCTGGGACCCGGCGTCGGCGTCGACCGCGAGGAACGCCCGCAGGATCTCGCGGCCAGTACCCTCGGGGATGAAGGTCGTCGTCAGCGAGAAGGCCGGCCGATCCTGATCTGGCATCGCCAGGGACTGGTAGTAGGTCGGCTGGTCCTGAGTGGCGTGCGTGGGGTCCTTGGGCACCCGCCAGAAGTCCTGCCCGCTATAGAACGAGGCCGGATCGGTCACGTGGTACTTGCGTAGCTGTTGGCGTTGCACCTTGAGCATGTCCTGTGGGTAGCGCAGGTGGGCCATCAGCTGCGCGGAGATCTCCGAGAGAGGCCGGACACTGCCCGGGAAGGCTTTCGACCACGCTTTGAGCATCGGGTCCTGGGTGTCCCAGCCATAGAGCCGGACCGTGCCGTCGTAGGCGTCGACGGTCGCCTTCACCGAGTTTCGCAGGTAGTTGATCTGCCCGGCAGTGATCGAGACCGACCGCGACGTCTCGGTGACCGAGTCCGATGTCGCGTTGGCCAGGTCGATCAGCTGGGAGTTCGGGTAGTGCGCGGACATGGTGTAGCCGTCGACGACCCATTGGATGCGCCCGTCGACGACAGCCGGATAGATGTTGCCGTCGAGGGTGAGCCACGGCGCGACCCTCTCGACGCGCTCCTTCGGGGTGCGGTGGTCCAGGATCCGCGACTCCGACGTGACCTGGTCGGAGAGGAGGAACTTCGGCTCGCGGTATTTGACGGCATACGCGGACTTGCGCAGGAACGACGCGATAGGAACGCCCCCGTTGCCGGTGTAGGTGTTGTTCACCTGGCCGCCGGCGCCCTTGTCGTCGGGGAAGTCGAACTCCCTGGGGGTCTTGCCGGTCGGGGCACCGACGATGGAGTACTCGGGGGAGAACTCCCCGAAATAGACCCGCGGTTCGTATGCCGGGAGCTTGCCGGAGTCAGTGAACCCCCCAGTGAAGAAGACCGGGTCGCCCTCGCGGGTGTGCTGGTTGCCGTAGGCGGCGACAAACCCGAACCCGTGGGTGTAGACGGTGTGGTCGTTGACCCAGTTGCGCTGGCCTGACGGCACCCCTTCGAGGTTCATCTCCCGCACCGCGACCACGGAGTCACTGGTCGTCCCGTCGATGTCGTAGCGGTCGACGTCGAGGATGTCGGGGAAGGCATAGTACTGCCGCAGGCCTTCGAGCTGGCGGAAGGTCGGGGTGACCACGTTGGGGTCGATGAGCCGGATGCCGGGGATCGTCTCGGCGTCGTGGCGCAGCTGTCCCGGGGCGGTGTCGGTTGTCGCCGGGTATGCCGTGGTCTCGATGTCGGAGAGCCCGTAGGCATCCCGGGTGGCCGCGATGTTGCGAGCGATGAAGGGGGCCTCCAGGGACTGCTCGGAGGGCTTGACCTTCAGGGACTGCACGAGGGCGGGATAGATACCTCCCATGAGCACTGCGGTGATGATGAGCAGGGCCGCCCCGATGATCGGCAGCCGCCAGCTGAGCGTCCAGATGGAGGCGAGGAACAGGCCGGCGATCATCACCGCGGAGACCGCGAGGATGGCCCGGGTGGGCAGCACCGCGTTGGCTCCGGTATAGGTGAACCCGGTGATGAGCGAGCCGTCAGTCCACGACAGCGCGTAGCGGTCGAGCCAATAGGAGCCGCCACGCACGATCGCGAGCAGCGCACCGAGGATGCCGATGTGGGCGTATGCGGCGCGGGTCGACGGGCCCCGACCGGGCAGCTGGAGACCCCCGTAGAGGTAGTGCACGAAGATCGCCGCAGCCAGCGAGAGGACCAGCAGGAGCATGGCGAAGTTGAGCAGGAAGGTCAGCCACGGCATCGTGAAGACGAAGAACCCGACATCGAGACCGAACTGGGGGTCCTTGGTGCCGAACGGCACGGCGTTGCGCCAGAGCAGGTAGGTCTGCCACGCCCCGGCGGTGCCCATCCCGGCGAGGACTCCCATGACCGAGGGCACGGCGATCAGAGCAACCCGGCGCAACGGGTGAAGCAGCTGGCGATACTGCTCGAGCGCCTGCTGGCCCGGGGTCGTCGGGATGACGAACGGCCGAGTCCGGTACGCCACGACGACGTTGGCCGCGAGGACACCCCCGACGATGAGGAAGCCGAGAACGAAGAGCAGCGCCTTGGTGCCCCACTCGGTGAGAAAGACTCCGCGGAAACCGACCGAGTCGTACCACCACAGGTCGGTGACCCAACTGGCAGACGCAGAGCCCAAGATGATGAGCAGGACGATGACCACGAGGGTCGGGCCGATTGCGCTGCGTTGCCCGGCGGGCTGGGCCGGTGCGTCCGGGCGCGGACGGTTCCCTTCGGTGGGCTCCTCGTCGAACCAGTCGGGGTGACTCACCGCTGTTCCCGTTCCTTCGTCAGTGGGTCGCGGCCGGAGTCGGTCGCGGCGTGCCCCCAACCTAACCGAGCCGAGCGCTCCGGCCGAACTGTGGCCTGCCGCATGGGGCACGATGAGCACATAGGGCAGCATGAGCGCATGGGGCACGATGAGCTGGTGAGCCCAACCCTTCGCCCCGTGACCGACCCACTCGACCTCGTCGCCCTGGACACCGAGCGTTTCGTCGCCGCTGCGGGATGGGACCAGCCGGCCCGACTTTTCGCCCTCGTGCCCACCGCAGACCTGCTCGCCGCCGAACCCGGCGCGATCACCGCCCTGTCGCCGGCGGACCTGGGCCCGCAGGCTCTCTCCGCGGTCGAGCAGGAGGATCTGCCCGACCACCAGGGCGTCGAGGACCTGCTGCGGCGCATCGCCTGGCCCGATGCGGTGATCGGGTGTGCACTTGCCATCGAGCGGCTCGTGGTCCCCCCGGAGGCCGAGCAGAACCTTCCCGAGAACCCGGACGCAGCCCTCGCGGCCCTGGCCGCCCACCCGGACCGGGCAGACGTCCGCCTGCTCGTCGCGGTGACCCGGGATGGCGCCTCGAGCTGCCTGCTCCGCCAGCGCCGACATGACAGCGACGACCGCGTCGCGCAAGGCCGCGACATCGCACCTGGACTGGTCGAGGCGCTACGCGCCACCTTCGCTGACCTCTAGGAGCAGCTGGGCAGCGAGGCACCCGATCCGTGCGCGATCGACTCCACAGCCTCCTTGGCCTGCTCGAACGAGCCCACTTTGACCACGTGCATCCCCTGTGGGACCTGGCCGACGACCTCAGCGCAGTTGGCCTCGGGGGCAAGGAACCACTGCACGCCACCGGCCTGGGCGCCATACAGCTTCTCTCGAATCCCGCCGATCGGCCCGACAGCACCACTGTCATCGATCGTGCCAGTCCCGGCGATCGCCTTGCCGCCGGTCAGATCGCCGTCGGAGAGGACGTCGTAGATCCCCAGCGCGAACATCATCCCGGCCGACGGTCCACCGACGGCACCGGCGTGGATCCGCACGGGGATAGGCAGGTCGTGGCGCACCCCCATGAGGATGCCGATGATGGGGTGCCCTCCACTGTCGCGGCTCGTGATCGTTGCGGTGCGTTCGCTCCCGTTACGGCGGTAGCGGACAGACAGCGCGCTCCCCACCGGCTTGGCGAGCACCGCAGCCCGCACCACCGCACCATCGGTGGCGGGTTGCCCGTCGATGCTGACGATGACGTCCCCGGCCATGAGCGTGCCATCCGAGGGTCCACCCGGACTCACCTGGTCGACGTAGACCTCGGTGCGGACGTCTTTGCCGAGAGCGCGCAGGGCCACCGCAGCCGCAGTGTCCTGGGAGCCGGTCATCTCGGCGGTGTTCTGCTCCTCGACCTCGCTCTGGGTCACCCCCGAGGGGAAGACGGCCTGCTCGTCGAGGACCTGGGCATGCGAGTCGAGCTTGGCCCCGACGAGGTCATAGATCGTGACCCGCGCCCCGGGACCGCCGGCGATCCGCACGGTCGTGAAGTAGAGCCGACCCGAGGTGGGGTGTGTCGGGGTCGAGCCGACGTCGATGATCTTCTTGCCGTCGATGGAGCCCAGGGTGTCGGTGATCGGGCCCGGGGACATGATGACGTAGGGCAGCGGAACCAGTGCCAGGACGGAAGCGAGCACAAGGACGAGGAAGGTGGCGCCGACGAGCACGATGTAGCGCCGCCCAACGGCCTTCGAGTCGTCCGGGCCGTCCTCGGTCAGCTCCGGATCCTCAGCCGGCTCCGGGCCTTCGCCCATCCCCAAGCCCTTGGGCCCCGGTTCCGCTGGTCCCGTGGCGGTCACGGCAGGCCGACCCACTCGGTGCCGCCGTGGGTGAACGACTGGTGCTTCCAGATCGGCACTTCGGCCTTGAGGGTGTCGATCAGGTCGCGCGCCGCCCGGAAGGCGTCCTCGCGGTGTGCGGCTGCGGCCGCGACGACGACAGCGACCTCTCCGATGGCCAGTGGGCCGGACCGGTGGACGGCCGCCACCCGGACCCCCGGAGTACGCGACACGACCCCCGCCGCCACTTCGCTCAGGCGCTCCCGAGCGCTCGGATGGGCCTCGTAGTCGAGTGCGGTCACCGGCTGCCCCCGGTCGTGGTCGCGGACGACGCCAAGAAAGACGCACACCGCCCCGCAGGTGGGATGGAGCACGGCGCCGACGAGCTCGTCGATCGACAGCGGGACGTCCCGCACGTCGGTGAGGACGACGGCAGGCTCGGGTTCCATGGGACTCCTCACGATTGACCGGATCACGGCTGGAGTCCTGCGGCGGGAACGGCGCGCTCGTGATCGTGGTTGGCTAGTTCAGGACTCCATTACATCAGCCCGAGGAGCAGCTCATGCCATCCGATCACACGCCCGACAGCTCGGGGTCACCGGAAGATCCCGGCCTGCCCCCGGAGTTGCTCGAGTTGCTCCGCGCGTTGACCGGCGGCGCCGAGGTACCCCCCGAGCTGGCCAGCCTGCTCCAGGGAGCGGGGCTGTCGGGACTGGACCCCGGGATGCTGCACGGCATGCTCGCACAGGTCCAGCAGCTCTTCGCCGCCGCAGAGACCGACGGCACACTCGCCGCCGAGGCGGTGCGGGACACCGCTCGAAGCACGGTGACTGAGCACGGCGATCCCAGCATCGGCGCGAAGGACATCCGGGCGGTGGCCGACGCTGTCAGTGTCGCCGGGCTCTGGCTCGACGACGTCACCACCTTGTCCGCGCCGGCCGTGCGCGGGCTGGCGTGGAGTGGGTCGGAGTGGATCGAGGGGACGCTGCCGCGGTGGTTGGACCTCGCGGCTCCGGTCGCCGAGGGGGTGGCCCATGCCGTCGAAGCGGCCATGGGACGCCAGCTCGGACGACTCTCCGGTCACGAGCTGCCCGAGGGGTTGCTCCCGCCCGGGGTCAACCCTGAGCAGCTGCTCTCGCAGATGTCCGGGATGCTGCGCCGCCTCCAGGGATCGGTGTTCTCTGTCCAGGTCGGCCGCGGTATCGGGGTGCTCGCCGGGGAACTGCTCAGTGGCACCGAGGTGGGTCTGCCACTCACCCCAGCCGGTGAGGTCGTCCTGCTCCCCGGTGCAGTACGAACCTTCGCTGCCGACCTGGGCATCGACGAGGCGCAGGTTCGCCTCTTCCTTGCCGTTCGGGAGTTGGCTCGGGTGCGGCTGTTCGCCGACGTGCCCTGGCTCGCCAGCCAGCTACTGGCGGGTGTGCGTGACTACGCCCGCGGCATACGGATCGACACCGACGCCATCGAGGCCAGCCTGGGCAGCATGGACCTGTCCGACCTGTCCGACCCGACTGCCCTCCAGGAGGCGCTAGGCGGCACCGCCTTCACCCCCCCGAACTCACCCGAGCAGGCAGCCGCGCTGCGTCGCCTCGAGGCCTCCCTGGCCCTCGTCGAGGGGTGGGTCGACGTCGTCGCGACCGCGGCGGCACGCCCGCACCTACCGCAGGTCGACGCTCTCGCCGAGGCCGTACGACGCCGACGCGCCACCGGGGGCCCGGCGGAGAAGACGTTCGCAGCTCTGGTCGGCCTTGAGCTTCGCCCACGACGGCTGCGCGACGCGACCAATCTTTTCGCTGCGTTGCAGGCCGACGGCGGGGCCGCAGCCCGCGATGCCGCCTGGCGCCACCCCGACCTCGCCCCCGGGGCGGACGACCTCGACGACCCGCTCGGCTATGTCGCCCGCGCCAGTGAGAGCACTCCCGACGCCCTCGACGCTGAGCTGGAGAAACTGCTGCGGGGCGAGGACGAGCCGCCCGCGTGAGGGCCCGCCTTGACCCTTCGGTCGCGGCGCTGCATGCAGCGACGCTGGCGGCCCTGACGGCATACGACCCGACGGACGATGCCCAGCGGGAGCTGCGATCGGTCTATTTGGACCGGCTGCACGCCTGGCCTGACGTCGTCCTCAAGGAGGGCCCCCCTGCGCACCTCACGGCGTCGTGCGTGGTGCTCGACGCCGCCGGCGGGCACACCTTGCTCGCGCTGCATCGTCGAGCCCGACGGTGGCTCCAGTTCGGTGGTCATCTCGAGCCCACCGACACCGACCCGCACGCTGCAGCCACCCGAGAGGCCCGGGAGGAGTCCGGCATCGAGGGTGTGGCCCCGCGTGCGCAGATCGTCGAACTCGACCGGCACGTCTTGAACGGGGACTTCGGGCGCTGCCGGGAACACCTCGACATCCGGTATGCCGCCGTTCTCCCCGTCGGCGCTCAGCCGACAGTCAGCGCGGAGTCCCTCGACGTCCGATGGTGGCCGGTCGTCGACCTTCCCGAGGGGCCGAGCGGAGAAGTGGCCCGACTCGTCGACGCCGCCCTGCGAGCCACTGGGCTCAGTGACGGTGGGTTGGGTGCCACCGTGCCGTAACCGGGGCCGTCCGGGACCCTCCCGTACGCTGGGCCGAGGGTGACACCTGTCGCCGCACCATGGACCAAGGAGACTCCAGCGATGGCAAAAGAGACCTACACGGGCGACTTCTACTGCGTGAAGTGCAAGGAGAAGCGTGAGACGACCGGCAACGTCGTCGTCTCGGAGAATGGCCGCCGGATGGCCAAGGGGAAGTGCCCGGTGTGCGGCACGAACCTCAACCGCATCCTCGGCAAGGCCTGACGCCCACCGTCTCTGCCGACGGCCCCGACTGCACCAGCGGTCGGGGCCGTCGCCCGTCGCCTGCCCCAGGCCCAGGTCGCTCAGACCGAGCCAGGCCTGCCAAGCCGGGCCTGTGGATGACGCCGGACGCTGTGGCGGCCGCTGTGCCACATTGGCCGAGTCGCCGCGGACGAGCCGTCCGGGTCGACCCGGACGAGGGAGAAGTGCGAATGGGCATCACGCAAACCACTGGACCTGGCGGCCGGTGGCCGGCGGCAACACCACGGGTGCTGCTCGACGGCCGGGGAGAGGTGACCGACCTCGTCGGGGCACACCTGCGCCGCTTCGGAGTGCGCACGCTGCAGGGGGCGTGGGTTGCCGAGGCTGCCGCTGTGGACATCGAGGTCGGTGATCCGCGGGCGTTCCTGAACGCCGTGGTCCTCATTGGCCGCGGCAGCGCCGACCCAGCCCGAGCCCGCCCCTGGTGGGTCGGCGGCATACCCCACCTGCCCGTTCGGGTTGGCGTGCACCGGGTGCGCGTCGGACCACTGGTCGTGCCGGGCCGGTCCTCGTGCCTGACCTGCCACGACCTCGCCCGCGCGCAACGAGCCCGGGGTCGGCCGGTGCGCTCCCCGGATGGGGCAGCCTGGACCGGCCTGGTCGCCCCCGTCGACAGCGGCCCCGAGCCGAGCCTGGTCATCCTCGCCAGCGCGGTGACCGCCGCCGTCATCCTCGACGTCATCGCCGGCGACACGTCACTGGCCGGGGTGTCCACCGAGGTGCACACCCCGGTGCCCGCGCTGATCCACCGACACTGGCCCCGACATCCCGGCTGCACGTGCAGCCGGGAAGGGCCCGAGCGCACGAGTGCGTGAGAATGGGAAGATGAGCGACATCCCGCGCACCGCGATCAGCCGCACGGCGCGGCTGGCTTCGGTGCCGCTGGGGTATGCCGGGCGCACCGCGGTCGGGCTGGGCAAGCGGGTCGGGGGTAAGAGCGCCGAGGCGGTTGCTGCCGAGATCCAGGCCCGCACCGCAGAGCAGATCTTCTCGGTGCTGGGCCAGCTCAAGGGTGGGGCGATGAAGTTCGGACAGGCCCTGTCCGTGATGGAGGCGGCGATGCCTGAGGAGCTCGTTGCGCCGTATCGCGCCACCTTGACCAGACTCCAAGAGTCCGGTCCGGCCATGCCCACCACGACGGTGCACAAGGTCCTGGCCCGTGAGCTGGGGCCGCGCTGGCGGAGCGCCAAGTTCGCCTCCTTCGAGGATTCACCGGTGGCGGCTGCCTCGATCGGCCAGGTGCACCGGGCGGTGTGGCGGGATGGCCGTGACGTCGCCGTGAAGATCCAGTACCCGGGGGCCGGGCCGGCCCTGCTCTCCGACCTCACCCAGATCGCCCGACTCGCCCGGATGGCCGCGACCGTGCTGCCGGGCGTTGACGTCAAGCCCATCACCGACGAGCTCATCGCACGGATGAGCGAAGAACTCGACTACACCCTCGAAGCGCGCAATCAGCGGGCCTTCGCCCGTGCCTTCGCCGGCGACGAGGATGTTCTGGTCCCCGACGTCCTCATCGCCAGTGGTCATGTCCTGGTCTCCGAGTGGGTCGCCGGCACACCGCTGTCGAAGATCATCGCCAAGGGCACGACCGAACAGCGGGACCAGGCAGCGGATCTCTATCTCGAGTTCCTGCTCCGCGGGCCGAACCGAGCCCGGCTGCTACATGCAGACCCGCACCCGGGCAACTTCCGGATCACCCCGGACGGTCGACTCGGGGTCCTCGACTTCGGTGCCGTTGACCGGCTCCCCGCAGGGTTGCCTACAGCGATCGGCACTCTCGTCACCGCAGCCCTCGCCGGGGAGGCGGACACCCTCGCCGAGGGCCTGGCGAGCGAGGGGTTCATCCGGCACGGAGTCCATGTCGAGCCGGAGGCGCTGCAGCGCTACCTCGTCCGCTTCCTCGAGCCACTACAGCATGAGGAGTTCCACATCGACCGCCGATGGCTGCGCTCGGTCGCAGCCTCCATCCGGGACCCGCGCTCCCCCGACTTCCTCGTCGGCACCAAGCTCAACCTGCCCCCGGACTACTTGCTCATCCACCGGGTGTGGCTCGGCGGAATCGGGGTCCTGGCCCAGATCGGCGGTACTGTGCCGATCCGCGAAATCATGGTCGCCCACCTGCCCGGTATCGACGAGTCTCGCTTGCCGGCGCCACTGCCCTGAGCTCTCGAGGCCACGCGCGGCGGCCAGGCGGGGTGGCCGCGCGCGGCGCAGGCGCTACCACTACACGCGCGGCGCAGGCGCTACCACCAGTCGGAGTCGAGCTTTCCCTCGATGGCGCGGGCGTGCCTGCGAGTGCATTGCGTACAGGTCCACACGACCCGCCCGTTCTCGATCCCGCGAGACCAGGTGCCCCGCGCAACCGCGGTCGCGGTGTCGTCGACGGGAACGGTTCCACAAGTTGCGCAGGCGATGCGCTCGGGTGGGGTCGGCATGGGTCTGACGGTACTGCTCCCGAGCAACCCCACCCCCCCCGTCCCACGTTTTCGGGGTCACCCCGAAAAGGTGGCTTGGCCCCGGAATGTTCCCGGGGTGAAGCCACGGATCCGGGGTCTCACTGAGACACCACAGAGTCAGATCCTGCCGGCTGCAGCTGCGACCCAGCCGACCCAGCCGACCCAGCCGATTGCGACACCAGGGCCAGGACGTCGTCGGCATAACGGTCCAGTTTGGCGGCGCCCACCCCCCGGATCCCGGCGAGCGAACCCCGGTCGGCAGGCAGGCACTCGGCGATCGCGGTAAGGGTCGCATCGGTGAAGACGACATACGCCGGGACCCCCTGTTCTGTTGCCGTCGCCAACCGCCACGCGCGCAACGCCTCGAACAGGTCCGTGTCGTAGGTCGGTGGGCATGCCTCGCACCGACCCACCGTGCGTTGAGCCGCCGCGGTGAGCGGTATGCCGCACCCTCGGCAGGTGACGGGTGTCTTGTTCGTCCGCCCGGACCCCGCGCTCCCCCCTCGCCCCCGCCCCGCACGCCCCGGACGCCCCGCGCGCCCCGCGCGCGTCGGATCCCCGACGGGGGCCAGACCGAGCAGGTCACCAACCGCCTCCAGGAACCGGGAGGGGCGGCGCACGGCACGGCCGCCGGGGTGACGTGCCGCTGCCCAGGACAGTTCGAGGGTGTCCCGGGCCCGGGTGAGCCCGACGTGCAGAAGGCGACGTTCTTCCTCGACCGCGTCGAGACCCTCGGCGGCCGCGATGGGGAGCAGCCCGTCGGAGCAGCCGACGAGGAAAACGTGGTCCCACTCGAGTCCCTTGGCGGCGTGCAGGGACGCCAAGGTGACCCCGTCCACACTCGGGGCGTGTTGCGCGGCAGCCCGCTCGTCGAGGACGGCCACGAACCCGCCGAGGCGGACCCCGGAGCCTTCCCCGGGTGCACTGGGCACACCTTCGGGTTGCTCCTGCCCGAGGGCCGCGACCTCGTCGGCGAGGTTGGCCAGCGCGGCCAGGGACTCCCAGCGCTCCCGAGCGGACCCACCCGCAGCCGGGGGCTGGCGAGACCAGCCGGCGCCGAGAAGGATGTCCCTCACGAGGTCGGGCAGGGGCACTGAGCCATCGTCCGATCGGGCCGCCGCGCGCAGCAAGAGGAGGGCGTCTCGGACCTCCTTGCGAGCGAAGAACCGCTCGCCACCGCGGACAAGGTAGGCGATGTCGGCGCGGGCGAGCGCAGCCTCGATGACCTCGCTCTGCGCGTTCGTCCGGAACAGCACGGCGATGCTGCCGGCCGGGGCCCCCTCGGCGACGAGCCGGCCGATCTGCTGCGCCACCCCGTGCCCCTCGGCAGCATCATCGGCATAGCGCAGGAGGCGAGGGGAGGGCCCGTCCGCTCTCTGGGCGCGCAGCACGACCGAGCCGCTACGCCGGCCACCACCTGGGGCCATGAGCAGAGCGTTGGACACAGCGACAATTTGAGGTGTGGATCGGTAATTGCGAGTGAGCTCGACCACCCTGGCGCCTGGGTGGCGGGCCGGGAACTCGAGCAGGTGCTGCGCCGTGGCTCCAGTGAAGGAGTAGATGGTCTGAGCCGGATCCCCGACCACGCACAGGTCGGCACGCTCGCCGAGCCACAGCTGCAGCAGCCGCTGCTGCAGGGCATTGACATCCTGGTATTCGTCGACGACGAAGTGCCGATATTGCGCACGCACGGCGCGGGCTACCTGTTCGTGCTCCTGGAGGATCCCGATGAGGACGAGCAGGACGTCCTCGAAGTCGATGGCCCCGCGCGCGGAGGTCACCTCCTGGTATGCCGCCATGATCCGCGCCATCGCGGTCAGGTCGACTCCGGGGGCCTCGCGGCGGGCTGCACGGGCTGCGGCGGGATAGCCATCCGCGGTGATCATCGAGACTTTGGCCCACTCGATCTCCGCCGCGAGGTCACGGATGCCCGTGCGATCGAATCGCATCCGCAATCGGGCGGTTGCCTCGGCGACCGCAGCTGCCTTGTTGGGCATGACTTCGGGTGCTGCGCCGCCGACCGCCTGAGGCCAGAAGTAGTGCAGCTGGCGCAGGGCCGCGGCGTGGAAGGTCCGGGCCTGGGCCCCGCCGACGCCGAGCTGGCGGACCCGGGTGCGCAGTTCGCCGGCCGCGCGCGCGGTGAAGGTGAGCGCGAGGACGTGCTGTGGCTGGTGGATGCCGGCGAGCGCGGCATACGCGATCCGATGAGTGATCGCCCGGGTCTTCCCAGTCCCGGCGCCGGCGCGCACCACCATGGGACCGACCGGGTTCGCGGCGACCTCTCGCTGCTCGGCGTCCAAACCCTCCAGGACGCAGTCCGGGTCCCTCATCGACGCAGGTTGGCGTCGGGGACATCGATCGGCCCGCCGTACCAGTACTCGATAAGCCTGCGGGAGATCGAAATCCGGCCTGGGATGTGCACTGATCCCTCAGCCAGCGCACTGTCGAGCTCGGCTCTGGTGAACCAGCGGGCACTCCGGATCTCCTCGTCCTGCAGGGTGAGCTCCTGAGTCAGCGCACGGGCAACGAAGCCGATCATCAGCCCGGTCGGGAACGGCCACGGCTGGTCGGCAAGCTGGGAGACGTCACCGACCTGCACCCCCACCTCCTCGCGGACCTCGCGGCGCACCGCATCAGCCATCGTCTCCCCTGGCTCCACGAACCCGGCCAGCACGGACATCCCGGTCGCGGTGAACCCGACCGCCCCGGCCAGCAGCAGCCGGTCGTCGTCGTCGATGACCGCCATGATGACCGCCGGGTCGGTGCGCGGGTAGTGCTCGGAGGCGTCAGCGGTGCACCGGCGCACCCAGCCGGCGTCGATGACGACGGTCGGCGCCCCACACCGTGGGCAGTGGGTGTGCATCCGGTGCCAGTTCGCCAGTGCCTGCGCCGTGGCGAGCAGTCGAGCCTCCTTGTCCGGCAGTTCGGCGCCGACCGAACGCAGCGTGCTGCGCTCCCCTGGGTCCATATCCCGGTCGGCGGCCTCCCCTCCGTCGACGACGACACCGAGGTATGCCGGATGGTCGGTGCTGTCATCCCGGCCGAGGAAGATCCACAGCCGGTCCCGGTCACCGGCCACGGGGGTGCGCCACCGCAGCCGGCGAGCGCCGTGGCGGCCTTCGACGGGCACGCCGCCGTCGATGAGCTCCAGGACCGCGGTGTGCGGGTCGGCCAGGAGCCGGTCGAAGAGGGCAGGATCGGTACGTTCCTGCGCGCACCGGTCGACCGCGTCGCCGGTGAGCGCGATGTGGGGAAGAAGTCCGTCGCCACGCGCCACGGCGCCCACTCTAGGACGGGCCGGCGGCATACGGTGGCGGGGTGGAACGCACGCCCGCCTACCTCGCCGCGCTCGCCAGCGTCGCCGTCCCCGGTCTGGACCCCGTGACCGTTGAGGCCCTGCCCAGCCTGCCGGAGCATCTCTTCGACGTCGCGTTCGTCGTCGACACCCAGTCCCGGCGGTGGGTCGTCCGGGCTCCGAGAACTCCGACCGCCGCCGCGGCCATGGAGCAAGCATTCACCCTTCTGGGCCTGCTCGGCCGCCGCCTGCCGTTCTCGGTGCCGCAGCCGAAGGGGTATGCCGCGGTGCCCGGCGCAGGTCGGGCCGCGGTCTACCCATACCTCAGCGGTGAGCTTCTCGACTTCACCGGGCTGCCGGCTGGACCCGGACCCGCCGCCGAGATCGGCCGCGCGCTTGCGGCGCTGCACAACACTGACTCCCGGCTGTTCGAGGAGGCCGGGTCGGCGGTCTACGACCCGGATGCCTATCGGAGCAGACGGCTCGCCGACCTCGACCGGGCGGCAGGCACCGGGAAGGTTCCGGCAGGCCTGCTCAGCCGCTGGGAGCGGGCCTTGGAGGACGTTGCTCTGTGGCGTTTCGCGCCGACCCCGGTCCACGGCGACCTCACCGGTGACCAAATCCTCGTCCACCTCGACGGCGATGACGCCTCCGACGTGCGGGTCAAGGCAGTGCTCGGCTGGGAGGATGCCAAGGTCGCCGACCCCGCGGACGACTTCGCCTCCCTGGTCGAGCTCGCCTCCCCAGAGGCGCTCGACACCGTCCTGGAGGCCTATGCCCATTCGCGGGTGGAGCGCCCCGACGCCAACCTGCTCGTGCGAGCACGCCTGGCCAGTGAGCTGAACCTGCTCGCGAGCCTGCAGTCCGCACACCTGCGCCAGGACGCGGCGGCGCTCGACGTCCTCGGCACCCAGCTGCACCGGCTCGACGACGAGGTCCACACCTCCGAACGCAGCGATGACTACCGTCGCACGAGCCTGTCCCCGGTGCCGCCCCGCCACCGGCCCGCGCCTCCGCCGCCGGAGGATGCGGTCGGCGAGGAGGACGACGATGTCCACTCCCCGGACCATGCCCACGGCACTGGCGAGGCCCGCGGCACTGGCGAGGCCCACGGCACTGGCGACGTGCCCGACACCGATGGGCCCGCGCCGGACCGACCCCGATGAGTGCCCCGGCGACTGCCATGGAGACCGCAGCACGGGCCCGGGACCTGCTCGGAGTCGCCCA
>JBDIAO010000003.1:0-77570 GCA_039812375.1 Phycicoccus sp. | reverse complement strand
CGAGCTGACCGTAGGCGAAGACCGAGAAGAACGGAGGAACCAGGGCGTGCACCTCGTGGCTGGCCAAGTCCTGGTCGGCCAGTGCCTGCAGCCGCCCGGCCGCGGCCGCCTCGGAGTTGTCGGTTGCCGGGGTGGAGGTCAAAGTGGCTCCGCCCAACGACTCCGGAGCGGTGATCCCGTTCAGGGTGAGCAGGGTGACCGTCAGATCCTGGGACTGGACCAGACCCGGCTGGCGGGTTGAGCGCGAGTCGAGACGCCCGGCGCCGAAGTGCGGGCCGTGCGCGACGACAAGTCGGAGCCGCTCGGTGCGGCCAGCATCGGACATGCTGGCGACGATCACGTCGGCGCCTAGCGGCGCGTCTTCGAGCACCTCGCCGATCCGGGTATCGATGGCGCGGACCTGCTCGGCCCGCGGTGAGGCTGCTGGTTCCCCGGACGCGACATCGCCCGGGTCGCGCACCGCGCCCACGTCGACGAGGACGATCCGGCAGCCCGCAGTGAGCCGGAGCAGGCTGCCAGGGTCATAGGCTGCCCACGCGGCCACCGTGCCGTCGGTGCGGGCCGCTCCGATGCCAGCGCCCGGGCCGATGGCCTGGACGCACACTCTGGCGTTCGCAGCGCTCTGGCCCAGGGTGCCCAGGCGGGAGTCGAAGCCATCTCTGCGGGCGGCGTCGACCCAGGCTGTCCAGCCCGGAACCGGTCCAGTGGGGGCGATCACCTCGGGCAGCGCCGGGCAGGGATTGTCCACCGGGTTGCTGCTCGATCCCGAGCGTGGCCCGGCAGCCCGACCGCCGGCAGACAGCCCGAGCCAGCCATCGACGGGGCAGGTGTTGGTCCACACCGATCGGATCGACATCATCGCCGACGACCCGTCGCGCAGCAGCATCCACAGATGGGGAGTGCTGGCCTGATTGACGTCGCTCCAGGTGAGCCCACCAGTTCCGATGAGGATCGTCGCGCCGACCGGGTCGGTTGCCCCCTGCGCGGCGTCCGCGGGTGCGGCAAGTGGGACGAGGAGCCCGGCGACGAGGAGGAGCCAGAGGCCGACGATGCGCACTCGGATCTGACGACTCACGGCCCCAAGGTTACGGTGACGTCGCCGTCTCCTTCGCCGTCTCCGCCACCCGGTCGGCTGCGCCGGGCGCACCACCGGGCCGCGCGGGGCGGGTAGAGAAGGAGAATAGGGCCGTGCCTGTGACGTCGAACTCTGGATCATCAAGCCCCAGGATCCCGCGTGGCCGCTGGGTGTTGGCCGGGGTCATCATCGCGCTCGCCACGGTGCCGGCCATCTTGCGCTACTTCGTCTTCTGGCCCCAAGACCAGTGGCAGGTCGACGTCGAGGTCTACCGGGCGGCGGGGGTCTCGCTGCTCACCGGCCGGCCGATCTATCTCGCGATGACCGAAGCGCCGCAGCTGCTGCCCTTCACCTATCCTCCGTTCGCCGCGTTACTCGCGTTGCCGCTGGCCTTCGTCCCGTTCCCGGTGGCCGCGTGGATGTGGACCGTCGGGCAGGTCCTCGCGACGACCGGGATTGTCTGGTATGCCGCCACCCCGCTTCTGCGGCGCACAGGGCCCTGGCTCCCGTTGGTGCTGGCTGGTTTCACCGCGGTGATGCTCTGGCTGCACCCGGTCAGTGACGGGCTGCGCTTCGGGCAGGTCAATGCTTTCCTGGTCCTGGCCTGCCTGGTCGACCTGCGCCGCCCGCGCCCACGATGGCTGCGGCGGGTCCCGCCGGGGGTCCTCGTCGGGCTGGCCATGGCGATCAAGCTCACGCCGGGGGTGTTCGTCGTGCACTACCTGGTCTGTCGTCGCTGGAAGGAAGCGGCGACGGCCGTCGGTGCCGCCGTCGTCGCCACCCTCGGTACCTGGCTCGTGCTCCCCGAGGCATCCTTCGCCTTCTGGGGAGGGGCGCTGCAGGACCCAGCCCGGCTCGGTCCCAACATGGGCACCTCGAACCAGTCGATCCGGGGGGTGCTGCTCCGGATCGGCCCGGCAGGTCTGTCGGGCACGCTGCTGTGGGTCGCCCTGGCCGGAGCAGTCGCAGTGGCCGGGTATGCGCTGGCTCGCAGATACTTTGTCGACGGCACTCGCGCACCCGAGCACGCCACCATGACCTCGGTGGCCGAGGTCGGCACTGTGGGGCTCATCGCGTGCCTCGTGTCCCCGGTGGCGTGGGTGCACCACTACCACTGGATCGTGCCAGTCATCTTCGCCTTGCTCGGTGCCGACCCGCTCCGGCAACGGCCACGGCTGTGGGCGGCCGGGCTGGTCACCGCGTGGTTCCTCGCCCGGATGCCGTGGTGGGGTATTTCCTGGCTCAACCAGCCGTCGTGGCCGCAGCTACCGGGTCGGTTGCTCCAGAACGCCGACATGGCCGGCGGGCTGGTCGCCCTCGGACTGCTCTGGTGGGTCCAGCGTCGCTATCGGCCGGCGGATGCAGACCCTGTGGAGCCCGCCTCGGCGTTCAGCCCAGCACCCCGAGCAACTCAGCGCCGGTGACCGCGGCGAGGAGGAGGCACACTCCGCCACCGATCCGTTGCACAGTGGACAGGCGCATGCGCTGCAACAGGCTGCGCCCGAGGACCGCACCGAGCGCAGAGACGACGGCCAGCGCGAGCCAGGCGCCGATGAAGACCGACACCGGATGCCCGTACTTGAGCACCAGCGATGCGGTGAGCAGTTGGGAGAGGTCGCCCCATTCGGCGAGAAAGATGATGCCGAAGCACATCGTCACCACGTGCCAGCCACGTACCTGACGGTTGGTCTTGGCGACGAACTCCTCCTCGGTCTCCTTCTCCTCGGCGTCGGCTTTGCCGGCGCCGCGTAGCAGGATGAGCCCACCGGCGAGGAAGACCAGGCCCGCGAAGATCTCCACTGGGGTGCGCGGCAGCTTGCCGAGCAGCCCGCCAGCGAGCACGGCGACGAGGGTCTGGACGAGGAAGGCGAGCACGACCCCGATCCACACGTGCAGGGGCCGGAATCGGGTGGCCATGACGAGCGTGGCGATGAAGGTCTTGTCGGGCAGCTCGACGATGAAGATCGCGGCAAAGACGACGGCGATGATGGCGGGGTCCAGAAGCATGGCCGGAGCAGCCTAGCCGCAAGCCACGGCATACCCTGTGGCCCGTGACCCGATACGCCTACCTCGGACCCGCCGGCACCTTCACTCAGATGGCATTGCACGCGTGGGCGCCGGCGCTCGGGGCTGAGCATGTCCCGTTGGAGAGTGTTCCGGCCTGCCTGGCTGCGGTGCGGGCTGATACCGCCGACGCCGCGGTGGTCCCCATCGAGAACTCCGTCGAGGGTGGCGTCACGGCCACCCTCGATTCGCTCACCGACGGCACCCCGCTCGTGGTCGTCGGTGAGGTTCTGGTCCCGGTGACCTTCGTCCTCGCCGCGCGGGCAGGTACCCGACTGCAGGACGTCACGGCGATCGGCACCCACAGTCACGCGTGGGCCCAGGTCCGCGGCTATGTCGCCACACACCTGGGGGAGGCAACCTTCGTGCCGACCCTGTCGACCGCCGCCGGCCCGGTCGCCCTCGGCGAGGCTGCCCAGTCCTACCAGGCGACGGTGTGCGCTCCGATCGCTGCCGAGCAAAACGGCTTGGCGATACTGGCCCACGACATCGGCGACATCACCCAGGCAGTGACCCGGTTCGTCGTCGTCGCCCGCCCGGGATCGTTGCCTGCGGCCACGGGTGCGGACAAGACGACCGTTGTCCTCTATCAGCGCGAGGACCACGCCGGTGGCCTGCTCGAACTCCTCGAGCAGTTCGCCACCCGGGGGATCAACATGACGCGGTTGGAGTCCCGTCCGACGAAGGACTCGATGGGGTCCTACTGCTTCTCCATCGACCTCGAAGGGCACGTGCAGGACGAGCGAGTCGGCGACGCCCTGGTGGGGCTCAAACGGATCTGCGCAGAGGTCGTCTTCCTCGGCTCCTACCCGCGGGCCGATCGGCTCGCGGCGACGATTGCGCCACAGGCCAGCGACGGCGACTATGCCCGCGCCCGGGCCTGGCTCGAGGTCATCCGGGCAGGCGAACCGGCGGCGGAGTGAGGTCAGCGACCCGCTGCCACTCCGGTCCGGCGAAGGCGATCGCGGCCGCAGGGAAGACGCCGTTCTCCTCCCGGTCGATGTGCCGGCGTAGGGCCCGGTCGAAGTCCGCGTATGTTGTGTGCTCGCCGGTGATGATCGCGCTGAGGCGGGCGTCGAGGTCGACGTGCTCGCCGCACAGCTCCCGGACGTGCTCAGAGAACTCGGGATCCTCGGCCAGGACCGTGAACAGGCCGACTTCCTCGGCGCCGCCGTGCGGGTGCAGCAGCTCGGCGAGTGTTCTGGCTGCGACCTGGACGGTGGTCGAGTCCCCGCTCTCGCAGGCCAGGCCAAGGTCCGCCGAGGCGTTGATGAGGTCGACGTGCTCGGCCATGAAGCGCCCGATGACCTCAATGTTCTCGCAGCCGCAGTAGGAACACATCCCGGTTCGCTCCTTCCGGCCGGTGATGGCCGGCCCAGAGTCCGACGCTACTCCGGCAAACCGGTAGGTAGCCTGTGTATGCATGAGCGGGGCGGCTTTCTTCGACCTGGATCGCACACTGCTCCAGGGTGGGACCGTGCCGCTGCTCCCCCGGGCAATGGTCGACCTCATCGAGCAGCACCATCAGGCTGGCCGGGAGGTCATCCTGGCCACGACAACCCCGAAGCACCTCATCGCCCCGCTGGCCGAGAAACTCGGATTCGACGACGTCATCACCACCGGCCACTCGGTCGATAACGAGGGGCGGTTCGACGGGGGCATGATCGGGCCCTTCGTCTGGTCGCGGGGCAAGCTTGCCGCCGTCCGGGACTGGGCGCAGCGGCACGGTGTCGACCTGGCCCAGTCCTATGCGTACTCGGACTCGATTGATGACATCCCGCTGCTCCTGGGGGTCGGCCATCCCACCGCGGTCAACCCCGACCCCTGGATGGTCCTCTTCGCTGTGGCGAAGCGGTGGCCCATCGTCCACGTCGACGTCAGCCCGGGCGTGTTCAAGGTCCCGGTGGTCGGGATCGAGCTGCAGGACCTGCTGCGGGTCTGGTTCCGTCCCGAGTTCTTCCCTTATGCCCGTTTCGACGTCTTCGGGGTCGACCACATCCCACGTAGTGGCCCGCTCATCCTCGTCGGCAACCATCGCAGCTACTTCGACGTCGCAGCGATCGCCCAAGTGGTTCGGGCCTGCGGGCGGCCGGTGCGGCTGCTGGGCAAGGCGGAGATCTTCGACCTGCCCGTCATCGGGCGGCTCCTCACGGCATTCGGCGGGATCAGAGTCGACCGTGGGGTCAGTGGCCAGGTGTCCTATGACGCGGCGAAGATTGCTCTCGCCGGCGGGGAGATGGTCGTTCTGCTGCCCGAGGGGACCATCCCACGTGGACCGGCCTTCTTCAACCCGGTGCTGAAGGGCAAGACCGGAGCCGCTCGACTCGCCGCCGCAACCGGCGCCCCGGTCATCCCTCTCGGGCTCTGGGGAACTGAGAAGGTGTGGCCGCGCTCCCAGCGCCTGCCGAACGTCACCAACCTGCTCGACCCGCCTCGAGTGCGGGTCGCGGTCGGACCGCCCGTCGAGCTGAGCTACCGTTCGGCGACGGCTGACACTCGCCAGATCATGGACGCGATCTCTGAGCTGCTGCCACCCCAGGCGCGGGTTCCGCGGATCCCGACCCAGGACGAGTTGCGCGCGACCTACCCGGGCGGCCAGCTACCCGGCAGCTGAGGGGTGAGCCTTCAGCGGTGGCCGAGTCGGCCACGCGGGCGTAGTCGGACCGCGGGGATCTGCGGTGCCGGTAGCCAGTCGACGTCGCCGGTGTATCCCGCGACCATCCCGTAGCGCTCACCCCGGGCGACATCGTCCTGCCACTGCTCACGCATGGTCCGCAGCTCGGCGTCGCTGCGGGCGATGAAGTTCCACCACATGACGATCTCCTCCTCGAACGGCTCCCCGCCGAGCAGGAGCAGCCGGGCCGGGATGTCCTCGGCGCGCACCGTGAGGGCGGGTGGACCGGCGTCGACCACCCCGAGTTCGCCGGGGGCGAGCACGGTGTCCTCCAGCGTTACCGGGACGGTGTCGGCGAGGACGGCGTGCTCGTGTCGGGGATCAGCGGGAATCGTCCACGTCGCGCCTGGAGCCAGATCGATTTCGGCGGCGAGCAGCGGGGTCGCGGTGGCCACTGGCGCGGCATACCCGGCGAGGGAGCCGATGTAGACCCGGGCACGCACCCCCGGGGCGACCTCGAGGACAGGGGCGGCGTAGTTCTCGAAGACGCGGGGGCCGTCCCGGACGGTGTCCGGACTGGCCAGCCACAGCTGCACGCCGTGCAGCACGCTCGTTGTCGGGGTGGATACCTCGCTGTGGGCGATGCCGTGCCCCGCGGTCATCAGGTTGACCTCACCCGGGCGGACCAGGGCGTGTGTGCCGAGGGTGTCCCGGTGCTCGACCTCCCCCTCGAAGAGGAGTGAGACCGTGGCGAGCCCGGTGTGCGGGTGCGGCGGCACGTCCATGCCGCCGGTGCGAGTGACATCGTCCGGCCCGTAGTGGTCGAGGAAGCACCACGCCCCGACAAAGGAGCGACTCCGATGCGGCAGAGTGCGCCGCACCGTCATCGCCCGGGGCCCGCCCAGTGGCACCTCGCGCGGACGCAGGACCTGGACTGTCGCCGGCACCTGATCAGGGTACGTCGTCGTGCACCGACGATCAGGATTGGCCGCCGGACGATCGCCGATGACGGATGAGGCACCCTGCTGTGGTCACCCTGCTGTGGTCACCCGGAGGATGACGGATGTGACTCCGGCCAGGTGGCTCGAGAGCCGGCCTTGACGACTCTGCTCAACAGGACTAGGACGCGAGCGTGCCGGGGTCGGTGCCCGGGCCGGTGCCGGGGTCGGTGCTCGGGTCGGTGCTCGGGTCGGGGTCGGTGCTCTGGCTGAGGGTGACGAGGCACTCGCCACGAGCGGCGTCTTCCGGAGGGCTCCAGCCCCAACCCAGGATTGGTGGCGCGGTGGATGTGTAGTGGTGCCCGGTGGGTGTGATCGTCTCGGTGGTGTGCGGAGATCCCGGGGGGTGGCCGCTGTGGGCGGCATGGATTCCGGGCATCTCGAGGTCGTTGGTCAAGACGACCCACCAGTCGGGCGACTCTTTGGTCTGGTTGCATCGGGAGCAGAGCCCTTGAGCGTTGCGGTAGCTCGTTCGCCCACCGGCGTGGTGGGGTCGGACGTGGTCGACATCGGTGATCCGGTTGCGGCAGAACGGGGAGCGGCAGCGTTCGTCGCGCAGGACGATCATGTCCCGCAACGGTTTCGGGAAGTAGCGCGCCTTCGACTCCACGCCGACCAGATCGCGGCCCTCAGGGCTGGTAAAGATCCGGCGCAGGAAGATCGCGGCCGACTCCGGTTCGCCGGGATACCACTCCTCGGACAACAGGGGCTCGCCTCCCGCCCAGACCCGGGCGACGTCGGCTGGGACGGGGCCGTAGCCGGGCACGTGGGCCGGCTCGTTGATCGGCCGGTTCGGGTCGCCGCACCCGGCCAGCGCCCGGTCGGTGATCACCAGGTTGACCATGACCGGCTGCCCCTGACGTGGCGTGCGCCCGCTCAACCAGGCCAGCGCGACATCGGTCATGATCTCCGCGTGGGTCCGCCCGCTGGGCTGGTCCTCGGGGACCCGTCCGCGCGTCACCGCTGTGGCGTGTTCAGCCAGGACGTCACGGGCACCTTTGACCTCGAGCCATCGCCCGTAGATGGACAGGTAGGCCATCCCGTCCCGTGCGGGCCGGAGGGTGACCCGGCGGTTGTGCGGGGCGAGCTCGAAACGCGCCCGGGCACTGTCGGGGTCGAGCTCGAACACCATACGGCGCACCGCCCGACGCAAGTCCGGCTCGGTGAGGGATTCGGGATAGAGCCCGGCCAGGCGGGCGTCGAGTTGGCCGCGCAACTGCGGATCCAGTCCGCGCGTCTCGCGCACAACTACTCCGGCAGCCTGCTCGCTGAGCCAGCCGCCGGACAGGGCCGCCATCGCGTGCGGGAGGTCATGCACGAGGGTCCGGGCGATCGCGATGCGCCGGTCGCCATCCGCAGGAGACTCGCGCCGAGCCAGGCCGATCGCCGCGCCGATGTGCCGCCAGGCCCGCGAGGCGCTCTGCCCTTTGGCTGCGTGCTCTGCTCGTCGAGAGGCCTCGAAGGTCGCGGTCAGCCTGGCCTGCGCCGCCGCGGCAGCACTCTTCAAGGCATCGAGGTCGCTGATGAGTCCGATTCGCCCGGCATCATCGATCTCATCGACGTCGCCGACGGCCACGGATCCCAGGAGGGTGCGCATGGCAGCAATCTCTCCGGCAACCTCCGACGTGCCGGAACCTGCCCGAGGTAAGGGGCCAAGAGCAGGCACTCCGGACGCACCGGGGAGAGACCGATGGACTGTCGGAGTGGCGGGTTCCATATACTGATCATACTAATGTTCGATCTAGAGCGCAAGAGGCCGTTTGTCCCAGATCCCACACGGTCCAGCCCATCTCCCGCCGCCCAGCTCACCTCCCGCCGCCCAGCTCAACTCCCCGCCAGCTGGCGAAGGAGGTCAGCGAGCACCGGCCCGGCGGTCGCGGCGCCGCCCTCCCCGTCCTCGACGAAGGCGGCAACCGCGAGATCTCCTTGGATGGCGATCATCCATGCGTGGGTCCGGGGCGGCTGGTCATTGCCGTACTCGGCCGTGCCGGTCTTGGCCATGACCGGCACGCCGGGGAGGTCCTCGAGGGCCTGGGCGGTCCCGGTGGTGACGACGCCTCGCATCAGTTCGCGCAAAGCCTTCCCCTCGGCGGCGGTGAGCGGTTTGGCCGGGACTGGGGGCGCGCTGGACGCGGGCGCACCGTCACCTGACGCACCGCCGATGACCAGGGCCGGGTGGACGATGCTCCCGCGGGCGATGCTCGCCGCCACCGTCGCCATCGCCAGGGGCGAGGCGGTGACCTTCCCCTGGCCGATCATGGCCGCAGCGGCCTCGACCTCGGACGCCGGGCGGGGCACACTGCCCATTGCTGCGGGCACGCCGAGTGCGGGCTCGGTGGTCATCCCGAGTGCCGCGGCGGCATCCGCCAGAGCGCCCTCCGGCAGCTTCGAGCGGGCGCCGATGAAGGCGGTATTGCACGACTGCGCGAGCGCCTCAGCCAAGGAGATCGGCCCGGTCTGGCCCGACGGGTATCCGGTGTGATTGCCGAAGACCCGCCCGTCGACTGTGATGGTCGTCGGGCAGGGCAACTCGCTGGTCGGGGTGACGCCCGCCCGCAGGAGGCCCAGGGTGGTCACGACCTTGAAGGTCGACCCTGGGGCATAGCGGCCCAGCGTGGCCGTCGACTGTCCCTGGCTGCCGGGGCCGCTCGCGGCCGCGAGCACGTGCCCGTCGGAGGGCCGGATCGCGACGATCGCGCTGGGCGGCGCGACCTCGGACAGTGCCGCCTCTGCCGCGAGTTGCACCCGTTCGTCGAGGCTCACCCGGACCGGTGACCCGTCGGTAGCGGTCACGTCGAACAGGGTGCGCGCCTTGGTCCCTCCGGGCGCGACCGTCTCCACCCGCAGACCCGGAATGCCGCGCAACTGCTCGTCGCGCGTGGCCTGCAGCCCGCTCAGGCCCACGACATCCCCGGCGCGGACCTTCCCCTTCGATGCCGCGACGATCTCTGCGGTGGCTGGCCCGACGGTGCCCAGGATCGGACGGGCGAAGGCCGGGGTCGGGGCCAGGGGGAGCGTGTCGGACACTCGCAGGGACCCCGGGATGCGGCTGAGTATGCCGGCAAGGGTGGCCACCTCGGGCGCGTCCTCCCGCAGCACGATCGCCTCGACGAACGCCCGCGGCCCCGCGTCCCGGACTGCGGCCACGTACGGTCCGGGCTGCACGCCCAGTGCCTGTGCCAAGGCACGGGCCGAGGCCTCGGCATCCTGTTCGTCGACCTTGGTCTTGTC
Organism: Phycicoccus sp.; assembly: GCA_039812375.1. Lineage (GTDB taxonomy): Bacteria > Actinomycetota > Actinomycetes > Actinomycetales > Dermatophilaceae > JAGOME01. Next base: position 67,588 of record JBDIAO010000003.1, on the reverse strand, counting down.
GATACCTACCCGCACGACCGGGCGCGCGGTGACGATGGCTGCCCCGTCCGCTCCGAGGATCTCGCCCCGCTGGGCCGGGAGCCGGACGGCGCGCAGGTGCTCTCCGGAGGCCAGGTTGGGAGCGACGATGTCCGGCTGCCACTTCCCTCGCCACCCTCCTCCGGTGCGGGACAACGATATTCGGGTCTGGTAGGCCCACTCGTGGCCACCTGCCGGGTCGCGCCACCGGTGCGCGAAGACCGCCTCCGCGGCATGACCCGAACGGTTCACCGAGGCGACCTCGACCGTGTGCTCCATCGGCGACATCCCCGCCACCGCCTCGCCGAGCGCCTTCTGGGCAGCGGCTCGGTCGGCCACATCTGCGCAGGCCGGGAGCTTGCCGGCCGCCACGGCCGCGGCCACGGCGGCAGCACACTCCCGGGCCTGGGCGGTCAGGGTGTGCTCTCGCCACCACAGCCACCCCCCGACTCCGGCGCCGACCAGCAGGACGACTGCGACGAGGCTGGCCACCAGCGCGGACGGCCGCCGGTGAGGGCGCACGACGAGGACATCTCCGGAGTGGTCCATGCCCCCCATCGTCGACCAGAGCAGCGACCTGGAACACCCCAACCGACCAGCCGATCGCGGCGGCCATCGTGCACCTTGTCGAGCGCGGATGCCGTGAGGCGGACCAGGACGGTCGGGCGGGCCAGGAGCGCGAACCGGCCTCAAGCTATGAGCTGGGTGCGCCCTGGGTGCGAGCGAGGTGGCGTCATGGTCCAGGCGGCTCCCAACGAGCCGGTCGTCATCGGCGGTCTCCGCTCTGTGCCGGCAAGCTCGGATGGTCTCCCAGTGCTGGAACAACAGGGGTGCCGTGGTTCGACGAAGGCCGTGGTTCGACGAAGCGTGGTGAGCGGCGCAACCTTCATGCCAGGCAGGTATGCGGGGTGTTCCGCTGACGGCGGTCTCGGTCAGGTGAGATCGGTGACAAGGTCGCGGACGCGGGTCTGGATCTCGTCCCGGATCGGTCGCACGGCGTCGATGTCCTGGCCTGCGGGGTCGTCGAGTCGCCAGTCTTCGTAGCGTTTGCCGGGGAAGATCGGGCAGGTGTCGCCGCAGCCCATCGTGATGACCACATCGGCGGCTTTCACGGCGTCGGTGGTGAGCAGCTTGGGCCGCGCGGCAGTGATGTCGATGCCGACCTCGCGCATTGCGTCGACCACGGCGGGGTTGAGCTGGTCGGCGGGCTCAGTCCCGGCGGAGCGGACCTCGATCCGGTCCCCAGCTAGGTGGGTGAGGAGGCCGGCGGCCATCTGGGAGCGGCCCGCGTTGTGGACGCAGACGAACAGGACGGTCGGCTTGGGCGTGGTGGTCATCGTGGGCTCGTTACGGGTTGGTAGGGGTCGGTGTGGAACCAGCGGCGGCCGGTCCAGAGGGAGACGTAGACGAGGGTGACGAGGACGGGGACTTCGATGAGGGGGCCGACGACACCGGCGAGGGCTTGGCCGCTGGTGGCGCCGAAGGTGCCGATCGCGACGGCGATGGCGAGCTCGAAGTTGTTGCCTGCTGCGGTGAACGCGAGGGTTGTGGAGCGGGCATAGCCGAGGCCGAGACTCCTGCCGAGCCCGAGGCCGGTGAACCACATCAGCGCGAAGTAGGCCAGCAGCGGCAGCGCGATCCGGGCCACGTCGAGGGGGGTGGAGGTGATCGCTTCGCCTTGGAGGGCGAACAGCAACACAATCGTGAACAACAACCCATAGAGCGCCCACGGCCCGATGCGTGGGAGGAACGCGTCTTCATACCAGGCCCGGCCCCGGCGGTGCTCGCCGATCCACCGGGACGCGAACCCGGCGATCAGCGGTATGCCGAGGAAGACCAGGACGTTGAGCGCGATCTTGCCGACCGACACGTCCAGACCCTGGGGGTCCAGGCCCAGCCAGCCAGGAAGCACGGTGAGGTAGAACCAGGCGAGGAACGAGAACGCGACGACCTGGAAGATCGAGTTGATCGTTACGAGCACCGCGGTCGCTTCCCGGTCACCGCAGGCCAGGTCATTCCAGATCACGACCATCGCGATGCAGCGGGCGAGTCCGACGATGATGAGCCCGGTGCGGTACTCAGGAAGGTCGGGCAGGAACACCCAGGCGAGGGTGAACATCACCGCCGGCCCGACGAACCAGTTCAGCAGCAGGGACGACACGAGCAGCTTCGTGTCCCCGGTGACGGCGGCCACCTTGTCATAGCGGACCTTCGCCAGCACCGGATACATCATGACCAGCAACCCCAGCCCGATCGGCACCGAGATACCCGCAACTTCCAGCCGGACCAGCAGATCGGACAGGGCGGGCACGAACCGGCCAAGCAGGAGCCCGGCGATCATCGCGAGCCCGATCCAGGCCGGCAGCCACGCATCCAGCCTCGACAACCGCCGGCCCCCCGCAACAATCGGAGCCGTCGCGGTGCTCACACCGGATGCCGCTTCGGGGCTGGACTTCATGCCGTTCGGTCTGGTCACGCGGCGGGCTTGGCGGCGTTCGCACTGGCGGCGTCGGTGGTGTCCTCGGTCATGGCGGCTCCATTCGTGAGATAGAGAGTGAGTCATATCGATGATGTTCAATGTATCGATGAGTGTCAATACGTCAGGTAAGGTGAAGGTGTGATGTCTTCGCTTCTGCTGCTGGACTCCGACGCGACTGCCTGCGGGTCGCCGGTGACCGCTGGGGTGCTGGACGTCGAGGCGGCCGGGCGGTTCGCGCGGATGTTCAAGGCGCTGGGTGACCCGACGCGGGTGCGGCTGCTATCGATGATCGCCGCGCAGCCGGGTCGGGAGGCGTGTGTGTGCGATCTGACCGATCCGGTGGGGCTGTCGCAGCCCACGGTGTCGCATCACATGAAGCAACTCGCCGACGCCGGCCTGGTCACCCGTGAGCAGCGCGGCAAGTGGGCCTACTTCGCGATCGTCCCGGAGACGCTGGCGCTACTCAGTGATGCCCTAAATCCCGGCGACTGTGCGGAAGCCCCCCGGGTCTGACTGCTGACCCCTGATCGTGGCCCGTTATCGGTGTCGCCAGACCTTGATCGCGGACAGCACGAGCAGGATCACCAGCAGCGGGATGAGGATCGCACTGGAGACGAGGCCGAGCATGAGGCCGCCGATGATCGTCCCGACGACGGAGCCTGCGGACATCATGAGCACGAACCCCTTGTTGCGGCGGAGCACAACAAAGCTCTGGTCGCGGCTGTATCGGGCGAACGCGACGAGCATCGTCGGCAGCGAGACGGCCAAGGACAGGCTGCCGGCGAGTTTGATGTCGAGGCCGTACAGCAGCACGATGGTGGGGATCAGGAGTTCCCCACCGGCCACGCCCATGATCGCGGCGACGATCCCGATCAGGACACCGGCGACCACGCCTGTGACGATCTGCCACACCATCGGGAGGTCGAGGGTACCGACGTGCCCGAAGTGGGTCAGGACCAGGGTGGCGGCGATCAGCACCAGCAGTCCGGCGAGGACTCTGTAGAGGGTCGCTGAGCGCATCTTGGTGGCCCAGGTTGCGCCGAGCCACGCTCCGACGAGACTGCCTGCGAGCAGATTCAGCACGACGTTCCAGTGGGGGGCGAGGTCGCTGAACGGGATGCTGAGCAGCCGGGCCGGCAGCGCGGTGAGCACGACGATCAGACTCATTGCCTTGTTCATGATGACTGCGTGCAGGGCGGCGAACCCGAACACGCCGATCAGAAGCGGCAGCCGGAACTCTGCTCCGCCCAATCCGATTAGGCCACCCAGGATGCCGATCACGGCACCGGCGACAAACGCCCGGGGAAGAGCCGTGTTCACCGCCCAATCATGGACTCCCCGGACCCTGCCCGGCAGCGTGGGGCATCGGGCGGCACGCGCCGAACTAGGGTGGGCCGATGGCGGCATACGACCTCGCGCAGCGCTACCGCACGGGATCCCCACCGGTGCTGCTCACCGGGGTGCAGGCCATCGCTCGCTTCCTGGTCGAGCAACGCGCGCTCGATGCCAGACACGGGCGCGACACCGCGTTCTTCGTCTCCGGCTACCAGGGCAGCCCGCTCGGGGGACTCGACAAGATGCTCGCGCAGATGCCGGACGTGTTGGCCGAGAACGCAATCCATGTGCAGCCCGGGCTCAACGAGGAGATCGCTGCGACCGCGGTGTGGGGCAGCCAGAGCGAGCTGCCCGGAGGCCTGAGCCGCCACGACGGCGTCGTCGGGGTCTGGTATGGCAAGGGCCCGGGGGTCGACCGGGCCACCGATGCCCTGAGGCACCTGGCGCTCTACGGGGTGCGCCCGCGTGGCGGGGTCGTCCTGCTCGTCGGTGACGACCCGGCGGCGAAGTCCTCGACCGTCCCGGCGGTCAGCGAACGCTCGCTGGCCGCGCTCGGCATCCCAGTCCTCGTCCCGCGCAACGCCGCCGAGGTGGTCACCTTCGGGGTGCACGCGGTAGCCCTCTCCCGGGCCTGCGGCACCCCGGTCGCGCTCAAGATCGTCGCCGACGTCGCCGACGGTGCCTGGGTCGTGGATGCCGGCGTGAGCGACCTCGACCCGATCACCCCGCAACTCCTGCGGGACGGGCAGGTGTGGAGCTACCGGCAGTCCCCGCCACTGGTCGGCAGCGCCCGGATCGTCGCCGTCGAGGCCGAGTTCGTCGGCCCCCGCACCGACATGGTCCGGGCGTATGCCGCCGCCAACGGCCTCGACGAGGTCACCCTCGCGCCGGCGGGCGCCCGGGTCGGGCTCGTCGCGACCGGCCCGGCATACGAATCGATGATGCAGGCCCTGCGTGACCTCGGCGCGGGCGAGGGGGCCCTGAGCGAGCACGGCATCACGGTGCTGCGGGTCGGGCTGGTCACCCCGCTGGCCACCGAGGTCGTCCGGGCCTTCGCCGCCGGGCTCGAGGAGGTCCTCGTCGTCGAGGACAAGACCCCCTTCCTCGAGACTCAGGTCAAGGAGGCGCTCTACGACCTGCCGAACCGGCCCGGGGTGGTCGGGCGGCGCGACGCGCGCGGCGCCGAGTTCATCCCCGCAGACGGTGAGCTCACCCCGGGCCGGCTGCACGCCCCCTTGCACCGTGCCCTGCGTGACCGGATGCCGTTGCGCGAGCCGGAGGGGCGCAGACCGGTCCTGCCGGTCCTGCCGGTCAGTCGCACCCCGTACTTCTGCTCCGGCTGCCCGCACAACCGCTCCACCGCGCTGCCGGAGGGATCCATCGCCGGCGGCGGCATCGGCTGCCACACCCTGGTCACCCTCTCCCGACGCGAGGACAGCCAGGTCACCGGGTTCACCCAGATGGGCGGTGAGGGGGCGCAGTGGATCGGTCAGTCTCCCTTCACCACGACCGAGCACATCTTCCAGAACCTCGGTGACGGGACCTTCGTCCATTCCGGCCAGCTGTCCATCCAGGCGTGCGTCGCGGCCGGAGTGAACATCACCTACAAGCTGTTGCACAACGACGTCGTCGCGATGACCGGCGCCCAGGACGCGGTCGGGGCACGCGGCATCCCGGAGATCACCCACAAGCTCACCGCCGAAGGGGTCGCCAGGATCATCGTCGTCGCCGACGAACCGCAGCGGCACCGGGTCAAGGACCTCGCCCCCGGGACGAAGCTGTGGGACCGCGACCGGCTCGACGAGGCCCAGCGCATCCTGCGGGAGACCCCGGGCGTCACCGTGCTCATCTACGACCAGCACTGCGCCAATGACGCACGGCGGCAACGCAAACGCGGCCTGCTCGCCCCCCGCCCGAGCAGGGTCGTCATCAACGAGGACGTCTGCGAGGGCTGCGGCGACTGCGGGGTGAAGAGCAACTGCCTGTCCGTCCAGCCGGTGATGACACCGTTCGGTGAGAAGACCCGGATCGACCAGACCTCGTGCAACACCGACTACTCCTGCCTGGCTGGGGACTGCCCGGCGTTCCTGACCGTGCAGGTCCCCGACGAGCCGCCGACCCGGGCCGGGGTCGGCCTCGAGCCCCCGGCGCTGCCCGACCCGACATGGCAGGCACCGACCACGACCTGGTCGGTGCTGCTGGCCGGGGTCGGCGGCACCGGGATCGTCACGGTCAACCAGATCCTGGCCACCGCCGCCCTGCGCGCCGGCTACCAGGTCGAGCTGCTCGACCAGATCGGCCTGGCCCAGAAGGCCGGACCGGTCATCGGCCACCTGCGCTTCAACCCGGCCGGCCCGCTCGAGCCCTCCAACCGGGTCACCCCGGGCCGGGCCGACGCGATCCTCGCCTTCGACCTGCTCACCGCCGTCGAGGGCGGCAACCTCGCCTACGGGGACCCGGCCCGCACCCGCGCAGTCGCCTCGACCTCCATCACCCCGACCGGACCGGAGGTCTACGATCGCGCCGTGCAGCAGGGCAGCATCTCGCAGCAGCTGGACCGGTTGCGCACCGCGGTTGCCCAGGTGCACACCCTCGACATGCTCGCCGACGCCCGGACCCTGCTCGGCTCGAGCGCCGCAGCGAACCTGCTGCTCGTCGGGGCCGCCGTGCAGTCCGGCGCCCTGCCACTGCCGCCGGCGGCGGTCGAGGAGGCGGTCACGATCAACGGCGTCGCGATCGAGGACAACATCGCCGCCTTCCGGTGGGGGCGGCTCGGTGTCGCCGACCCGACCGCGTTCGCCGCGGCCTTGACCCCGGCTACCGAGCCGGCGCCGTCGCCCCCCACCCAGGTCGTCCCCGAGCTGGCCAGCGCGACGATGGCCGGCGAGACGAGACGGATCGCCGAACTGCGCTCGGTCGACCTCGTCGGCTACCAAGACCTGGGCTGCGCGAGTGACTACGTGCGGGTCGTGGATGCCGTGTGGCGGGCCGAGCGAGCCGTCACCGACGAGACCCGCCTGTCCGAGGCGGTTGCGAAGTACCTGTACAAGCTCACCGCCTACAAGGACGAATACGAGGTCGCCCGCCTGCTCACCCGGCAGGGCTCGCGGCGCTTCGTGGATGCCGCCGTCCCGGGCGGGCGCCGGCTCACCTACCGCCTGCACCCGCCGATGCTCCGCGCGCTCGGGCGCTCGACGAAGATCGGTTTCGCGCCACCCACCCACGTCGCGTTGCGGACCCTCGCGCCGCTCAAGCGCCTGCGCGGCACCGCTGCCGACCCGTTCGGGTACGCCCATGTGCGCCGGGTCGAGCGGGAGCTGCTGGCCCACTACCGGCGGGTGCTGCACGACCTCGTGACGCACCTGAGCGCCCCCTCCTACGACCTGGCCGTTGACTTCGCGGGGCTGCCCGACGTCGTGCGTGGCTACGAGGGCGTCAAGCTGCGCAGTGTTCAGCGCTACGTCGAGCAGATCCGGGCCCTCGGTCTCCCGCTCCCCGACCTGCCGTGATCTCGGTCCAACCATGTCTGGCAGGGTGAACCCATGCCTCGCTTCGCACCTTTCCGCGCTCTGCGTTATGCCGCGAGCACCGATCTGGCGTCCCTGACCGCGCCACCCTACGATGTGCTCTCCGACGCTGACGTCGACCGCCTGCAGCGGCGCAGCGACCACAATGTCGTGCGGGTGGACGTCCCCCGGGATGGGAACGACCGCTACCAGAAGGCCGCGGCTCTGCTCGAGCAGTGGGTCGGCCACGGCGTCCTCGTCCGGGACGAGGCGCCCACCTTCACGATCCATCGGATGCGCTTCGTCGACGACCGTGGCGAGGACCGCGATCTCACCCTCGTCCTCGGCGCCCTCGAGGTCGTCGACGAGGGGGCCGGGGGGGTGCTCCCGCACGAGCGGACCACACCGAAGGCTTCGACGGACCGCCTCGACCTGACCCGGGCGACCCGGGCCAACCTCTCCCCGGTGTGGGGCCTGTCCCTGGCCACCGGGCTTGCTGCGGCGCTGCGGGCACCCGGTGAACCGGTGGGTGTCGTGCTGGTCGACGATGTCGAGCACCGGGTCGAGCGGATCACCGACCCCCAGCGGATGGCGCAGATCACCGACCTCGTCGGCTCGGCCGAGGTGCTCGTCGCCGACGGACACCACCGCTACGGGGTGGCCCGGGCGTATCGGGACGAGTGCCGCGCCGCCACCGGGCGAGCGGACACCGACGCCGAGCTCACCCTCGCCTGCCTCGGCGAACTCGTCCCCGACCAGCTCAGCGTCCGAGCGATCCACCGGCTCTATTCCGGTGCCGACCACGCCAGCGTGCGGTCCGCGCTGCAGCGATACTTCGAGATCACCGACGCGCCCATGCCGTCCCTGGCGATGATCGCCGATCTAGATCGGCTCGGCCGACTGGCGCTCATCGGTCCCGACGGCGGAGCAGAGTGGCTCACTGCGCGCCCGGGCGCCTTCGACGGTGTCCGTGCCCTCGACGGCGCGTGGCTGGAAGCTGCGCTCGCCGACGTCGCCGTCGAGACGGCATACCAGCACGGCGTCGACGAGGTCGTCGAGGCGCTGGTCACCGGGCGGGCGCACAGTGGCGTGCTCATCCGACCGGTCTCGGTCGCCGAGATCGCCCGAACCGCTCATGAGCGGCTCCTTATGCCTCCGAAGTCGACCTTCTTCACCCCCAAGCCGCTCACTGGCCTGGTTATCCGCCCCCTCGACCTCGATGGAGCAGCACCAAGCGCGCATTCGGCGTCGGAGGTGGCACCCTAGGGCGATGCGGTCCAGCGCGTCCGGGGTCTTCCTCCACGAGACCCACCTCCCGCATCCGCCGGAGGTGGTCTTCGCCTGGCACGAGCGTCCCGGTGCCCTCGCGCGGCTCACCCCGGCCCTGATGGGCCGCACCGGCAGCGAACCGAGCGATGGCATCCGGGACGGCTCGGTGGCGTCCTTCGCGGTGTCCCTTCCGGGGATGTCGTCCCTGCCCTGGGTGGGTGAGCGGTTGCTGTGGCCGTGGCGTGCTCGGCACCTGGGCTACGACCCACCGCACAGCTTCGAGGACGTCATGGAGTCCGGACCGTTTGCCGCGTGGCATCATCGGCACGCCTTCGAGCCGGACGGCCAAGGGGGCACGATGCTCACCGATGAGGTGACGTATGCCGTCCCCGGCCCGAGCGTGGTGTCGAGTCGAGTCCGGTCAGTCGTCGAGGAGCAGCTGCACCGGATCTTTGCCTATCGCAGTGCCCAGCTCGCGGCTGACCTCGACTTCCACGCCACCCACTCGGTGCGCCGCACCGTCGCGGTGACCGGTGCCCACGGTCTTGTCGGACGCCAGCTCGTCGCCCTGCTCGGTGGCGGCGGGCACGAAGTACGCCGCCTCGTGCGGGGTGCTCCGACCGGGAATGACCTCCGATGGGACCCGGCCGCCGGGGTGCTGGACACCGAGGATCTGCGGGATGTCGACGTCGTGATCCACCTTGCCGGGGAGCCGATCGGTCGCAGGTTCACCCCGGAGCACAAGCAGGAGGTGCTCCGCTCGAGGACCGCCTCGACGGCCCTACTCGCCTCAGTTCTCGGCACGCTCGCGGCGGACGGGCGACCCCGGGCGCTCGTCGTGGCGTCGGCAGCCGGCTGGTATGGCGCGGACCGAGGCGACGAAGTGCTCACCGAGGACTCCGCTCCTGGCGACGACTTCCTCGCCGCAGTGTGTCGAGCCTGGGAGAGCGCAGCCGATGCCGCCCGGGACGCAGGACTGCGGGTCGTGCACCTGCGCACTGGCTATGTCCAAGCCGCTGGCGGCGGGCAGCTCGCTCTCCAACTGCCGCTGTACCGCTTGGGGCTCGGTGGGCGACTCGGTGACGGACGGCAATGGATGCCGTGGATCACCCTGGATGATCTCGTGGCCCTGTATGCGCACGTGGCCCTGACCGACACCCTGTCTGGCGTGGTCAATGCCTGCGCCCCGAACCCGGTCCGTGCGGGCGACTACGCCCGAACCCTCGGCGCCGTACTCGCGCGTCCGGCAGTCCTGCCCGTCCCCTCCTTCGGACCGGCACTCCTGCTCGGGCGACAAGGTGCGCGCGAGCTTGCCCTGGCGGGGCAACGGATGTCCGCTGACCGGGCACTCTCCTGGGGGCACCGCTTCCGGCACCCGCAGCTGCGGGGCGGACTCGAGCACGTCCTTGCGGTCCGTCCGGGATGATCCGCGGCGAGTGGTGTCGCGGGGGGTGACACTGTCGCCGTCCTGCGGCACAGTGTGCGGTGAGGCACTGCGGTGGAGTGACGTCCGTGAGAGCTTCCTAGACTGGTCACAGGAGTACCGACGAGCAGTTCCCACGGAAGGGGTCTAGCGGTGAGTGCACGAACGTCAGGCAAGGTGATCGTCGGTGTCGACGGGTCCCAATCCAGCCGCGAGGCTCTGCGGTGGGGCCATTATCTCGCCGGCATCCTGGGCGCGCAGCTCGAAGCGGTCACGGCATGGCAAGCGGTCTTCGAGGGTCGGGGACGGCTCGGGATGGCGGCGAGCGGTTGGGATCCGGCTGTGGAGGCGCGGCAGCAACTCGACGCCTGCGTCGACGAGGCTCTCGGCCCGGATGCCGCGTCGGTGACGAGGACCGCGCTGCACGGCGCTCCCGCCAGGGTCCTCGTGGAGGCATCCGAGGACGCCGACCTCCTCGTCGTCGGATCCCACGGCTACGGCGGGTTTGCCGGCCTGCTGCTCGGCTCGGCCAGCGCCTCGGTTGCCCGGCACGCCGACTGCCCCGTCCTGGTCACCCGCGGCGAGCCCACCGAATTGCCACCGGTCAAGCCCATCGTCGTCGGAGTGGACGAGTCACCGTCCTCGATATCGGCGCTGCGCTGGGCCAAGGCCATCGCCGGGACGGCACCGGTGCACGCCATCGGCGTTTGGGCCTCGCTCTATGACAGTGCGCCGGTCGTGCCCAACGTGGACCCACAGCTTGAGGTCGAGATCAAGCACGAGGCAGCGGAGCACCTCGAGGAGGCCACTCGGGAGGTTTTCGGGGATGCCGAGAACCTCACCACGACCCTGACCACCGGTGGTGCCGCCAGGGTGCTGGTCGAGGCCAGCGCCGATGCATCACTGGTCGTCGTCGGCAGCCGTGGGCTGGGGGGCTTCCGGGGCCTGCTGCTCGGCTCAGTCAGTGCGGTCTGTGTCCGGCACTCCGAGTCTGCGGTCCTCGTCGTCCGTGGTGACCGGTTCTCTGCCCGGTCCAGGGCGTAGTCACGGATCAGGTTCCGTAACGAATCAGGCCGCGGCCTGGCCTCCATGGGGAGGCCAGGCCGCGGTCGCGTCGCCAGTGAGTGTGTCGCTGTTAGCTCTTTGCTCCTGGGCGACCGGTGAAGTCCTCCATCGTGGAATAGACACCGAGGAGGCTGTCGGCGATGAAGTCCCGGACCCCGATGGGGAGCAGACCCTTCATCACCTCGCTGAGCATGACGGTGCGCGGCAGCACGACCAGCGGCGTACCGTTGCGCATCCCCTTCCACGCCTCCTCAACGACCTCGTCGGGCTGGAGGATGGGCAGCAGGGGGGCGGAGCGCGCCCCGTCGAACATGCCCGTGTTGACGTAGTAGGGACACACCGTGGTGACCTTGACGTGGTCGAGACCGGCCTGCTTGAGCTCGAGACGGACGGACTCCGACCAGCCGATGACGGCCCACTTCGAGGCGGCATACACCGCCATCCGGGGGTTCGGGGTAAGGCCGGCAGCCGAGGCGATGTTGACCAGCCGACACTCGCCGGGTGCGCCGAGCATCCCGGGGAGGAACTCGCCGGTGACATACATCGGGGCGAGAGTGTTGATGTCGATGGTCAGCTTCGTGTCGGCCAGGGGGTCGGTCTCCCAGAAGTAGTTGTTGCCGCGCACCACTCCCGCGTTGTTGATGAGCACCTCGACGGTGCCGACCTCGTCCCGCACGGCGGCCGCAGTGCTCTGGATCGCCTCAAGGTCACTGACGTCGACGATGTAGCCGCTGAGGTTGGTCCTCCCCCCGGACAGCTCACCGAGGGTCGCGTTGAGGGCGTCCTCGTTGATGTCCCAGAGGACGACGTTCTCCGCCTGCTCGGCAAGGGCGCGCTCCACGAAGAGCCGGCCCATCCCCATGGCGGCGCCGGTGACCAGAAGAGTCTTGCCCTTGACGTTCTTCACGACAACTCCTCGGCCTTCTCGCCCTCAGCCTTCGCGCGAGCGGCCAGGGCCAGGCTGCGCACCCGCTCGAAGTCCTCGTCGGTGTACGGGCCACGTACCCCGGAAATGGTTGCCAGCTTCATCCCGTGCTTGAGTCCCATCTGGTAGATCTCCTTGACCTTCTGCCACTCGATAGCGCGGCCGATGGTGAAGGTCTCGAAGCGTCCCTCGAGGGCAAGGACGATGGTCTCGGCGAGGCACGCGTAGACGACCTTGGGCGGCAGGCCGATGTCGCGGATCTTGATGTTCTCGCCGGGCAGCTCGACCTCACCGGACTCGATGACGAGAACGTCGGGTCGCTTCGCGACATCCTCTGCCGACATGTCCAGGGGGCGGGCGACGTCGGTGATGACGCAGCCCGGCTTGACCTTCATGATGTCGAGGACCTTGTTGCCCGCCGCTGAGGTGGCGGTGACGATGAGGTCCATGTCGGACAGCGCCTCACCCGGGTTGGTCGAGACCTTGATCACGGCCCGCGGGTTCTCGCTCTCGATATCCGCCTTGAGCGCGAGCAGCTTGGCGGTTTCCGGGGAGACCAGCCACAGCTCGTCACTGGCCAGTGCGAGCAGCCGGGCGCAGACCGACCCGATCGCGCCGGAGGCGCCGACGACCATGGTCTTGCCGCGCAGGACACCCCGCTCGTCGATCTCGGTGATGTCGAGCTTGCGCAGCGCCTCATGGGCGGCCCAGAGGGCTCCGGATGCGCTGTAGCTGTTGCCGGTGGTGACCGGCAGCTTCGCCTGCTTGGCGACGGTGACTCCGGCGTCACCGACGACCTTGGTGAAGGCCCCGAGGCCCATGATCTGAGCCCCGAGCTTCTGGGACATCTCCGCGGCGGCGAGCAGCCGTGAGTAGGTGAACTCCGGTGGGTGAGAGAGCATCTCCTTCGGGGTGCCACCCACGGTCAGGAGCCATCCTTCGGTCTCGGCGCCGGTCGGGGACTTGATCCCGGTGATGTGGCAGTAGACGAAGGGGGGCATGTATGCCGCGGCCTTCTCGACGACTCCGCCCATCCCCGGCAGGGTCGACATCGTCCCGATCCCCTGGAGGTTCTTGAAGTACTCGGTCGACAGGGGGTGGATCACGAAGGTGAAGCGGCTCTTGCGCTTGTCCCCGTTGGGCCGGAGAAGCTGCGGCTCCAATTCCGCTGTCGTGATGAACTCGACGAGAGCGTCGGTGGTCAGCTTCTTGCCCTTGGGCAGGGTAGCGGCCACCATCGCCTCGAGCATCGCGGTGACGACCATGAAGTCGAACGGCTGGGGGGTGGCGTCAATGACGAGGTCCACGCCGCGGCTGCCGAGATCGGCGAGCCGGGCCGCAGAGATGGCATTGGTGAGCACGGTCTTGCCGGCGAGGTCTTCGAGCCCGAAGCGCGCGATGTCCGCGTAGGAGCCGACGATGACGTCTGCCGACCGCGCGGCCTTGTGTGCCAGCTTGTCACTGACCCACTCGGCCGGGCCACTGGCGACGCCCTTGAGCACGTCGGGCGTCATCCGCCAGGCCATCATGCCCACCTGGCCGGCCTTGGACGTGACCGGGTTGGACTCCAGAGCGAGCGGGACGTCGGTGCGCTTCATCGGGTCCTCGAAGTCGATGTTCGCGGTGAACTCGCGCAGCACCTTGATGGTGCGCGGTCGTGTCGACTGGCCGACGACGACCACCCGGGCGTTGCTGAAATGGCCCGGCATCTCGGATTGGACTTGCCGGATCGCCCACTCTTGGACGACGTCGGCGAGCATGGAACCGTCGTGGATGGGCACCCTGTTCGTGGTGTCCCGAGCTTTGCGGATGTCCTCGGGATCCCCGCTGAACAGGCCGGCGGCCTGGGCCTCGCGAGCCCCGGTCACGGCGATCGCGTCGGCCTTGAGGGACCACTTCCAGACCAGGTCCTCAGCGGCCTTGAGGTCTCCGCTCGTTCCGATCCGGACGAGCTGATAGTCCTGTCCGGCGAGGGACACCTTCTCGTCGTAGTCCCACTCGTTACTCTGGAGGGTGATGTTGACGACGACGAGCCGCTTCTTGCCTGGCATACCTGACTCCTTTGTTGTCAGTGGCGTGATGTTGTCAGTGTGTTGTCAGTGGTGTGGTCAGCGGGCGGCAGTCACGGCCGCCGCGGCGGCCAGAGTGTCGAGATGGTGGTGGATGAGTTCGGCGATGCGTGGTGGGTCCGGAATCATCCGGGCGTCGGTGGCGACCGCGACCCCGACCGTGCCGGCATAGCTGATCAGACATACCCCGATCGGTTGGTCCCCCGACGTGGGCACCCAGCCGAGGACGGTGCGTACCGGTGCGCCGGCCATGGTGAGCGAGACTCGCGGTCCGGGGACGTTGCTGAGCAGCCCGATGGTCTTGTTGGAGAAGTAGTTGGTGATCCGTTGGGCGACCGCCAGGGGGGACTCGGCGATGACCCGCTGCATACCAAAGGCGACCACCGGCTCGGCGGAGTTCTTGAGCCGAGTGGTGCGCTCACCGATCTCCGCGATGAGGGCGACGGGGTCGCGGATCCCCAAGGGCATGGAGATCTGCACCACGGCGAAGTGGTTGCCCAGGGTCGGCGGCAGGGCGGCGTCGACCGGACGCAAGGAGACCGGCATGAGCCAGGACAGGTCGGACACGTCTTTGACGCCGCGTTCGGAGAGGTAGTCGGTCAGGGCGAGGGACACCGCTGCCATGAGTGCGTCGTTGAGCGTCCCGCCAAAGGCGCGAGCCACCGCCTTGGCGTCGTCGAGACGGTAGCCCTCGAACCACGCGACGGACTTGTCCACGCCCGGGCGGCCACTCCATGCCCCCGCGTCGGACTCGTCGGCGAGGAGCATGCGCCCGATCTCGCGCCACGAGTTGGACCACTCGTTGTCCACCGCACCCACCGAGGTGATGGCATCCATGAGGCGCACCGGGTCACGGACCGTCTCGAGCGCTTCCCCGACGGAGTGAGCGAGATTGAGCGGGTTGCTCGTGGTGACCAGCTGGCGTCCAGCCTTGGAGATGGCCTTTCCGGCGCCGGTGGCGAAGTCGACCGTGTCGGTCACCGACTGTTCGGCAAAGCTGAGGAGACGCTCGAAGGGGTTCTCATGCTGCTCACCTCCCCGGCCCACAGCCGGTGGGGTTGCTCCCGTGACCGGGTCACACGTGCCGATGATGAGCTGGACCAGCCGGATGCCGTCGGCGAGACCGTGGTGGAAGCGGCCGATGACGTAGCCGGGTCCGTCCTCGTCCGGACCGGTGACCAGTTGGAACTGCCACAGTGGATGCTCCCGGGGGAAAGGCGTGGAGAACAGGGACGACATGTGCGCTCGCATGGTCTCGGGGTCGTCGTCGGGCAGGACGACCCGGGTGACGTGCCGGGCGATGTCGAAGTCTTTGTCGTCGACCCAGCGCCACTTGCCTTTGCGTTCGACCGGAATCTGGCTGAGCACCCGGTACTTGCCGACCATCCGGTCCATGACGAGATCGGTGAGTTTGGCGAAGTCCGGCACAGTGTCGAAGCCGATGAGCCCGTGCACCTGCATGAGGTTGTTCGGGCGGTCCATCAGCAGCCAGGTCAGGTCACCCGCAGCAATCTTCTTGGCCATGCACCCCTCCTGAGTCTGTGTGCCAGCCAAGACTACTCAGTGGTAGAGGATCTCGTGAGGCCAGCGGGGCGGCACGAGGAGACGGCGCGGTCTCTCGTGGTGCACGTGCGACGTCGCGTGGGGTCAGCGACGTGCTCAACGGGCCACCCAGAACTCCCACCCCTCGGGGGGCGCCGCCCACGACGGATCCGGTTGCCAACCCGGTCCGGGCCCGGCCTCGTCGGCCGCAACCGGCCACCCCGGCGGAGGGTTGAAGAGGATCCGGGTCGGCCGTCGCGGGATGTCCACGGCCGCCTCGAGGTCAGCGATGGTGCGGGTGACCGGACGCAGGGTGCTCACCGTGGACCACGTGGGGGCACCCTCGAACCAACCGGCGGCAAGCTCATGGGCGCGGGCGGCATACAATGTGCCCTCGACGCTGAGCGGGTTGCCGGTCAACAGGACCCGTGCCGCGGCGCGCACGCCATCGCCGTCCAGGTGGGCGATGGTCGGCGCATAGTGCCGGCTCATCGCCGCAGTGAGCACACCGACCGGCTCGTCACCCACGCGGACCTCGACGAGCTCACCGCCACCGGGCTTGGCCGAAGCCAGGTGAAGGGTGGCCAGGACCCAGGCCTGCCCGCGGTCACCGACAAGGGGGGCAAGGACGTCCAGATGGTGCTCCTCGTCCTTGAGCTGCACCGCGACCCCCGGCGGCAGCAGTCGGTGGGCCTGGCGCGGGACGGGGTTGACCGGTGCGATCAGGTGGGGCTCATCGAGCAGGACCCGGGCCATGACGTTGAAGTGGGTGTTCCACCGGCCACGGCCCAGCCAACTTGCTCGCAGGTCGATCCGGGTCTCGTGTGCATAGATTCGGCAGGGTGTGACCGGAGTCAGTCCGGACTCGATGAGGTTGTTCAGGACCGGGCGGTAGTCGGGTGCCACCGACTTGGGCAAGAATCCGATCCGCCGGCCAGCCACGATCACCAGGACGGTGTCCGGGAAGCTCTTCGTCGGCTGTGGCACGAGAAAAGCCAGCGTGCGGAGCTCGCGGTCCGCCGCCTTGATGACGGTCGGGTAGAGGGTGCGGGTCTCGGCGCTGCACCGGGCCATCCCGTCCACGTCGACGTTGAGCCTGCTCTGCCGCGACCACAGCTCGAAGGTCACGGCGCCCTGCTCGGTCATGGCGTCCTCCCGGGATGGGTGCCTTGTCCCCTCCATCCTGCCGCACGCTCGTATGCTGCTGGGTCCTCAGCGGGGAAGGCTCAGCGGGGAAGGCTGAGTCGGGAGGGCCACCAGGTGCTCCGGTCGAGGTCGATCACGGCAGCTGGGACGAGCAGAGTCCGCACGACGAGGGTGTCCAGGAGGACTCCGAACGCGACGATAAAGGCGACCTGGACCAGGAAGAGCAGCGGGATGACCGCAAGCGCAGCGAAGGTGGCTGCCAGGACGACACCGGCCGAGGTGATCACCCCGCCAGTCAGGGCCAGACCGCGCCGGGTGCCGTCGCGGGTCCCAAGGGTCAGGGTCTCTTCGCGCACGCGGGTCATCAGGAAGATGTTGTAGTCAATGCCCAGAGCGACAAGGAACACGAACGCAAAGAGCGGTACCGAGGGATCTGCTCCGGGGAAGTCGAAGACGTGGTTGAACACCAGCGCAGTGATCCCCATGGTCGCGGCGAACGAAAGGACCACGGTGGCAATGAGCAGCAGCGGGGCGACGAGGGCGCGCAGCAGCACCGCGAGGATGAGAAAGATGACGACGAGGACGATCGGGATGATGACGAGCCGGTCCCGTTCGGAGGTGAGCTGGGTGTCGAGTTGGACCGCGGTCGGGCCACCGACGAGAGCGTCGGCCCCCGGGACCGTATGGACCACCTGCCGCAGATGGGCCACGGTCGCCACCGCCTGCTCGGAGTCGGCTGGGTCGGTGAGTACTGCCTCGACCTGCACCCGTCCGTCGACGACAACCGGGGCACCGTCCGGGCCCGACACGATGGTGGCGGAGGCAACTCCGGGCATCATGGCCGCCGCCTGCACCTGCGCCTGCGCGTCCGCGTTGGCGAGGATCACCGTTGGCGAGCCACTGCCGCCGGGGAAGTGCTTGGTGAGCAACTTCTGACCGGCGACTGCGTCGACGGGACGGAGGAAGACGTCGGTCTGCGAGGTTCCCTGGGCGTGCAGCTGGGTGAGGAATGCCGCACACACCAGGAGGACGAGGCTGGTCACCACCCAGACGGCGCGCGACCGATGGGCGATCCTCTCTGCCAGCGCGGCCCACCATCCGCTGGTCTCTGGATGCGCCGACCCGAGAGCCGGGCGCAGCGGCCAGAAGGCCGCCCGGCCGAGCAGGGTGAGCACGGCGGGCAGGAAGGTGACCGTCGCCAGCCACGCGCAGGCGATGCCGATGGCGGCGACCGGTCCCAGGCCGCGGTTGGAGTTCAGGTCGGAGAACAGCAGGCAGAGAACGCCGAGGATGACTGTCCCGGCGGAGGCGCTGATCGGTTCCAGTGTCGAGCGCCAGGCGACCTGCATCGCGCCCACCCGGTCGGCGGTGTCGCGCAGTTGCTCCCTGAAACGGGACACCATCAGCAACGCGTAGTCGGTGGCGGCCCCGAAGACCAGGATGAACAGAATGCCTTGGCTCTGGCCGTTGAGTGTGATGACGTCCCGGTCGGCGAGCAGATATACCACCAAGCTGGCCAGGCCCAGCGCGAACACCGCGGAGAGCAGGACGACCAGAGGCAGCAGCGCACTGCGATAGACGACGAGCAGGATGAGAGCGACGGCCGACGCGGCGACGACGAGGAGGAGTCCGTCGATGCCGGCGAACGCCGTGACGAGGTCGGTGATGATCCCGGCTGGTCCCGTGACCAGCACGGTCAAGCCCGGTGGCGGGTCGGCCAGCTCGTGGCGGATATCCGCGACCGCCACCCGGACCGTGCCGGAGTTCTCGATGGGCACGAACGCGGTGAGTGCCTTGCCGTCCTGCGCGGGCACCAGCGGTGACACCGCCGCGGCGTCGACGAGCGGGAGGGTCTTGACTCGGTCCAGGGCCGAGACCAGGAAGGTGCGATCGGCGGGGGTGATCCCGGTGTCCCGGGCTGCGACAACGACGGCGGGCACCGTCTGCGTGGTGGCGAAGCGCTGCTGCTCGGCCTGCGCCTTCGTCGACTCCGCAGAGGCCGGCAGGAAGGACGCGCTGTCGTTCTTGGCGACCCCGCTGAGCTTCCCGGTGTAGGGGCCGGCCATCCCGCCGACGACGAGCCAGATCAGGACGAGCAGCGCCGGGACCACGAGGCGCAACCGTCCCGACCCGCGCGCTCCGTCACGGCGATGCCGGCCCGCGGTGGGCTGGTCCATGTCTGTCCGGGCCCCTTCAGTGGTAGCCGCCGGGCTCGTGCGCGACGTGTCCCGGAGGCTCGAATTGGAAGGTGGAGTGTTCCACGTCGAAGTGACCGGCGAGGCACTCCAGGGCCTCGTCGAGGAGCTGAGGGGCGTGTCCGTCGTGGAAACACTCGTCGTCGACGACGAGGTGCGCCGAGAGCGCCGGAAGGGTCGTGGTCAGGCTCCATACGTGCAGGTCGTGCACGTCTGAGACGTGTTCCAATTCGAGCAGGTGGGCCCTGATGGCCTCAACGTCGGTGCCTGCAGGTGCCGCCTCGAGCAGCACGTGTCCCGCCGCCGCGACCAGGCGCCAGCCGGCGTGGGCCATCAGGGCGACCACGACGAGGGTGGCGATCGCATCGGCGCGGGTCCACCCGGTGACGATGATGACCACCGCGGCAAGGGCTGTTCCCACGAAGCCGTAGAGGTCGGTGACGATGTGCAGGTAGGCGCCCTCGACGTTGAGGGAGGACCGGTTGGCCTTGGCGATGAGCCAGGCGGCGACGATGTTGACGGCCACCCCGGCCAGGGCCACCACGAGGACGGGTATGCCGTTGACTGCAGGTGGGTGGATCAGCCGGCGAACTGCTTCGACGGCGAGTACCGCGGCCAAGATGAGCAGGGTGACCCCGTTGCCCAGGCCGGAGAGGATCTCGGCCCGTTTCAGGCCGTAGGTCCAGCGCCCGGTCGCCGGCTTTGCGGCCAGGTGCAGCGCCCACAGTGCCAGGGCGATCGCGGCCGCATCGGTGAGCATGTGGGCGGCGTCGGAGAGCAGCGCCAGGGACCCGGAGAGTAGCGCCACGGCGACCTCGGCGGCCATGTAGACCACGAGCAGGGACAGCGCCGCGGAGAGGTAGCGGCGGTCGGCGTCGGCGCTCACGGCGTGATCGTGCCCGGCGTGATCGTGCCTCGAGTGCTCCTGCCCGTCCTCATCCGCCGCAACCATCACACCGGTGATGGTAGGTGAGTCGAGGTCGGCCTGGCCCTCAACCGGCCAACACCGGGCACAAGTGCCCTGGAGTTAGCGGTGACAGACAGGCACCCGCGGCGAGACGATGGACTCTGGGCTCGGAAGAAGGGTGTGAACCTATGGGCGCGGCCGGGACGGGCAGCCTGCTTGCCCATCTGAATCACAGCCGGAATCACAGCCGGAATCACCGCGACGTGCCGGCGGAGGAGATCCGGTTCGCCGTGGTGCTCAACGGCGGCGTCAGCCTCGCGGTCTGGATGGGTGGTGCGGTCGTTGAGCTGGACCGGCTGATCAAGGCTGGGCAAGGTGGCGGTGGACCCGCGGCATACCAGCTCATGCTCCGCCTCGCCGGCGCGAGTGCGCGGTCCGACGTGATCGCCGGGACCTCGGCCGGCGGGATCAACGGAGCGGCTCTGGCCCTGGCCCAGGTGAACGCCCGGGCGGATGTCAGCGCCCTGCGGGACGTGTGGATCGAGCAGGGCCAGATCGAGACGCTGCTGCGTCAGCCGTTCCGGGGCGCACCGACCTCGCTCATGCGCGGTGACGAGTACTTCCTGCCGCAGCTCAACGCGGCACTGAGTGCGATGGCCACACCCCTGGCCTGGCGTTCCCCGGCCGAGGCCCCGATGGATCTGACCATGGCCACGACCGTCCTGCGCGGCAACCAGCTCGTGACCACTGACGCGCTGGGCCAACAGCTCCCCCAGGAGCTGCATGCGGCCCAGCTCCGGTGGAGCAGGTGGCCGATCCCGAGGGTGGATCCACGGACCCGCGCTCCCACTCCCGACCCGTTCGCCCCGGGGGCGATCCGAGAGACCGCAGCCCGCATGGCCTTGGCGGCGCGGGCCTCGGCAAGCTTCCCGTTCGCCTTTGAGCCGACGTTCCTGCCCGTCGGCGAGGATCCGGCTCGCAGCGCTCGCAGCCTGGAGGACCAGGGTATGCGGCCCGACCTGGCCACGGTCGTGGAGTCCTGGGGCGATCCGGCGCGCACCGGTGACCGGTCCCGCTTCGCCGTCGACGGAGGGCTGCTTGCCAACACCCCGACCCAGTACGCCCTGCGCGCCATCCAGGCCATGCCGGCTGCGCGCCCAGTCCGGCGGGTGCTCCTCCTGGTCTATCCGCACGCGCCGCAGCCCGGCCTGGATCCGCCGGACGCGCTGACCGAGCCGCCGACGTTGCGGGAGACGATGACCCAGGTCCTCGGTGCTTTGAGTGCGCAGGGGGGTCGGACGTTCGTCGAGGAGATCGAGGAGCACAACCGAGCAGCGGCAGATCGGCGGGGAACTCGCAGCGACATCCTCGAGACAGCCGCCTCGGGCAGCCCGCAGGCCGTGGCGGAGCTGGCTGACAGCCTCTTTGCGCAGTATCGCCGGTTGCGGATCTGGCGGGCGGCTCGAGACCTGGCGCAGCGACGGCTCCAGACCCTGGCCCTGGTGCCGCCCGAGCGTCGCACGGCGGCAGCATCTTGGACCTACGAGCGGATCCAGGGAGCGGCGGAGTCGGCCCAGATGTGGCTTGACGACCCGTCCCGGGGCGCAGACACGGCGCAGGGAACGGGCTCAATGTCGGCGCCCCGGGCGAGCGGGATTCAGGGTGGCTTGCCCTACATCCCCGCCACCCTGCCCACGGCGGGGAAGCCGGACGCTGGGCCCGGATGGGGGTGGGGCGACTCTGGTGCGGCTCGGGTCGTGGAGGCTGCGGCCGATGTGATCCGGCGGCTGGTCTGGGTGCTGCCGCCGGGTGCGGACTTCGACACTGTCGCGGACACCTTCAAGGTCGTGTCCGAGGCCGGCGAGCACATCGCCCAGGCCCGCAGCGAGATCGACGACCCCTGGGACACCGATCCGGTGCTGTCCACATTGGAACCCAACCAGTCCTACTGGGCCTTCCGGCTCGGCTGCTATGCCATCCGTATGCTCGGTGGGTCCTGGGACGGGCTGGACTGCCTGGCCGGGCAGGTCGCCCAGGCCGAGGCCGGCGCGGTGCATCGAGCCACCGGCGATCTGCCGCTGGCGCAGAAGCGGTTCGATGAGGTGCAGGGGGCGCTCATGGCGTGGCTGACCCGGATCCGCGCGGACCCCGGGTCAGTGGGCGGGAAGATCAGGACCCTCGTCGACGCAGTCGTGGCCCAGGTGGTGCGGATCGTCCCGATCCTGGTCGCGGTGACCACCTCGGCCGGGCCGGGCGCCAACCCCGGCGCGGCGGCTGCACGCGCGTTGGTCGCCGACTCAGGGTTGGGAGCCTGGGCGACGTTCCTGAATGTGGGGGAGAACTCCGCCGACGCTATGCTCACCCGCCTGCTCCAGCTTGAGGTGGCCACAACCGCACTCGGCGACGAGACCGCCACCGGCATGACGATCCCGGTCGAGCTCGTCCAACTCTCGGCCCAGACTCAGAGCCCGTTCATGCGTTACACCCGCAGCGCAGCCGACAAGCTCGGCGGCCTCCAGGTCAAGCATTTCGGCGGGTTCATCAAGCGCTCCTGGCGGCTCAACGACTGGATCTGGGGGCGGCTCGACGCGGCCACGGTCCTCGCCTTGACGGTGCTCCAGCCAGCCCGGCTACGTCGGACGGCGATCCTCAGCGGCTACCTGTCCGACACCAGCGGTGAGGACCCGCGGAACCGGGCGACCGCGACCGTGGATCACCTCGTCGGCACCCTCTTCGAGGGCTCGCCGGTGACTGGCGACCCGCGCTTCGTCGAGCTGCGCGCCAGGGCGGTCGATGAGCTGGCCGCCGTCCTCGATGTCGACCGTGTCCAGCTCGGGGACCTCTCGCCGGCAATGCCCGGGCTTGCCGCACTCTTCGCCTGGTCGATCCACCTCGACGTGGCCCCCACGGACCTGCCGGCGCTGGTCCAGGCGATCACCGGTGATGCGACCGACGGGGCCAACGCCCGGTCGCATGGACAGTTCTTCCTGGCCGAGAACGCTGACCTGGTCACCCGGGTGTCGAGAATCGTCGAACAGCACGAGGCGGAGGCCGTGGCAGCTGCCGACCGGGTGGCTGTGCTCGCCGCCTTCGACCGGGCCGGGATCGGGCGAGAGCCGCTGGAGGCAGAGGTGAGCAGCGACCTGTTCCTGCGCTCTGCGACGACGGCTGCCGCCGTGGCTGCGACGACTCTGGACTCGGCCCGCTCCGGCCTCGGCGCGCTCCGCCCGCTCACCCGTGCTGTGCGTGGCGGCATGCTCGTCGGCTATTGGGCGATGACCGGACTCACCTCGCGAGCTGTGCTGGCCAAGGGGTTGGCCCTGCTCGGGCTGGCCCTGGGTGGGGTTTTCGTCGTGCTCTCACTCTTCGGAGCCCTGCCCAGCGGTATCTCCGCACCCGCTGGGTTGGTCGGGGTCAGCCTGCTCCTCTTCGCCCTCGCCTATGGCGCGCTCCGGTCCGGGACGATGCTCCACGGGCTCGTCCTGCTCACGCCCATCGTGCCCCTCGTCGCCGCGGCAGTGGACCGGATCCGGTCGGGGACCGGGCAGGATCTGGCCGGTGCCGTGCACGGCGTAGGTGTCGTCGGCGCTGCCGTCCTGTTCGCAGTGGGACTCATGCTCCTCGGCTCGCTGCCGGCGGCATTGGGTAGTCCGTATGCCGCCCTGGGCGCCCTCGCAACCCGAATGGGACTACCACCCCCGGCGGCCCCGAATGCCTCGACCCTGGGACACCTCGTCGAAGGAACCCGCCGTCGGGTGCATGGACTGGCCCGGCTCCTCGTGCGCGAGGGGTGGCGGCTTGCTGCGGTTGTCGCCGTGCTCGCACTGGGAGCCTGGACTGTGGGGGTGGGCTGGACCACGATGTATGCCGCGCTGCGCGAACACCTGGCTTGGTGCATCGCGACGGGTGTGGTCCTGGCAGCCGCGGGATTCGTGCTGGCGGGTTGTGCTGGTTTCGCGCTGCAGCGGCTCCAGGAGGTCCGCGCCGACACCGGCTCCACGTGGTCCTTCCCGCGGGTCGACAATCCCGCGGGTGTGCAGGCGGGGTGGTCTTGGGTCTACGGGGTGGTCTACCTCGCCGTCGCGGTGTTCCTCATCACGGACCCAGCCGACGTCTCCGGGATGCTGTGGGCCCGCTCCCTGGCAGCCCTCTCGGTGGTTCTCGGGGTGGTGCTCACCGTGATCGTCCCGGTCGTCGTGCCCTGGCGGGTCCTGGCCAGCATCCGCCGAGACGAGTGCCGCCGGGCTGGTGAAGTGGCCCCCTTTGTCGCCACCGCCGCCGACTTCGGCAGCTCCTCGTCGAACGCCCCAGGCGCGCTCACTCCTGACGACAGCTACCTGGTCGACCTCATCTACCGGGACCGGGCCTTCCGCTGGTGGGTGAGGCTCGACCAGGGTGAGGGCGTGCCGCACTTCATGCCGCACCTCAAGCCGCGCGGGGTGCGGCTGCGTCAACAGGTGGACGCCGCGCGGGCCCAGGCTGGCGCCGCGCGCGGTGGCTCTGCGCCCCCCACCTCCTGACCGAGCCCAGTTCAGGGCAAGGCAGGGCAGGCAGCGCCAGGGCGCGGGCAGCTTCCGCCGCCCGCGCCCTGGTCGGTGCGAGTCGCTGCTCAGCCGCGGACGGCCTCGGCGAGTTCGCGGAAGTGATTGACCAGTCCATCCATGTCCGCACGCGTGTGCGCGAGGGAGACGAGCCACTGCTCGTCGAGTCCGGGCGGGGTGAGGATGTTGCGGTTGACGCCCCACAACCAGGACAGTTCAGCGATCCGGAAGTCGGTCGCCTTGTAGTCGCGGTAGTTGCGCACCGGGGTGGTCGCCCAGGTGACGCAACCCTTGACGCCGAGGGAGACGGTCTGCGCGGGCAGTTCGAACTCGCGGATGACGTTGTCGATGGCGTTGAGGGCTCCGACGTTGACCTCCTCGGCGGCCTCCAGGGCCTCCTTGGTGCAGATCTCGTCGACGGCCTTGGCGGCAGCCATGACGAGCGGGTTGCCGTTGTAGGTGCCGAAGTGGGCCATCCGGCCGTCGACGACGGCCGACATGACCTCGCGCTTGCCGCCGAACGCAGCGAGGGGCAGACCGCCACCGATGGACTTGGCCAAGGTGATCAGGTCGGGCTGGACACCGAGCCGCTGGGAGGCGCCGGCGTGACCCGCCGTGAGCCCGGTCTTGACCTCGTCGAAGATGAGCACGACGCCGAACTCGTCGCACAGGGCGCGCACACCGGCGAGGTAGCCCTCGTCCGGGACGACGATGGCGATGTTCTCCAGGACCGGCTCCATGACGACACAGGCGATCTCACTGCCGTGTTCGGTGAGGATCGCGCGCATCCGGTCGAGGTCGTTGTAGGGCGTGACATAGACCGTGCCCGCCTCGACGTCGAAGGGCACCTGGGGGGTGGGGGCGTCGGCCGGGCCGACCTCGTCGAGCGACGGCTTGACCGACACCTGCAGGGCGTCGTAGCCACCGTGGTAGCCACCCTCGATCTTGATGATCGCCTTGCGCTGGGTGTGCGCGCGGGCGGTGCGGACGGCATACATGAGCGACTCGGTGCCGGACTGGGTGAAGCGCACCATGTCGATGCCGAACCGTTGGGTGAACCGGTCCGCCATATCACTGGCGGTCGGTGACGGAGTGACGAACAGGGTGCCGACGTTGTCCAGAGCGTCCTTGACGTAGTCCACGACGGTCGGGTTGAGGTGACCGACGAGCATGGCCCCGAAGCCCATCGACAGGTCGAGGAGCTGGCGTCCGTCGACGTCGGTGAGGTAGGCGCCGCGAGCCTTGGCGACCGAGATGGGGTATGGGTCCCAGTACTGGAAGGAGGAGGTCACGCCGAGCGGCATGGTCTTGGCAGACTCCACGTTGTGAGTACCCGAGGCGGGCGTGTTCTTGGTGAAGTTCTCCCACTCTGCGGCGAGGAGCTTCTCCACACGATCGTGGTTGAGCGGGGTCGACGAGGTCGGGACGTTGCGCCGGGTGGCCGGGTCGTGAGCTGGCCAACTGGGGGTCGCCATGTAAGGACTCCTGCGGTGTGAGGATGAAGGGGGTGTGATGTTCCGCACGAGCGATGATACCCATTCCGTAGTGAATAGGTCAAGATAACGACGGATACCGGTCTATTCCTGATCGAAGGATTCGGAATCCGTGATGTCGATGCCAAGTTGTGATGCAGTTGCCGTTCCCAGTGGATCTCACATCGACCCACGGCGTAGCGTCCTCGCCGTGGCTGACCCACTCATCGACGACAACCCTGCCGCCGCACGTTACGAAGCTCGGGTCGACGGCATCCTCGTGGGGTGGCTCCGCTATCGCGTCACACAGGACCGAGTCGCACTGACCCACACCGAGGTGGACCCGGCATACGGTGGCCGGGGCATCGCAGGGGCACTCGTGCGGCGTGCCCTCGACGATGTGCGGGCCCAGGGTGGCAGGTCGGTGGACCCTGTGTGCGACTTCGTCCGGTGGTGGATCAGCGGCCACCCGGACTATGGCGACCTGCTCTCCCGCTGACCCGCCTGACGCCGAGCGGTCCCATGGAGGTCCCGGGCTGGGCTCGCGCTCCTGCTCAGCCGGCCAGGATGACGATGAGGGTGCGGGGGCCGTGCACACCCTCGACCCGGTCGAGCTCGATGTCACTGGTTGCGCTGGGGCCGGCGATCCACGTCTGCGGCGTGGTCGGATCAAGCCGGGAGACCGCCTCGGGGACGGTGTCGACCACGTGGTCCCCGGGGACGACGCACACGTGCACATCGGGCACCAAGGTGATTGCGCGCCGTCCGCACCAGGCTCCACCGTCGAGGACGACGACTCCGGTCTCGGCGATCCCCAAAGCGGCCCCGGTGACCACGGCCCCGACCCGGTCCAAGGCGGCAGTGCTCACCTGACCAGTGTCAACCGTGACGCTGACCCCGTCTCGGGCAGCCTGTCCGAGCCAGGCGCTGGCCACCAGTGGCGGTGCGACGACGGAGCGGATGCCGTGGTCGCCGAGCACGGCAGACAGCGCCGCGGCGATCTCCTGCTCGGACCAGCCGCAGAGGGCGACCGTCGCCCGGTAGTCGCTCAGCCGCTGCGCGAACACGGTCCGGCGCTGCCGTGGCGAGCGAACACCTCGCCGTCGATACCCGCGGGGGACCTCGGGGACGGTCGGGGAGGGCCCGAGGGCCCGGCGGATCCGGGCGAGGACCTCGTCGCGAGCCTCACTCATGGCTCTCCTCCCTGCCGGCCCACCACTCTCGGAAGGTCTGTGCCGGAAGCTCCGGGACCGCCCGGGAGCGGGTCCAGCCGGTGAGCAGCGCGCCGAACGGACCGCGCAGCGCACCGTCGCGCACCAGTGGGCGGCCCATGCGCAAGGCCCGGATGGCCGCGGCGAATCGGTGCGGGTCACGCATCGCCCAGGCTGCGGTCCCCATGGCCACTGCTTCGGCATCGGGGACCCGAAGTCCTGGACCCGATGCCTGTCGAGCCTCGACGTGCTGGGCGCGCAGCTCGACCAGGACTGAGGGGATGTCGATCTTGACCGGGCACACCTCGAAGCACGCGCCGCACAGCGAGGAGGCGTAGGGCAGGGCGTCATTGACTGACCGGCCGGTGATCCCGGTCAGCTGCGGGGAGAGGATCGCCCCGATCGGGCCGGGATAGACCGACCCGTAGGTGTGTCCACCGACCCGTTCATAGACCGGGCAGACGTTGAGGCAGGCCGAGCACCGGATGCAGCGCAGGGCAGCGCGCCCGGTGTTGTCGGCCAGGACGTCGGTGCGCCCGTTGTCGAGCAGGACGAGGTGGAACTCGCTCGGACCGTCCGAGCCGTCGGTGTGCGCCCTCGTCCCGGTCCAGAAGGTCGTATAGGGGTTCATCCGCTCCCCGGTCGAGGAGCGGGGGAGCAGCTGGAGGAAGACCTCGAGGTCCTCCCAGCGTGGCAGCAGCTTCTCGATCCCCATGACCGTGATGAGCGTGTCGGGCAGGGTCAGGCACATCCGTCCGTTCCCCTCGGACTCCACCACGCACAAGGTCCCGGTTTGCGCGATGGCGAAGTTCGCCCCGCTGATGCCGACCCGGGCCCGCAGGAAGCGTTCCCGCAGGTGGGCCCGGGCCGCCATGGTGAGCTCCTGAGGCTGGCTGCTCAGATCCGGGTCGACGCCCTCCATGTTCTGCCGGAAGACCTCACGGATCTCGGTGCGGGAGAGGTGGATCGCCGGTACGAGGAGGTGGCTCGGCTGGTCGTGGGCGAGCTGGACGATGAGCTCGGCAAGGTCGGTCTCAACGGCCCGTATGCCGTGTGCGGCGAGATGGTCGTTGAGCCCGATTTCCGCAGTGGCCATGGACTTGACCTTGACCACCTCGTCGGCCCCGGTGGCCCGGACCAGGTCGGTGACGATCCGGTTGGCCTCGGCGGCGTCGTGGGCCCAGTGCACGGTGCCACCGGCGGCCACGACGTTGTCCTCGAGCTCGATGAGGAGCTCGGGCAGGCGGGTGAGCACCTCGTCCTTGATAGCTGCCGCGGTGGTGCGCAGCTCCTCCCAGTCGGGCAGCTCGGCGATCGCGGCGGCCCGCTTGCCGCGGATGACCGAGGTGGCATGGGCGAGGTTGCGGCGCAACACCGGGTTGGCGAGGGCGGCGGGTGCCGCCACCGGGAACGGGACCGAGCCCTGCAGCGGGGAGGTCACGCTGATCCCGACCCGTCCTCGGCGAGGATCTCGGCGAGGTGGCGTACTCGCACTCCGGTGCGCAGGTTGGCCAGGCCTCCGCCGATGTGCATCAGACAGGAAGAGTCCCCGGCGGTGACCACGGCCGCCTGGGTGGCCCGGACGCTGGTCACCTTGTCTGCGAGCATCGCCGTGGAGGTGGCCGCGTTCTTCACCGCGAAGGTGCCGCCGAAGCCGCAGCACTGCTCCGCCGCCGGCAGTTCGACGAGGTCGATCCCGCGCACCGCCCGCAGCAGTTGCAGCGGCCGGTCGCCCACCGCGATCATCCGCAGCGAGTGGCACGTCGGGTGATAGGTGACCCGGTAGGGGAAGTGGGCCCCGACATCGGTGACTCGCAGGACGTCCACGAGGAGCTCAGAGAGCTCGTAGGTGTGCTTCGCGACAACTGCTGCCCGATCGGCCAAGGCGTGCTCCCAGGCCCGGCGGGCGAGAAGTTCGTGCTGGTGGCGCACCGACCCGGTGCACGAGGCGCTCGGTGCGACGATGGCCTCGGCCCCCTGAGCCAGGGCCTCCTCGAACACCTCGACGTGGTGGGCCACCAGCGCCAGGGCCTGGTCCTGATAGCCGGTGTTGATGTGCATCTGCCCGCAGCAGGTCTGCCGCTCAGGGAAGTGCACCTCGTGCCCGAGCCGCTCGAGCAGGCGTACCGTGGCCTGGCCCACGTGGGGAGTGAGCGCGTCGACGAGGCAGGTGACAAAGAGAGCGATCCGCATGACGCTGCTCCTGGTCAGGTCGCCGGGAGGGTTCGGGCCAGGAAGGTCCCGGTGCGTTCCCGGGCCAACGCCGAGGCGCCGGGGTCGGCGTTGACGAAGTCCTCGTTGTCGAAGGCGTGGTCGGCGCCGGGATAGGTCCAGAACTCGGTGTCCGGGCCGGCGACCGCGCGCTCGATCCGGGCCACGGTGTCCGCGTCGACATAGGCGTCGGCCAGGCCCCAGTGGTGCTGCTGGGCGCACCGCACCCGGGGGGCCAGGGCCACAAGTCCGGGCAGCGCCGAGCCATAGAACGACACCAAGGTCTGCACCGGCTCGAGCGCCGCGATGTTGAAGGCCAGCCCTCCACCGAAACAGAACCCGACGAGCCCCACCCGCCCGCCGGTCCCGAGCTCGGCCCGCAGCCACCGCACGGCCGCAGCCCCGTCCGCCACGCCGAGCTCCCAGTCGAACTGCTGCATGAGCTCCACCCCCTGCTCGAGTGCTCCGGCACCCTCGACCGGCCCCGGCTGCGGCAGCCGCCAATAGAACTCCGGTGTCAGGACGGCATACCCGGCCTCGGCGAGGCGCTGCGCCCACCGGCGGATGTAGCCGGTCACCCCGAAGATTTCCTGGCACACGACGATGCCCGCGGCCGGCTCGGCGCCAGGGGAGAGCACGGTGGCCGGCATCGCGCCGCCGGTCGTGGGGACCTGCACTTCCGTGGTGTGCACCATGCCCGCAGTATGCCGCCAACCCGGGCACTATTCAGCGGCTCCGGGCCAGGGCGTGGTCAGGACTGCTGCGTTGCGGCCTCGAGCGCGGCGACCCGATCGGCCGGGAAGGGGACCACACCGTCCTTGCCGACGTGCAGGTAGAGGTATCGGGCGCGCAGGATCTCGGTACCGCCCTCGTCGAGCAGGGTCGTGGCCACCCAGAGGCGCTTGGCATCGAAGCTCTCGACCACCGACGAGGCGGCGATCGGCTCACCTGCGCGGGCCTCCTTGCGGAAGTACAGGTGGGCTTCGACGGTGTAGACGGCGGCGCCGGTGCGCTCTCGGTAGCTCGCGCTCAGGCCGAGATGCTCCAGGAAGACCTCGTTGGCCTGGCCGCACACGACGCCGTAGAAGGAGTCGTTCATGTGGCCGTTGTAGTCCACCCAGTCCTCGTGCACCGTCGTGGCGAACTGGGCGAAGGGTTCGTGGGTTGCCGTCATCGAGGATCCTCTCCGGGGGGTGCTTGGCTTGCGGTGGCCTGGCTTGCGGTGGTCTGGCTTGCGGTGGCCTGGCTCTCCGTGGTGCCGATTTCGGCGGCGGCGGCCTGGACCAGGACGCCCAGCTCGGGGAACCGGGTCTCCGGGATTCTGGATCGAGGCCCCCAGATGCTCACGACCGCGAACGGACGGTCGCGTCCGTCGAGGATCGGTGCAGACACGCCGTTGAGGGTCGGTTCGAGCTCCCCGCGGCATACGGCGAAGCCCGCGGTCCGGATCCGGGCGAGCTCGGCAGCCAGATCCGCGCCGGTCGTGATCGTCGTGTCCGTGTATGCCGGGAGCCGGTCCCCGACGAGCCCGTCGACTTCGGCGGGCTCGAGCCAGGCGAGCAGGGCCTTGCCCGAGGAGGTGGCGTGCAAGGGGATGGTCCGGCCGAGCCAGCTCGCGGTGAGCACCCGCTGCGGTGCCGCCTCGGCGATGTAGGTCAGCCCGGCCGGGCGGGGCAGTGCGAGGTCCGCCGTCTCCCCGGTGCTGTCGCTGAGCCGGCGGAGCACCTCCTCGGCGTGCCGGCGCACCCCGAGCAGCCCCCCGGAGGAGGCGAGCCGGATCATCGAGACCCCGAGCTGGTAGCGATGGACCTCGCCGTGGGAGCGAAGCAGCCCATGGGCCTCCAAGGTGGCCAGCAGACGCCACGCGGTGGCCCGTTGCAGCCCACAGGTTGCCGCGAGATCTGTGACCGTCTCCCCTTCGGGATCGCCGTCGGCGACGGCTTCGAGGAGGGCGATGGCCCGCTCGACGGACTGGACCAGCCTGCGCCGCGGAGCCCCCGTCGATCCGGCCATGTATCCGCTCACCCCTTGACGACCGTCCGGAGTCGTTTCTATGCTCACCGCACGATAGCAGCAGCCATTGCACAATGCGCAATGCCGACCCGATGCGTAAGGACCAGCGCACTACGCCGTGGCAGCTGACATCGCCAGCATTGCGTTTCGGCATCGTGATTGCGTTTTCGGCTTCGTGCGCTGACAGTCTCGGCGCCCTCGTGCAATGGTGTGAACAGCACCACATATCCCTCCACCGCAGAAGGGGCACCGTCCAGTGGCAGCGTTCGCAACCCAGGCCTTCATCACCTGCGCCTTGACCGGCGCCGGGGATCTCGGCGGCAAGGAACATCACGCGCCGATCACTCCTGAGCAGATCGCCAACTCGGCCATCGAGGCCGCTCAGGCCGGTGCAGCCGTGGTCCACATCCACGTCCGCGAGCCGAGCACCGGCAAGGGGAGCCGCGAGGTCGCCTATTACCGTGAGGCTGTCGAGCGCATCCGGGCCTCCTCGACCGATGTCATCATCAACCTCACCACCGGCATGGGCGGCGAGATCGTCCTCGGGGGCGCCGAGCAGCCGCTGCCCTTCGACGCGGCCGGCACGGACATGGCCGGTGCCACCGAGCGGATGGCGCATGTCAGCGAACTCCTCCCAGAGATCTGCACGCTGGATGCGGGCACGGTGAACTTCGCCGCCGGCGGGGATTACATCATGGTCAACACCCCGGGCATGGTCCGGGAGATGGCGCGCCAGATGGTTGCCCTGGGGGTCTGCCCCGAGGTCGAGTGCTTCGACACCGGCGACCTGGTGCTCACCCGCGAACTCGTCACCGACGGGACGTTGACCGGGCCGCTCATGGTGCAGCTGTGCATGGGCATCCCCTATGGCGTGCCCAACGACCCGCTCTCCTTCCAGGCCATGGTCCACGGCCTCCCGCCGGGGGTCACCTGGTCGGCCTTCTCGGTGGGGCGCCACCAGCTGCCCTATGCCGCGATGGCGGTCCTGCACGGCGGCAACGTCCGGGTCGGCCTGGAAGACAACCTCTACCTCTCCCGCGGTGTGCTCGCGACCAACGGCGGCCTCGTTCAGCGCGCGGTCACTCTCCTGGAGGCGATGAACGTCCGGGTCCAGGGCCCGCAGGAGGTCCGTGAACAGGTGGGCCTGGTCCGGCATGGCTGAGACCACGAACGGTCACCAGCCCGCGGCCGTGGTCCGCCGGGCCGGTCTGGCCGGTGGCGGGGTCATCGGTGGTGGCTGGGCGGCCCGCTGGGTTCTCGCCGGAGTCGACGTGGCCGTCTTCGATCCGGCTCCGGGCGCCGAGGCGGTCCTCTCCCGCCTCATCGCCAACGCCACCACGGCCCTGCAGTCGCTGCACGGCGACACTCTGCCCACACCGGGGCGCTGGCAGGTCGTCGCCACGATCGAGGAGGCCGCCGACGGGGCGGACATCTTCCACGAGAGCGTGCCCGAGCGCCTCGAACTCAAGCAATCGGTACTGGCCCAGGTCGACGCTGCCGCCGAACCGCACACCCTCATCTGCTCCTCCACCTCGGGTCTACTGCCCAGCCTGCTCCAGGCGGACATGGCCCATCCCGACCGCTTCCTCGTCGCGCACCCGTTCAACCCGGTCTACCTGCTCCCCCTGGTCGAGATATGCGGGGGTGAGGCGACCAACCCGGCGGCCGTCGAGGCGGCATACGCGGCCTTCACGGGGATCGGGATGAAACCCCTGGTCGTCCGCCGCGAGGTCGAGGGCTTCATCGCTGACCGGCTGCTCGAGGCCCTGTGGCGCGAAGCGTTGTGGCTGGTGGCCGACGGGGTAGCCACAACCGAGGAGATCGACGACGCGATCCGCTACGGCGCCGGACTGCGCTGGGCGTCGATGGGCACCATGCTCACCTACCGGATCGCCGGCGGTGACGGCGGCATGCGGCACTTCATGGGTCAGTTCGGCCCGACGCTGCAGTGGCCGTGGACCCATCTGACCGAGGTTCCCGAGCTCGACGAGGCCCTGATGGACCGGATCGCCGAGCAGTCCGACAGCCAAGCGGGCGGGGTGGGTGTCGGTGAACTCGAGCGGATCCGGGACGCCTGCCTGGTCGCCGTCCTCGACGGCCTGCGCTCAGTCCCGTATGGCGCCGGCGTGACGGTGCGTGAGCACGACGCCCGCCTCGCCACATCCCGAACCAGCCCGTCCGACCCCCACCACCCGTCCCGAGCCCACTGACCCGGCCCAGCCGGTCCCACGGAGGAGAAACCCATGTCCCACCGCACCCGCTCCCGGGCGATTCGTCTGCTCGCCCTGGCCCCGGTCGCCGCGCTCGCCCTCGCCGCCTGCGGCGGCGGCTCCTCCGGCGGAGGCGGAACCTCCGGCGCCGAGTCGGGAACCCCCGTCGACGGCGGCGCCCTCACTGCCGGCATCGTCGGCGGCTCCGCCAAGGACAGCCTCGACGCGCACAGCCCGGTCACCCACCCGGACGAGGCCCGAGTCATCGCGCTCTACGCGACGCTGGCGACTTATGACACCAATCACAAGCGCGAGATGATGCTCGCCGAATCGATCGAGCCCAACGAGGACGGCACCGCCTGGACCGTCAAGCTCAAGCCGGACCTGAAGTTCAGTGACGGCAAGCCACTGACCTCCGAGGATGTCGCCGCCACCTTCAAACGGATCACCGACCCGGCCAACCCGAAGTCCGCGGCAACGGCACTGTCCACGATGGACCGGGACAACATCGAGACCCCGGACGCGACGACCGCGATCTTCCACTTCAAGAGCCCGTTCGCGATCTTCCCCGACTCGGTAGCCCAGTACGCCACCGGGATCGTCCCCAAGGACTACGACCCGGCCAAGCCGGTCGGTGCCGGCGCATTCATGCTCGAGTCCTTCACTCCCGGCCAGCAGAGTGTCATGGTGAAGAACCCGAACTTCTTCGAGAAGGGGCAGCCGCACCTGGCCAAACTGACCCTGATCGACTTCCCGGACGACACCGCCCGGGTCAACGCCCTCCTCGGCGGACAGGTCGACGCCATCGACCAGCTGCCGCTGGGCCAGATCAAGGTGGTCGAGGCCAACCCAGCGCTCAAGGTGCTCGAGTCCGAGACCGGGTCGTGGATCCCGTTCACCATGCGGGTGGATCAGGCACCCTTCGACAACGTCAAGGTGCGCCAGGCGATGCGGCTCATCGTCAACCGCAAGCAGATGATCGAGCAGGTGCTCGGCGGCCACGGACAGGTCGGCAACGACCTCTATGCCCCCTTCGACCCGTGCTTCAACAAGAGCCTGCCGCAGCGTGAGCAGGACATCGCTCAAGCCAAGAAGCTGCTCGCCGAAGCCGGCCAGCCCAACCTCAGCGTCGAGCTCGTCACCTCCCCAGCAGCCGCGGGCCTGGTCGAGGCGGCGACCGTCCTGGAGCAGCAGGCCAAGCAGGCCGGGGTCACCATCAAGCTCAACAAGGTCGACCCAGGCGTGTTCTACGGCGACGACTACCTCAAGTGGACCTTCTCCCAGGACTTCTGGTTCACCCGGGACTTCCTGCCCCAGGCCGCCAACTCCGGCTTCACGACCTCGCCTTACAACGAGACCCACTGGAACGACCCCGAGTGGACCAAGCTGGTCAACGAGGCGACCGCGACGATCGACGAGACCAAGCGCTGCGACCTGATCCAGCAAGCCCAGAAGATCGAGTACGACAGCGGCGGCTACATCATCTGGGGCTTCCCGAACAACATCGACGCCTACAGCACCAAGGTGCACGGGCTGGTCCCGGACAAGAGCGGCATCCCGCTGACGTCCTACAACTTCGCCCAAGTCTGGGTCACCAAGTGACCCAGTCATGACGGTCACTGGTTCACGCCAGGGGAAGGAGACCCGCCATGGGTAGGATGCTCATCCGGCGCGGTGCGTTCGGCATCATCACACTGGCCGTCGTCTCGATCATCGTGTTCCTGGCGACCCAGGCGCTGCCCGGGGACGCGGCCAGGGCCATCCTCGGCAAGGAGGCCACCCCAGAGCGGCTGGCCGCCCTGCGGGAGCAGCTGGGACTCGACCAGCCGCTGCACATTCAGTATGTGCACTGGCTGGGCAACCTGTTCCGGTTCGACCTGGGGAACTCGCTGGCCGCGCAACGGCCGGTGAGCGAGATCCTCGGGTCGGCGGCCGCCAACACCGGGATCCTGATGATCCTCACGGCGATCATCGCCATCCCGTTGTCGATCGCCCTGGGCACACTCACGGCGATGGCCAAGGACCAGATGTCCGACCGGGTCACCTCGGTGGTCACGCTCATCTTCGCGGCACTGCCCGAGTTCGTCGTCGGCATCCTGCTCGTCCTGCTGCTGTCCACCGGGGTGTTCCACATCTTTCCCGCGGTCTATGTCGACAACGGCGGGTCGGTTCTCCTGCAGCCGCAGCAGCTCGTCTTACCGGTGCTGACCCTGGTCCTGGCCGTCTCGCCCTACATCACCCGGATCATGCGGGCCACGGTCCTCGAGGTCCTCGAGAGCGAGTACATCCGCCAGGCGCGGCTCAAGGGAATCGCCGAACGGCTGGTCATCATCCGGCACGCGATTCCCAACGCTATCGGCCCGGTCGCCCAGGTGATCGCCCTCCAGCTCGCCTGGCTCGTCGGTGGCGTGGTCCTCGTCGAGTACCTCTTCCGCTACCCCGGGGTCGGGTTCGCGCTGACCGACGCGGTGACCAACCGGGACATGCCGCTGATCCAGGCGCTGGTCCTGCTCATCGCGGCCTTCTACGTCGTCGTCAACCTGCTCGCCGACGTGATTACCTTGATGGCCAACCCGCGAGTGAGGACGGCGAACCAATGACGGCACCGACCAAGGGGGCGGTCGCCTCCGGCAAGCCGGCGACCAAGGGCTCCACTCTGTTCAGCCGGGCCCTGCGGACCAAGAGCACGGTGATCGGCGTCATCCTCACCGCCCTCATCGTCGCCATCGCCGTCATCGGCCCCTTCGTTTCCCCGCACACGCCGACCGAGTTTGTCGGGGCCCCGTTCTCCCCACGGGGACCGGGCATGCTCTTCGGCACCGACGCCATCGGCCGCGACGTGTGGTCCCGGTTCCTGCACGGAGGCTTCCTGCTCCTGTTCCTCTCGCTGCTGGCCACCCTCATCGGGGTCGGTGTGGGCGCTGCGGTCGGGGTCATCGCGGCATACCGCCACGGCTTTGTCGACGAGGTCCTCATGCGGGCCGGTGACACCCTGCTCGCCTTCCCGCAGATCGTCCTGGCCCTGCTCTTCCTGTCCATCGTGGGACCCAAGGCGTGGCTGCTCGTCGTCATGGTCGCCTTCGGGCACCTGCCCCGGGTCGCCCGGGTGATCCGGGGTGCAGCAGTCCCGGTCGTCGAGCGCGACTTCGTCCGCTCCGCCGAGGCAGTCGGGGTCCCGAGGTGGCGGATCCTACTCACCGAGGTCGTCCCCAACGTCACCGGGACCCTCGCCGTCGAGCTCGGTCTGCGGCTGACCTACTCCATCGGTCTCATCGCCGGTCTGAGCTTCCTCGGCATGGGCATGCAGCCGCCGACCGCGGACTGGGGCCTGATGATCAACGAGAACCGGATCGCGCTGACCGTCCAACCCTGGCCGGTCGTCCTGCCCGTCGTGGCGATCGCGATCCTCACCGTCGGCACCAACCTCGTCACCGAGGGTCTGGCGCGAGCCTCAGCAGGGGCCGGCGTCGGAGTGGAGGAGTAGTCATGACGACCGTGGACACCACCCCCCCGATCGATAACTCGCTCACCGTCGAGGGAATGCGGATCATCGGGGTCCCCTCGATGGCCTTCATCGTCGACGACATCGAGGTCACCCTCAAGCCAGGGGAGATCCTCGGCCTTGTCGGCGAATCCGGGTCGGGCAAGACGACGCTCGGGCTGGCGCTGCTGCGCTACTGCAAGCCCGGCACCGAGCTCGCCGCCGGGGATATCGTCGTCCGTGGACACGACCTGGCGCGGCTGAGTAACCGGGAGGTCCGCGACCTGCGCGGGCGAGACATCGCCTACATTCCGCAGTCCCCGGCCTCTGCGCTCAACCCCGCTCTGCGGATCCGCACCCAGCTCGCCGAGTGCCTCAGCGGTGACGATGCGAGCGTGCTCGAGCGGGTGCGGGAAGTGCTGCGCGAAGTGGCCCTGCCCGACACCGACGAGTTCCTCGCCCGGTATCCGCACCAGCTCTCCGGCGGACAGCAACAGCGAGTGGCGATCGCGATGGCCTTCACCTCACGCCCGGGCGTCCTCGTCCTCGACGAGCCGACGACCGGCCTGGACGTGAGCACCCAGAAGCATGTTCTGGAGACCGTCAAGGACATGTGTCGCACGTACCACTGCGCGGCCGTCTACATCACCCATGACCTGGCCGTCGTCGCCGAACTCGCGGACTCCGTCGCGGTGCTCTATTCCGGACGGGTCGTCGAGGTCGGGCCCACGTCGCAGGTCACTGGGAACCCGCAGCACCCCTACACCACCCGGCTGCTGCTGGCCGTCCCCGACCTCGATGGCAAGCGACCCATGGTCGGCATCCCAGGGCATGCCCCGTCGCCACTGGCCCGGCCGCAAGGGTGCTCCTTCTCGCCGCGCTGCCCACTGGCCGACGACCGCTGCCGCACGGAGCAGCCACCCCGGGTGGTCACCGAGAACGACCACATGGCCGAGTGCTGGCACGCCGGCGAGCCGGTCCCGGTCCCAGTGGTGGCCAGTCCGGCGAGCCAGGTCCGCGAGGATGCGCCCGTGGTCCTGCAGATCAGCAACGTCAAGGCCGGCTACGGCAAGAAGATCATCCTCGAGGACATGACCCTGCATGCGAGCAAGGCCGAGTGCCTGGCCCTGCTCGGCGAGTCCGGCTCGGGCAAGACGACCCTGGCCCGATGCATCGCCGGACTGATGCCGGACTACCAGGGCCAGATCCAACTCGACGGTGAGGTCATCGCGGCGAGCAGTTTCAAACGGACCAAGGAGCAGCGTCGGAAGCTGCAATACATCTTCCAGAACCCCTACGAGTCGCTCAACCCCCGTCGCCTGGTCAGCGACCTCGTCCTGGGGCCCCTCGCCGCCGTAGGTCGCAAGCCGAGCAATCCCGACGAGGTCGTCGCGAACGCCCTCGAATTGGCCTCGTTGCGCCCCGACTATGCACGGCGCTACCCGCACCAGCTCTCCGGTGGGGAGCGGCAGCGGGTCGCGATCGCGCGGGCACTGGCCACGGATCCTGAGGTGCTCATCTGTGACGAAATCACCTCCGCGCTCGACGTCTCGGTGCAGTCCTCGTTGGTCAGCCTGCTGCGCCGGCTGCAGAGTGAGCTGGGTCTGACCCTGGTGTTCATCACGCACAACATCGCGCTGGTGCGCAACATTGCCCAGCGGGTGGCGATCCTGGAGAAGGGACGAATTGTCGAGATGGGTGGGGTGGAGGACATCTTCGCCAACCCGCAGCACGCCTACACCCGCTCCCTGATCGCCTCGACCCCGAGCTTCGACGCCGCCGTTCCCGAGGCGACCGAGGGCCTGGTCGAGTCGGACGGCACGGACGGGGCTGCATGACCGCTCGTCTGCTGCGGGCGGGGCCGCTCGACGTCCCGGCTCGCTTCGACCGGCTCGCCCTGACTGAGTTCGAGTACACCACCTCCGGTGGTCGCACCCTGCGCTATGTCGACACCGGGCCGGCGGACGGCATACCCCTGGTCATCTTCACCGGTGGCGGGACCAGTGTGCGGGCTCTGGAGCTCCTCGAGTTCACCGCCACGGTGCGCCGCCGGCTGGGGGTTCGCCTGCTCGGGGTGGAGCGCAACGGGCTCGGCGGCACCGTCTTCGACGACAGCGCAACGATCGAGTCTTTCGCGGGAGACGTGTGGGAGCTGCTCGACACCTTGGGGATCAGCACGCCCTCGGTAGGTGGGATCTCCGGCGGCGGGCCGTATGCCGCGCAGATCGTTGCGACACGCCCAGAGTCGGTGCGCTCGCTGCACCTGGCCTGCGCCGTGACCGACCTCGGTCTCGACGTTCCTGCCCAGTGGCTCGCTCTGGCCGAGAACGATCCGGTGAGCTGGTGGACCTACGGTCCACACAGTCCGGTGCACCGCATACCCGGCTTCGCGCAGGCCGTCGTCGACGAGGCGACCCGGGCTCGGTTCACCCAAGGCTCGATGATCCCGGCACTGGGGTTGCAGCGGGAGTTCGACGTCCTCAGTCAGTGGCACTGTCCTGACCTGACCGCCCTCACGGCACCGGTCTTCCTGCTCTGGGGCGCCGACGACCCCGTCGTCCCGCTCGTGCACGCTCATCGGTGGCAGGAGACGCTGCCAGCGACGGCCCGCCTCGTCGTGCACGCCGGTGAGGAACACGACGTGCAGTACCGGCACTGGGACCAGGTGCTCGTCGACGTCGCCAGCTTGGGCGCACTCGTGGTCGTCGCTGACCCGACGGACTCCGCCACGTCCCTAGTGCTCACGGAGGATGCGGCAGCAGCGGTCGAGGCCGGCGCCATCCTCGGGTGCGCCGCATGGTTGCCCGGTTCCTCCGAAGCCGAACCGGGGGACGGACGGGTGCACACCCCATACGAGGGGATGCCGGGACGGCCCTGGGACCCCGATGTCATCGAGGCCCCGCTGCAGTTGCACCAGGCGATCGTGCCGACCGCCTGGGTCGACTACAACGACCACATGAGCGAGTCGTGCTTCCTGCTCGCCTTCGGGGACAACGCCGACGCCTTCTTCCGGTACCTCGGGGTCAACGAGGCCTACCGCGAGGCTGGCCACTCCCTGTTCAGTGTCGAGACCCACATCGTGCACACCGGTGAGGCCGGCCTGGGTGACCGGGTCACCCTCACCCTGCACGTGCTCGGCGCCGACGCCAAGCGCGTTCATATCATGCATGTCATGACGAATGCGGACACCGGGGCCCTACTCGCCACCGGTGAGCAGATGCTGCTGCACGTCGACCTCAACGGTGGCGGGGTCGTGCCCATGCCCGCGGACCTGCAGGAACGGCTGCGGGCCATCGTCTCAGCCCACGCCGGGCTGCCCACCCCGGTCGCCGCCGGACGGGCCATCCGCGCGGTCAGCACCGCGTGAAAGGATCACGGTCGTGGACTTCTCACTCAGTGAAGAGCAGCGTGCCATCGTCGCGACCGTGCGACGTTTCGTCGAGGCCGAACTCATCCCGCACGAGGAGGAGGTCGAGCGTCTCGGCGACGTGCCCACCGAGCTCGCGAGCAGCATCCGGGGCAAGGCGATCCGGGCTGGACTGTATGCCGCGAACATGCCCGAGGAGCTCGGCGGCGGCGGTCTCGATGCCGTCTCGATGACCCTCGTCGAGCGTGAGCTCGGCGCCACAAGCTTCGCCCTCCAGTCGCTGGTGACCCGACCCAGCAATATCCTCCAGGGCTGTGTCGGACGCCAGCGCGAGGAGTACCTCCTGCCGACGATCCGTGGGGAGAAGGTTGACTGCCTGGCGATGACCGAGCCGGAGGCCGGCTCCGACGTGCGTTCCATGCGCACCCGAGCCGTGCGCGACGGCGACGACTGGGTGATCACCGGAACCAAGCATTTCATCAGCCACGCCGACGTCTCCGACTTCGTCATCCTCTTCGCGGCGACCGGGACCGAAGAGACCACTAAGGGGCCCAAGGCCCGGATCTCGGCATTCCTGGTCGACCTGGACACCCCCGGCCTGTCCGTACTGACCCACACCGACTGCGTGTCCAACCGCGGCTACCACCAAAGCGACCTGACCTTCGAGGCGTGCCGGATCCCCGGATGGCAGCTCCTGGGTGAGGAGGGCCGCGGGTTCGAGCTCATGGGCACCTGGCTGGGAGCCACCCGGCTCGCGGTCGCCGCGACCAGCGTAGGGAAAGGCCGGCGGGCGCTGCGGATCGCCACCGAGTGGGCGGCGACCCGCAAGCAGTTCGGGAAGCCGATCGGGGCATTCCAAGGAGTGTCCTTCCAGCTCGCCGACATGGCCGTCGAACTCGACGCCGCCGAACTGCTCACCCTGCGCGCCGCCGCGCACATCGACGACGGAACGGTCACCGACTCTGAGATCGCCATGGCCAAGCTCTTCGCCTCCGAGACCCTGGGCCGGGTCACCGACAAGGCGGTGCAGATCCTCGGCGGAATGGGCCTGATGGGGCAGCTGCCGCTGGAGCGGATGTGGCGTGACGCCCGAGTGGACCGGATCTGGGACGGCACGAGCGAGATCCAGCGGCACATCATCTCCAGGGCGATGCTGCGCCCGCTCGGGGCATGACATCCTCTCTGGGCCGACTGCTCGATCCCCGGAGTATCGCGGTGGTCGGCGGGGCCGCGGCTGAGGGGGTCATCAGGCAGTGCGCTCTCCTGGGGTATGCCGGTGAGCTGTGGCCGGTCCACCCCACCCGGGAGCAGGTCGGCGGGCTGAAGGCATATCGCAGTGTCGCCGATCTGCCCGGGGTGCCGGACGCCGCGTTCATCGGCGTCGCGGCTGAGGCGACCATCGACGTCGTCGAGCAGCTGTCGGCACGGGGGTGCGGCGGTGCGGTCTGTCACGCCTCGGGGTTTGGGGAGACCGGCGAGCTAGGCCGGGCCCGTCAGCAGCGGCTGCGGGTCGCGGCAGGCGTGATGCCGGTCATCGGCCCCAACTGCATGGGAGTCATCGACTACGTCACCGGGGCTGCGCTGTGGCCGGACCAGCAGGGTGGAGGACGCGTCGAGGGGTCCGGTGTGGCGTTTGTGACTCAGAGCGGCAACATCGCGCTCAACCTGACCATGCAGCAACGGGGCCTGCCCGTGGCTGCGGTGTTCTCGATGGGCAACCAGGCGGTCACGACCCTGGCCGAGGTGATCGGCGCCATGGTCGACTCCCCGCGCGTGAGTGCGGTCGGGGTGCACATGGAGCAGGTCCCGCCCCTGCCCGAACTGCTACCGGTGGCGCAGCGTGCGGCAGCAGCGGGCAAGCCGGTCATCGTGCTCCGGACCGGGCGCAGCCGGCAGGGCGCGCGCGCCAATGCCACTCACACCGGCTCGCTCGCCGGGGACAGCGCGGTGGCGGCGGCCGTGCTGCGCAGGTGCGGGTTCGCCGAGGTGGACGACGTGTCCCAGCTCCTCGAGGCGCTGGTCCTGGCGCACGTCGTGCCGGAGCTGCCCGAGGCGAGCATCGTGTCGGCGAGCTGCAGCGGCGGAGAAGCCGCCCTGGTCGCCGACGTGGCGGAGGCCACCGGGATCGCCATGCCCGAGCTCAGCGTCGCAGATCGAGACCGGATCGGCGAGGTCCTCGGCGACCGGGTCACCGTGGACAACCCGCTCGACTACCACACGTACGCCTGGGGGCAGGAGGACACGCTACGACGCTTGTTCGACGGCGTCGCTCAGGTCGATGCCGCGCTGCGGATCCTCGTCCTCGACGAGCCGCGGGCCGACCGCTGCGACCCCGCGGCCTGGGAGGCCACCCTTTCGGCCTGGTGCTCGGCCGCGCAGGCGCACACCGGCCCCTCGGCGGTGCTCGCCTCGATCGGGGAGAGTCTGTCGCCGGTCACGGCGGCGCGGCTGTTGGAGCAGGGGGTGGCGCCGCTACGAGGCATCAGGGAGGGACTGGCGGCGGTGTGCACCGTCGTCGCTGCCACCCAGGGCCGACGGGCCGTCCTCGACCGGGGAACCAAGGCCGCCCACCGACCGACTCAGCACTCCGGTGCCGGCTTGCCCACCGCGGACGGCTATGCCTGGCTGGCGGCTGCCGGGATCCCCAGCCCGCGGCGGGGTGTCGCCGCGATCGAGGATGCAGCGCAGCTCGCGGGGAGCATGCGGCTGCCCGTCGTCGTCAAGACGGCAGCTGCCCTGCTGCACAAGTCCGACGTCGGTGGCGTGGCCCTCGACCTGTACACCCCGGAGGCGGTGGCCTCCGCCGCGCGGGCCATGGCCCACCTGCATCCGCAGGTCCTCGTCGAGGAGATGGCGCCGGTCGGGGTAGCCGAGATCCTCGTCGGGGTCCGCAAGGACGAGGGGCACGGCACGGTGGTCACCGTCGGTGCCGGTGGAGTGACCACCGAGCTGGAGTCCGACGTGGTCACCCTCGTCGGATCACTGCACGGTGCGGACGTGCGGGACGCCTTGTCCCAGCTGCGCCTGGCACCGGTGCTGCGTGGCTACCGCGGCCGGCCCGCCGGGGACGTCGACGCGCTCGTCGGCGCCGTGCTGGCGCTCGCCTCCGGACTGGAGCGCTCCCCGGACCTGGCCGAGGTCGAGGTCAATCCGATTCTGGTCCTCCCGGATGGACATGGGGTCGTCGCCGTCGATGTCGTCCTCGTCGCCGCCCCCGTGAGCGCTGCCCGGGAGCCGGAACTCATCGTGGAGTCCGGCGATGTCGTCGAGTTGGCGGATATCGCCGAGCCAGGAGGAGCCGTCCATGTCTGAGGTGCAGACGTACGTGCATGGTGAGGTCCTCGTCGTCACTCTCGACCGGCCCAAGGCCAACGCCATCGACGTGGCGACGAGCCGGGAGATGTATGCCGCCTTCACCCGACTGCGGGACGACCCCGCCCTGCGGGTCGGCATCGT
Source organism: Phycicoccus sp. (assembly GCA_039812375.1). Taxonomy (GTDB): domain Bacteria; phylum Actinomycetota; class Actinomycetes; order Actinomycetales; family Dermatophilaceae; genus JAGOME01. Next base: position 23,747 of record JBDIAO010000003.1, on the reverse strand, counting down.
CACCGGTGCTGGTCAGCGCTTCTTCAGTGCCGGCTGGGACCTCAAAGCAGCTGCTGCCGGAGAGGCGCCGGACGCGGACCACGGCCCGGGCGGGTTCGCGGGCCTCACCGAACTCGAACTCGACAAGCCCGTCATCGCGGCGGTCAACGGGATGGCTGTCGGTGGCGGCTTCGAGCTGGCCTTGGCTGCCGACCTCATCGTCGCCGCCGACGGTGCCCGGATGGGCCTGACCGAGGCCTCGCTCGGGCTCATCGCCGACTCCGGTGGGCTCATCCGGCTGCCCCGCCGGGTCCCGTATGCCGTCGCCATGGAGATGTTGTTGACCGGTCGACTCATCGATGCCCAGGAGGCGGCCCGATGGGGTCTGGTCAATCGAGTCGTCCCGCCCGACCAGCTCATGGCGGCCAGCCTCGAGCTCGCGGAGCGAATCGCGTCGATGGCGCCCCTGTCGGTGGCTGCGGTCAAACAGGCCATGCGCGGGCTGCACGATGACGCCACCGCGGACTTCGCGACGATGCGCTCGGGGGTCTTCCCGGCATACGACGCTCTGGTTGACTCCGCGGATGCCCGGGAGGGGTCGGCTGCCTTCGCCGAGGGACGGGCTCCTCGCTGGACGGGTCGCTGACCGGTCTCGTCGGCTGCGGACCAGGATCGGCGCTGTCAGCGGTCAGTAGCCGGCGGCGGTCAGTAGCCGGCGGCATCGAACGCCTTGCGGGCCAGATCTCGGCCGAGCGCGATCATCTCGGCGGCCCGGTGGAACTCCATCGTCCGGCAGCTGTCCACCGGGATGTGGACGAGGACGTCAGGTGGGCTGCTCGCCAACCGGTAGCGGGTGATCAGCGCCGCCATCGTGTCGAACGAGCGGTTGAAGACGTCCGCGGTGGTCACGTCCTTGGGAGCCTGGTGATAGCGCCACGGATCGTCTTGGAGGCGTTCCGGCTCCTCCTCGTCAGGCAGCAACTCATCGCGCAGGGTGGACAGACGGGAGGCCAGCGAGCGCCAGGTGCCGGTCGTCGCCTCGTGTGGAGTCCGCACCGGGGTGGCGGGCTCGTGCGGGGTGTCAGCAACCGGCCCGTGGCGCTCCCGGCCTTGCAGCGACACGGCGACGACGAGGTCGGACAGGGTCGCCGCAGTCGGGGTGATCGGGACCGGGTTCATCAGACCGCCGTCGACGAGGAGTCGACCACCGACGACGACCGGGGTGATGACACTCGGGATGGCGATTGAGGCCCGGATCGCGGTGACCACCGGTCCGTGCTGGAACCACACCTCACGCCGGTTGTTGAGGTCGGTGGCGACCGCGGTGAACGGGATGGCGCACTCCTCGATGCGGGCGCCGTCGAGGATTTCGCGGACCTTGCTGATCACTCGCTCGCCTCGGATCGCGCCCGCCCCGGAGATCGTCGGGTCGAGCAGGCGGAGCACCTGGGTCTGGGTCAGGCTCCGGGCCCAGTCGGTGTATGCCGGCAGCTTGCCGGCAGCAGCCATCCCACCGACGAGGGCACCCATGGAGGTCCCTGCGATGGTCACGACCTCGTGTCCCCGTTCGGCGATGACGTCGAGGACGCCGATGTGGGCGTAGCCTCGCGCGCCGCCGGCACCCAGCGCCACGGCCACTCGCAGTCCCATAAGGACAGGGTAGGAGCCCCCCGGCCGATTCGGGCCGAGCGGCTCGGGATCGGTCAGGGGATCGAGGAGACCCGGACGATCAGCGACCTGGGGACGATCTCGAGCAGGATGCTCCCAGCTTCGCCGAGGACGTCGCCGTCGGCCTGCACCGCTTGCGGCTCGTCGACGGTGACGTGTGCCGTGCTCGCTCGGAAGCGGTCCAGGCGGGCGTGTTTCGAGGCTCGCTGGGCGAGGACGTGGGCGGCGACGGCGGCCCAGCCGGCGAGTCCCTTCGGAGAGATGACCACGAGGTCGAGGAGCCCGTCGTCGACTGCCGCATCTGGCATCAAGGTGATGCCTCCGGTGAGGCGCCCGCAGTTGCCGGCGACGACGGTGCGGGTGCGGAAGTGCTGTGGCGGACCGTCATCAACGGTCAGGATCGTGTGGAAGCGTCGCCCGAGTAGGTTGCGCAACCCGCCGGAGATGTAGGCCGGCCAGCCCACCCTGGCCTTGAGTTCGTCCGGGGTGTCGTCCATGGTCGCGGCGTCGAATCCGAGCCCGGCCATGACCAGGAAGGCGTGCCGTTGCGGCGGGTCGGGAGCGGTGTCCGGCTCGGGTGCGACGCCGTCGTCGGGGGCTGCGTCGCTTGCAGCGGTGTCCGGGTCGAGGACCACCCAGCCGACATCGATGTGGAGGTTGCGCCCGGTCAGGGCGATCTCCACGGCAGCATCGAGGGAGTCCTTGGGGACCTGAAGGTTGCGCGCCAACAGGTTCCCGGTCCCTCCGGGGAGTAGGCCGAGGGGCACACTGCCGCCGGCGAGGACCTCGGCCACCTGCCGCACGGTGCCGTCGCCACCGAGGACGCAGACCAGGTCCACCCCGGCGTCGATCGCCTGTCGGGCCTGACCGGGCCCGGGGTCTGCGGGTGTCGTGGTCAGGACGAGCGGGGTGTCCCAGCCGTGCGCGGCCATGACGGCCGTCAACTGTGCGGTCAGGTGCGCCACGTCGGCGGTCTTCGTCGGGTTGACCACGACCGCTGCCCGCTTCCGCGGGGCCTGCGGCGCGTCGCTGTCTTGCCGGAAGGAGTCTCGACTCGGCCGCTTGGGGGAGTGTCGGCCCGGGGCTCCCCGACGTTCTTTGAGCAGGCCGATGACGAAGAGCAGGACGATGACCGCGACGGCGAGGACGAGGACGGCGACGACCCACACCCTCCAGTCCGCTGCCACGGTGCGACGCTACCGCAGTTCTCAGCACGCCTTCGTCACCTCCTGAGGGCTACCGTCCGTCTCATGGACACCAAGGACTGGACCTGGACGATCGAGCGGGTCTGCCCGCAGTGCGGCGTCGATGCTGCCGGAGTCGGTGAGCAGGACATTCCCCGCCTGCTCACGGCATACGCCAGCCTGTGGCCGGATGTCATGGCCGGGCCCCGAGCCCGGAGCCGCCCCGACCCGGACACGTGGTCGCCGCTGGAGTATGCCGCGCACGTGCGGGACGTGTGCCGGGTCTTCGCCACCCGCACCGACCTCATGCTCGGCCAGGCCGGCCCGACCTTCACCAACTGGGACGCCGAGGGTGCTGCCGTGCAGGACGACTACGCCGGTCAGGAACCCGCTGCGGTCGCCGAGGATCTGAGCGTCGCGGCTGCCGACTGGGCGGGGCGGCTCGCGGGCCTGAGCGGCGGGCAGTGGCAGCGGTCGGGGATCCGCGGCGACGGCAAGGTCTTCACGGTGCTCACCCTGGCCCGGTATGGCCTGCACGAGATGGCGCACCACCTGCACGACGTGGGCGTCGATAGACTCCCCCAGTGATCGACATCCGGCTCCTGCGGGAGGATCCCGACGCCGTTCGAGCCAGCCAGCGTGCCCGGGGCGAGGCGGAGTCGGTGGTCGACGACATCCTCGATGCGGACGCACGACGGCGGGCGGCGCTGACGGCATTCGAGCAGGCCCGGGCCGAGCAGAAGGTAGTCGGTAAGGACATCGCCCGGGCCCAAGGTGCTCAGAGGCAGACCCTGCTCGCCCGCACCAAGGACATCGCCGCGCGGGTCAAGGCGCTCCAGGCTGCCGCCGACCAGGCAGACACTGCCCTGCAGGCCCTGATGACCGGCATCGGCAACGTCGTCGAGGACGGCGTGCCGGCGGGCGGCGAAGAGGACTACACCGTCCTGGAGACGATCGGCACCCCTCGCGACTTTGCCGCTGAAGGGTTCCAACCCAAGGACCACCTCGACCTCGCCGAGGGACTCGACGCCATCGACATGCCCCGCGGGGCCAAGGTCGCCGGGGCCCGTTTCTACTTCCTCAAGGGCGTCGGGGCCCGTCTCGAGATGGCGCTGCTGTCCCTGGCGATGGGCACGGCGATCGAGCGCGGGTTCGTCCCGCTGATTACCCCGACCCTGGTCAATCGGACGACCATGGCCGGCGCTGGGTTCATCGACCACCACCTCGAGGAGGTCTATCACCTCCCCGCCGACGACCTTTTCCTCACCGGGACCTCGGAGGTGGCCCTGGCCGGCTACCACGCCGACGAGGTCATCGACGTCTCCGGCGGTCCAATCCGCTACGCCGGGCAGTCCACGTGCTATCGGCGCGAGGCCGGCTCCTACGGCAAGGACACCCGGGGCATCATCAGGGTGCACCAGTTCAACAAGATCGAGATGTTCGTCTATTGCGACCCGCGGGACGCCCGAGCCGAGCACCGACGGCTGCTCGACCTGGAAAAGGAGATGCTCGCCACGATCGAGGTGCCCTATCGGATCATCGACACCGCGGCCGGTGACCTCGGTGGCCCCGCAGCTCGCAAGTTCGACTGTGAGGCCTGGATTCCCAGCCAAGGGCGATACCGCGAGCTCACCTCGACGAGCAACTGCACCACCTTCCAGGCTCGGCGGCTGAACACCCGGTTCAAGGGGGAGAGCGGCAACGAGGTCGCGGCCACCCTCAACGGCACCTTGGCGACGACTCGCTGGCTCGTCGCGCTCCTGGAGAACCACCAGCGGGCCGACGGTTCGGTGCTCGTCCCGCACGCGCTGCGCCCGGGCGTCGGCCTCGACGTCCTCACCCCGCTGCGCAGATGACCTCTGCCGCAGGGTCGCCGCGGGGCGGGCTCGCCCGGCTGCGCGCCTGGTGGGCTCTCGATGACGACTGGGTGCGGCCGGCGCCGCAGATCGGCGCCGCCGACATCGCCCTGGCCGCTGGGATGGATGCGGCCGGGCTGTTCTTCCTCGAGTTGAGCCGCAGCCTCGGGGTGCTCGAGCACACCGCAGCACCACGTTGGGTGCAGTGGCTCGCGGTGACCACCGGGGCGATGCTGCTCGTTGCCCGTCGGCGCTACCCGCTCAGCGTCGGGGTGCTCGCGGCGGGGCATATGTTCGTCGTCGGGGTCACCATGCCGACGGTCATGAGCCAGGTCTCGCTGCAGATCGTCTACTTCGTCGCGCTGCTGTCGATGGTGTCCTGGGCACGCAGCCGCCGGGCTGCCCTCGCAGTCGTCTCGGCCATCGTCCTGCTCATGTTCCTCTGGGTCACCTGGCAGTTGGTGCTCGGCTCCGGCGCCCAGGACATCCTGCGCGAGACCCGGTCTCTGACGGTGCAGGGCCTCTTCGGACCGGTGACAGCGGCGGTGTTGCTCAGCGTCGCCGTCAACGTCATCTACTTCGCCGGGGCGGTCGTCGGTGGGCAGGTGTCCTGGCGGGGGGCTCGGCAAAAGGCTCGGCTCGCCGAACAGGCGGCGACGATCGCTGAGCAGGCGGACTCGCTCAAGGCACGGGCAGTCCTGGACGAGCGGCTCCGGATCGCCCGTGAGCTGCACGACGTGGTCGGCCATCACGTGTCGGTCATCGGGATCCAGGCCGGCGCGGCACGCCGGGTCCTGACCAGGGATCCCGAGGCCGCCTCGGTCGCGCTGGGACACATCGAGAGCTCGAGCCGGGAGGCAGTGAGCCAGATGCATGCCCTGCTGGGCACTCTGCGAGATCTCGAAGGAACGCAGCCGGTGGCTCCCGGGTCGATCGGCGTCGGGTCGCGTTCCCCCGAGCCGGGGGTCGGGGACCTGCCTGCGCTGGTGGCAGAGCGCGGCGAGTCTGCGCTCACCGTGGCCTATGACCTCGTGGAGTCACCACCGGGTGCGGCGGCGACATTGACCGAGCCGCAGTCGTTGTCCCTCTATCGGGTGGCCCAGGAGGCGTTGGCTAATGTGAGTCGGCACTCCACCGCCCGCTCGGCACGGCTCGTCGTGCGCGTCGTCACCGACGCCCCCGCTCCGTATGCCGAGGTCGAGGTCATCGACGATGGGCGGCCCCGCTGCGGCACCTCCGGATCCGGGCTCGGGCAGCTCGGCATCCGGGAGCGGGCTGCATCCCTGAACGGGGCGGTCGACATCGGCCCTCGCGCCACCGGCGGCTATCGGGTCCGGATGCGGATCCCGGTGCGCAGTGACGATGGCTGAGGCCCCTGAGCCCGCCGACCCCACGAAGCGCGGGCACGCCGACTCCACCGCGCCGCTGCGGGTGCTCATCGTCGACGACCAGCAGCTCGTCCGCTCCGGCTTCGCGATGATCCTCTCGGTCGAGGACGACCTGTGCGTCGTCGGGGTGGCGGACAACGGTGCTGCCGCGCTCGAACGGGCGCGCGAGCTGACACCGGATGTCATCCTGATGGATGTGCAGATGCCGGTGATGGACGGCGTCGAGGCGACCCGAGCCATCGTCGCCGAGGACCTGGGGAGAGTCGTCATCCTCACCACTTTCGACCGGGACGACTACCTCTTCGACGGGCTCGCGGCCGGCGCCAGTGGCTTCCTGCTGAAGAACTGCGAACCGGAACAACTCGTCGATGCCGTTCGGGTGGTCGGGCGCGGACACGCCCTGCTCGCGCCGGAGGTGACCCGCCGGGTCATCGCCGCGATGACGGCACGCGCACGCCCAACCGGACCGATCGACGCAGCCGCGTCGGAAGAACCGTCCGTGGGCGGGGCCCCGCAGGTGACAGCTCACGCCCGGTCGAGTGCCGGGGAGGAGGCTGAGCTGGCCCACCTGACCGACCGGGAGCGGGAGGTGCTCGCCCTGGTCGCGCGGGGGATGTCCAACGCGGAGATCGCCCGGGAGCTGCATCTCGGCGAGGCGACGATCAAGACGCATGTGTCGAACATCCTCGCCAAGCTGCACCTGCGCGACCGGGTCCAGGCGGTCGTCTTCGCCTACGAGAACGGACTGAACCTGCCCGAGAAGTGAGCCGGCCGAGCGCCTGCTCCAGTCCCGTGGCGGACCAGCCCCGTGACGGACCAGCCATGGGACGAGGGCAGAATCGGGGGCGCCACTGAGGACCCATCCACCAGGAGTTGCGTTGACAGATCCTTCGAGCCGCACCCGGGAAATCGCGCTGACGGCGACGTTCGCTGCGTTCATCGCCGTCCTGGGTCTGGTGCCGGCGTTCGCCCCGTTCGGATTCCCGGTGCCGATCACCCTCCAGACACTGGGCGTCATGCTCGTCGGTGCGGTGCTGGGGCCGCGCCGCGCGGCGGCCGCTGTGTCATTCTTCGTGCTGCTCGTCGCCCTGGGCTTGCCGCTGCTGGCCGGTGGGCGTGGCGGGCTGGGCGTCTTCGCTGGGCCGAGCGCCGGCTATGTCGTCGGCTTCCCGGTCGCGGCATACGTTATCGGTGCCCTGGTGTACCGGCGGGGTGCGCCGTACTCCTTCGCCTACGGGTTGATGTCGATCATCTTCGGCGGCATCGTCGTGCTCTATGCCATCGGCGTCCCAGTCACGGCCTGGCGGGCCGGGATCCCGCTGACGGCGGCGATGGCCGGCAGCGCGCTCTTCCTCGTCGGGGACCTGGCCAAGGCGGTCCTGGCCGCTGTCGTCGCCGGGGCCGTGCACCGGGCGGATCCACGCCTGCTCCCACCACGATCGTCTCGCCGGGCCGCAACGCCGGAGGGCGTGCTCTGACCCTGCTGCGTTGTTGTGTTGCTGCGCTGCTGTGGTGACTCAGTAGTCATCGAGGCCCCGGGCGGCCAAGGCCTCGGCGACCCGGTCCGCGTGCCGCAGGCTGCGCACCACCAGTGGCGTCAGGAACGCGACAGGGTGGGTCCCGGCACCGCGGGCCAGCTGGGCGTCCCGCACCTGCCGTGCCAAGCCGGTGATGATCGGGACCGACCGAATCCCCAAGGAGACCAGCAATCCGACCCGTTCGGGTTCGATCCCGAAGTGGCGCAACGGCTGGCTGGCCCGCACCAGGGCGTCGACGAGAGCGTCGGTACGGGTGGTCAGACTGACCAGTGCCGCCAGCGCTACCAGGGTCACGATCCCCCCGCAGACGAGCACTGCCGGCTCCCAGCCGGCAACGATGACCTGGAAGGCGCCGATCGCCACCACCAGCCACAGTACCGGCCGCAGTTGGGCGACCGCCGTCCGCCACGGGATCGCGGCGGCGGCATACAGGCCGGCAACCAGGGCGAGCAGGACCAGCACCTGCCACCAGTGCCGCAGCAGCACACTGAGCGCAGCCGCAGCGACGAGCGCGGCCAGCTTGGCTCCTGCGGGGAGGCGGTGCACCGGTGAGTTCCGCTCGACGAAGGTGGCCAGGGCGGTCACGACAGCACCAGCGCTTGGTAGTGCCCGATGGCCTCGGCGGGCTCGCCGTCGAAGACCAACCGGCCCTCGTGCAGGACGAGCACTCGGTCGAAGCCGGTGAGCAGATCCAGGTGGTGGGTGGCCAGGACGACCTGCGGCGCGAGCCGTGACACGAGGTCCCGGATCCGCTGGGTGTTGGCCAGGTCGAGCAAGGTCGTCGGCTCGTCCATGACGACCAGCTCCGGATCGGTGATGAGCACCGCCGCCAGGGCGAGCAGCTGCTTCTGGCCACCGGAAAGCAGATGTGCGGGCTGGGCACGGTGAGCTCGCAGGCCGTAGGAGTCCAGGGCCGCGTCAACCCGGCGGGTGACCTCATCCTTGGGTAGGCGCCACCGGCGCAGGCTGAACGCGAGGTCCTCCTGCACCGTCGGCATGACGATCTGCGCGTCGGGATCGGTGAAGCAGAACCCCACCCGCCGCCGGATCGTCCGTGCCTCGCGTGCGCTGTCCAACCCGTCGATCCGCACGTGTCCCGACGACGGCACCACGAGCGCATTGAGCATCCGTGCGAACGTCGACTTGCCTGAGCCGTTGGCCCCGATGACCCCGATCCGGTGCTCGCTCAGGTGCACCGTGACGTCCCGCAGGACGGTCGTGGCGCCTCCGCCCGAGTCAGGAAAGGCATGGCCGACCCGGTCGAACTCGATCACCGGCACGCGGCCACCACCACGGCCGTGCCTTGCCCGCCCCCGGCGGCGATCGCGGCGAGGCCGAGCCGGCCCCGCCGCTGGCGGACGAGCTGAGTGAACAGGCGAACCATGAGCACTGCACCGCTGGCTCCCCAGGGATGTCCCAACGCCAACGCGCCGCCACCGCGACAGACCCGCTCGGGGTCGATGCGCAGCTCGTCGCAACAGGCGAGAACCTGCCCGGCGAATGCCTCGTTGAACTCGATGACGTCGAGATCGTCCAGACCGACCCCGGCCTGCTGCAGAGCGGCGCGCGCCGCCGGCACGATCCCGATCCCGGGCTGCTCCGGGGCGACACCTGCGCTCGCGGCCCCAAGCACCCGCAAGCCGACGGACCTCGATTGGTCTGCCCGGTTGCGGGAGGCCGTATGCCGCAGGCTCTCCTCGGGGACCAGGGCCACCGCTGCTGCCCCGTCGTTGATCCCACACGAGTTGCCCACGGTCACGGTCCCACCCTGTCGGAAGATAGCCGGGAACCGCGAGAGCTGGGCCACCCCGAGGCTGGAGCGGGGCCGCTCGTCGCGGTCCAGGCCGGTGACCGGGACGAGTTCATCGGCGAACTCCCCGGCTTGCTGAGCGGCCACCGCATAGGCGTGGGACCGGGCCGCGTAGCGGTCCTGACGCTCTCGGGTGATGCCGTGATCCCGGGCGAGCAGGTCGGCGGCACGTCCCATATCGACGTCTCGTGGTCCGGGGGCGAAAGGTGCCCGCTCATATCTCACCAGCGTGCCCGGGGTGGCCGGAGAAGGGCCGGCAGAACCAGAGGCCCCGGATCCAGATGCTGCCTCATCCGTGGGCGGCCAGAACCGCCATGGTGCGGTCGATGCGCTCTCCATCCCGCCGGCCACGACGAGCTCCTTGCCGCCTTGGACGATTCGGATCCCGAGCTCGATCGCGGCCAGGCCGCTCGCGCACTGGCGATCGATGGTGAGCGCCGGAACCGAGTCGGGCAGACCGGCAGTGAGCGCGGCCACCCGGGCGGGGTTCCCGCCGGGGCCCATGCAGTTGCCCAGGATCACCTCGTCGGGGACGGCGCCGACCTCCCGGACCACTGCTCGAAGTGCGGCAGCCCCCAGATCAGCGACGGAGAGCCTGGCCAACCCGCGCCCGGCGGTGCCGATCGGGGTGCGCCGCGCGGCCACGATTGCCACCCCGGTCACCAGGGACCGCCCGCTGGGTCGACCGGGGTGACGCCGGTGGCCATTCTCGCTCGGTCGACCTTGCCGGCCGGGGTCAGTGGGAGCCGGTCAGCCCGGCGCCACAGGCGTGGCCGGTGAGTGGCCGGCAGGGCCCGGGCGGCGATCTCGAGCCGAGCCCGGTCGGCGGGGTCGACGAAGGTCACCGCGAGCACTTCCCCGAGCGTCGGATGGGGGACGCCGTGCACGGCGAAGGGTCCACCAGCGCCGGGGCGCAGATACGCCTCAACCTCCGCGACGGAGACGGTGGCCCCCGCGGTCGTCACCGCACCGGGACGGCCGAAGACCTCGAGGGTGCCCGCCTGCCACCGCCCCAGATCGCCGACCGTGGCCCAGTGCCCGTCCCGGCGCAACGCACCAGGGGACCCCTCGTAGCCGGTGCACACCCACGGCGAACGGACCCAGATCGTGCCCTCGTGTGGGGTGTCCCGCACGTCGACCTCGACCCCGGAAAACGGGCGGAGCTCCCCGGAGGTTCGGCCCGCGGCCACGAAGCTCAACTCGGCTGCGCCGTAATAGTGGCTCAGGCTCAGCCCGTGATCCACGGCCTGCGCGCGCTGGATATCGCTCAGGTGTGCTCCGGCCACGACGACGTGTGTCCCGGGCGAGAGCTGCCCGCCGCGCAGCGTCAGCTGGGCCGGCGTCAGACACGCATGCGTCGCCTCAGCGGGGTCGACCACCTGAACTGCGTCCACCACGGCGGCATGGACCGCCGCGAAGAGCACCATCGTCGAGGTCAGCGGGCCGGGCAGCCACAGCCGCGCGCCCGCAGTCACCTCACTGAGCTCGCCGTACGCCTCGAAACTGCCCCACCAGGATTGCGTGGACCGCAGCACCCGCCGCGGAGGACCCGTGGTCCCCGACGTCGGCAGGGACAAGCCCACCCCGGCGTGGTGGGCAGCCAGCACAGCAGCCACCGGGTCGTCGTGCTCCTCGGGGCGCACCGGTCCCATCAGGCACACCCCTCCTGCGTCGTGGCGACCATGGTACTTCTCGTGAGCCGGTCCCGCGGACGAGGCCGTCGCCGCCCGGCTCATCCTCAGGGGGGAGGAGCGAACCCGTCCCACGGCGGATCACCACGCACTCCACGGCCCCCTAACCTGGGGGCCATGATCGAGATCACGGCCCTGACCCGGCGCTTCGGTGACCTCACCGCAGTGGACGGGGCCAGGTTCACCGTGCCGGACGGGCTGCTCACCGGCTTCGTCGGCGGCAACGGCGCCGGCAAGACCACCACCATGCGGATGATCATGGGCCTGCTCGCCACCCACGGCGGCGACATCACCTGGAACGGGCGCCCGGTCACCGCTGCCGATCGGCGGGCCACCGGCTACATGCCCGAGGAGCGCGGTCTCTATCCCAAGCAGAAAGTCCTCGACCAGCTCAGCTATCTCGGCGAGCTGTCCGGGATGACCGCCGCCGCCGCTCGCGTGGAGATCCTCGAGCACCTCGAACGCTTCAACCTGGCCGATCGGGCGCGTGAGCGAGTGGAGAAGCTCAGTCTGGGCAACCAGCAGCGGGTCCAGATCATCGCCGCCCTGATGAACCGGCCACAGGCGCTTATCCTCGACGAGCCGTTCTCCGGACTAGACCCCGACGCCGTCGACTCGATGGCCGACTTGCTGCGCGAGCACGCGGCCCGCGGCATACCTATCCTCTTCAGCAGCCATCAGCTCGATCTCGTCGAGCGGCTGTGCGACCATCTCGTCATTCTTGCCAGGGGTCGGGTGGTGGCCACCGGGTCGACCGACGCGTTGCGCCACGCCGGCCCGGTGCGGCACCGGCTCGTCCTTGGTGGCGACGCGGGCTGGGTCCGGGACGTCGCCGGCATCGAGGTCCACGACGTCGACGGACCCACCGCGATCGTCGAACTGGACGAGACCTCAGATCAGGGCCGGACACTGCTCGCCGAGGCTCTGCGTCGCGGTCCGGTCGTCGAGTTCGCCAGGATCACCCCCACCTTGTCCGAGATCTACCGGGAGGTCACGGCATGACCAGCGCACGCACCACCGTGGCCTGGCGGATCGTCGCCCGGCGCGAGATCGTCACCAAGCTCACTGACAAGGCCTTCCTGATCGGCACTGCCGTCACGATCGCGCTGATCGCCGGATTCATGGGCGTCACGGCCTACCTCGACGCCCGGACGAGCACCTCGACGGTGGCCGTCACCCCCGCGGACGCCGACTTCGCCAGGACGCTCGCACCTGCCGTCACTGCCGTCGACGACACGGTGAAAGTCACCGTGCTCGACGTGCCGGATGCCGCGGCCGCCAAGGCGCATCTCCTCGACGGCACCGCCGACGCGTGGCTGCACCAGGACGGCGACACCTGGGTGCTCACCGGCAAGAATGCCGTCGACGGATCGCTCCTGGCAGCGATGGGGACCGCGCTGCGCGTCCACGTGGTGGCTGTCAACGCCGCACAGGCCGGCACCTCGTCGGCGGCAATCGAGCACGGAGCGACCCTGACCAGCGGCCTGCTCATCGGCAACGCCGAGCAGCAAGGGTTCGCCAAGGGAGTCGGGTTCGCCCTGGCGCTGCTGTTCTACCTGTCCTCGATCACCTTCGGGATGACCCTTGCGGGCAGCGTCGTCGAGGAGAAGTCGAGCCGGATCGTCGAGATCATCACGACGAAGATCCCGGTCCGCCAGCTGCTCATCGGCAAGGTGGCCGGCAACTCGGCGCTCGCACTGGGACAGATGGCCCTGTTCACCGGACTCGGGCTGGCCGGGCTCACCATGACCCCCTACAAGAAGTACGTTCCGTCGGTCAGCGGCGGCATCGCCTGGTTCGTGGTGTTCTTCGTCGTCGGCTTCCTCCTCATCGCGTGCCTGTGGGCAGTCGCCGGGGCCCTGGCCTCTCGCAGCGAGGACCTGCAGCAGACCGCGACACCGATCACGATGGGCCTGGTGCTGATGTGGTTCTCGGTCCTCCTCGCCAAAGGGAGCGCGCTCGTGGCCTTGAGCTTCGTCCCGCCCTTCTCGGCGATCCTCATGCCGATCCGCCTCGTGCAGGGCACCGCCTCCTGGTGGGAGCCGGTCATCGCGTTGGTTCTGCTCCTGGCCTGCGCCGCACTCATCGTCCGTGGTGCGGACCGGCTCTATCGCCGGGCGCTGCTGCAGACCCAGGGCCGGTTGTCGCTGCGCCAGGCATGGCATGCCGCCGAGTAGCCCCAGGCGGCAGTAGCGTGGACAGCGATGTCCAGACCCTTCCTCGTCGCCCTTGACGTCGACGGCACGACGATCGACCACGCTGGGGTGCTGTCCCCGGCCGTGTTCGACGCGGTCCGATCGGTTGCCGACGAGGGGCACCACGTCGTCGTCGCCACCGGACGAGCCATTGTGGCGACCCTCCCGCTGCTGGACACCCTCGGGCTGCACACCGGATATGCGGTGTGCTCCAACGGATCGGTGACGATCCGGCTCGACCCAGGGCTCACCGGCGGATACGAGGTCGTCGAGGCGGTGACCTTCGACCCGGGGCCGGCCTTGAGCGTGCTGCGCGCGCAGTGGCCCGATGCGGCCATTGCGGTCGAGGAGCTCGGGGTCGGTTTCAAGCTCTCCGCGCCGTTCCCCGACGGCGAGTTGCAGGGCCGTCTGCGGGTGGTCTCGTGGGAGGAGCTCGTCGCCCACCCGGTGACCAGGGTCGTCTTCCGCAGCTCCAATGGGTCGGCACTGGACTTCCTCGGCCTCACCGAGCGGATCGGCTTGCACGGCGTCTCGTATGCCGTGGGCTACTCCGCGTGGCTCGACCTCAACCCCGAAGGGGTGTCCAAAGGGTCGGCACTGGAGCAGGTGCGGCGGCTGTTGCACGTCGAGCCGGGCAACACCGTCGCGGTGGGTGACCAGCGCAACGACATCGAGATGCTGCATTGGGCCGCGCGTGGGGTGGCCATGGGGCAGGCTCCCCCGGAGGTCAAGGCGAGCGCGGACGAGGTGACCGGAGCCGTCGAGGAGGATGGCCTGGTGCCGGTGCTCATCTCACTGCTGCGCGGGCACTCGTCGTGACCGACAAGGTCATCACCTCCGCGGCGAACCCGCGGCTGAAGGCCCTGGTCCGGCTGCGTCGGCGGCGGGAGCGCGATCAGGCCGGGGTGAGCCTGGTCGAAGGCCATGAGGAGCTCGAGCTTGCCGTCGCCGCCGGGGCGCTGCCGTCAACCGTGCTGCACTGTCGGGAGCTGATGGCCGACCCCGCCCGACAGATGCACCTCATTGACCGCCTGCGGGATGCTGGGATTGAAACAGTCGCGTTGTCCCGCACTGCGTTCGAGAAGGTTGCCTACCGGCAGGGGCCGGACGGGGTCCTCGCTGTGCTGCCAGCTCCCGGCACCGGTGCAGCCGGACTGGCCGGGCTGTCTCTTCCTGCGGAGCCGCTCCTGCTCATCGCCGAGGGGATAGAGAAGCCAGGCAATCTCGGCGCCATGCTCCGCACCGCGGATGCCGCCGGCGTCGACGCCGTCATCGCGCTGGACCCGGTCACCGACTGGGCCAACCCCAACGTGGTGCGGGCTTCCAAGGGCACTGTGTATGCCGTGCCGGTCGCGACGGCCACCGTCGCCGAGCTCCTACCCTGGCTGGTGGCGCGCGACATACGACTGGTCGCGACGACCCCCGCTGCCCCGCTGTTGCACACCGACGCCGACCTCACCGGGGCGTTGGCGGTCGCGGTGGGGACGGAGAAGCACGGTTTGACCGACGTCGTGCTCGCCGCTGCCCAGGGCGCGGTGCGCATCCCCATGTCCGGCGCGGTGAACAGCCTCAACGCGGGAATCGCCGCAGCAGTGGTGCTCTACGAGGCGCGGCGGCAGCGTACGGCGGCCCCCGGGGTGGTCAAGACCACCCTTTGAGGTGTGTCACGATTACCGCATGCGAGTTGACCACGTCGTGTATGCGGCCGAGCAGGATGGCGCGAGCGCCACGGCCGAACGCCTCGCGAGCCAGATCGGCGTCACGCCGGTCGCGGGAGGGGTCCACCCGAGATTCGGCACCCGCAACGTCATCTTCCCGCTCGCCCAGGGTCGGTACCTGGAGGTCGTCGAGGTGCTCGAGCACCCGGCCGCGGAGAAGGCGCCCTTCGGCCAGGTTGTCCGGGCGCGCTCGCAGGAGGGCGGTGGGTGGCTGGGCTGGGTCATCAGGGTCGACGACATCAGTGCGCAGGAGCGGCGCCTGGGCCGGCACGCCGTTGAGGGCAGCCGCTGCCGGCCTGACGGGGTCGAGCTCCGATGGCTCCAGCTCGGGGTCAAGGGACTGCAGGCCGACCCTCAGCTGCCGTTCTTCGTCAAGTGGCTCGACGGGCCGCACCCGTCGGAGGGCGCGAGCGAGGTCACCCTGGAGGCGCTGACGATCGCCGGCGACCAGGGGAGGGTCCGGGACTGGATCGGTTTGGTCGAAGGGGAGAAGGTCTCTCCGGAGCTGGGTCTGGACTTCGTCATGCCGCACGGCACCCCCGGGATCATGGCCGTGACCTTCGGGACTCCGGAGGGTGAGATCACCATCTGAGGACCCGCACCCCCAGCGCAGGTGGTCGACTCAGCGCAGGTGATGCCTCAGCGCAGGTGATGCCTCAGTGGAGGTGGTCGACGAGTTCGGGGGCCAGGCCGAGATAGGTCGCCGGGGTGAGGGCGGCCAGGCGCTGTTCGACGTCGGTGGGCAGATGCAACCCCCGGATGAACTCCACGATCTCGCCGTGCCCGACCCGACGACCTCGGGTGAACTCCTTGAGGCGCTCGTAGGGCTCCTCCATGCCGGGCACCCCCTGGGCGCCGAGGGCACGCATCGCCGACTGGATCGGCTCGCCGAGGACCTCCCAGTTCGCGTCGAGGTCGGCCGCCATCGCCTCGGGCACCGCGTCGAGGCCGGCGAGGCCACGGCATACGTTGTCGATGGCGAGCAGGCCGTGACCGAAGGCGACCCCGATGTTGCGCTGCATGCTGGAGTCGGTCAGGTCGCGCTGCATCCTGCTGGTAACCAAGGTCGTGGCGAGCACGTCGAACAGGGCATTGCTCACCTCGAGGTTGGCTTCGGCATTTTCGAAGCGGATCGGGTTCACCTTGTGTGGCATGGTGCTTGAGCCGACCGTGCCCTGACCGCGAACCTGGGCGAAGTAGCCCAGCGAGATGTAGGACCACAGGTCGGTGCACGCGTTGTGCAGCACCCGGTTGAACCGGGCCAGGTCGGCATAGAGCTCGGCCTGCCAGTCGTGGCTCTCGATCTGGGTGGTCAGTGGGTTCCAGGTCAGGCCGAGGGACTCCACGAAGGACTGACTGATCTGCTGCCAGGGTGCGTCCGGGACGGCGGCGACGTGTGCGCCGTAGGTCCCGGTCGCGCCGTTGAGCTTGCCGAGGAACTCCGCCCTCGCGATCCGGGTCAGTTGCCGGCGCAGCCGCCAGGCGAGCACGGCGAGCTCTTTACCCATCGTCGTCGGGGTCGCCGGCTGGCCGTGGGTGTGCGCGAGCAGCGGGACCCCTCGCAGCGCCGTGGCCATCGAGGCCAGCTGCTCGGTGAGCCCGATCGCTGCGGGGAGCCAGACCTCCCGCACCGCCCCGCGCACCAGGAGTGCATAGGACAGGTTGTTGACGTCCTCGCTGGTGCAGCAGAAGTGGACGAGTTCACCGAGGCCGGCATCCTGCTGCCGTGGGCAGATCGCAGCGACCCGCGCCTTGACGTAGTACTCCACCGCCTTGACGTCGTGCTGGGTGACCTGCTCGGTCGCAGCGAGCTCGTCGATGTCGGCCTGACCGAAGCTGGTGACGACCGCACGCAGGGCCGCCTTCTCGTCCTGGGTGAGGTGACGCACTCCCGGGACGACGTCGTGGTCGGTGAGGTGGATCAGCCACTCGATCTCGACATGGATGCGCATCCGGTTCAGCGCCGGCTCACACAGGTGGTCGACCAGTGGCGCGACCACGCCGCGATAGCGACCGTCGAGCGCCCCGAGCGCGATCGGGGGGTGCACGTCAGCCAGGGAAACCATGGCGGTAATCCTCCCAGACGTCAGGGCGTTCGCTGTCCGACGCAACGGCCAGGTGGGCTGCCACGATGGGGGGGTGGAGCAGATTCGGGTCGGCTACAAGGCATCGGTGGAGCAGTTCGGACCGCGCGAGCTCGCGGAGTACGCCGTGCTCGCTGAACGGCTTGGTCTGGACTCGGTGATGGTCTCGGACCACTTCCAGCCGTGGCGGCTCACTGGTGGGCACGCTCCGAGTGCACTGGCCTGGCTGCCCTGGGTCCTCGCCCGCACGCACCGGGTGGTCGTGGGTACCTCGGTGCTCACCCCGTCGTTCCGCTACAACCCCAGCGTCCTCGCTCAGATGTTCGCCACGATGGGCGCTCTGGCTCCGGGGCGGGTCATTCTCGGGGTCGGCAGCGGCGAAGCCCTCAACGAGATCGCCGTCGGGTCGGTGGCAGAAGGGACGTGGCCGCCGTTCGCCGAACGCTTCGCCCGGTTGCGGGAGGCGGTCCGGCTCATCAGAGCGCTATGGACCAAGGAGGAGGTCACCTTCGAGGGTGAGTACTACCGCACCGTGCGGGCCCGGATCTACGACCGGCCGGAGCAGCCGCTGCCGGTCTATGTCGCCGCCGGAGGTCCGGTCATGGCCCGGTATGCCGGGCGCGTGGGGGACGGTTTCATCTGCACCTCAGGCAAGGGGACCTCGCTGTATGCCGACGAACTGCTGCCCGCGGTGGCCCAGGGCCGAGCCAAGGGCAGCCGGGCCGAGCAGCCTATCGAGAAGATGATCGAGCTGAAGATCTCCTATGACCGGGACCCCGAGCAGGCCGCGCAGAACTGCCGGTTCTGGGCGCCGCTCTCGCTCAGCCAGCAGCAGAAGCACTCCATCACCAGTGCCCAGGAGATGGAGGAGGCTGCCGACCACCTGCCGTTGGCGACGGTGACGAAGCGGTGGATCGTCGGGGCTGACCCGGCGCAGATCATTGCTGCCGTCAAGGACTACACCGACCTGGGGTTCAGTCACCTCGTTGTCCACGGGCCGGGCCAGGATCAGGAGCGTTTCCTCACCCAGTTCACTCACGACGTCGTGCCCGGCCTGCGCGAGCTCGTCCCCGGCCATGGCTGAGGCGCGGGAGGCCCGAGCCGCACCGGCTGCTGGAGATCTCCACCGACGCTGAGCCGGATTCGACCTGCCATTGCGTGCCATCGTGGGAAGATGTCGACCTCGACGAGCCCCCGATCTATGACGGCCACGCCTCGAGAGCTGACGCTTCGGGGCGTCGTCCTCGGCGGGGTCATCACCTTGGTGTTCACCGCCGCCAACGTCTACCTCGGCCTCAAGGTGGGTCTGACTTTCGCCACATCTATCCCGGCTGCGGTCATCTCGATGGCCATCTTGCGCAGGGTGCGCGACGCCAGTGTGCAGGAGAACAACATCGTCCAGACGATCGCCTCGGCTGCCGGCACCCTCGCGGCGATCATCTTCGTCCTGCCCGGTCTGATCATCGTGGGCTGGTGGCAGAACTTCCCCTACTGGACGACCCTGGCCATCTGCGTCATCGGCGGTGCGCTCGGCGTGATGTACACCGTGCCGCTGCGGCGGGCCCTGGTCACCACCTCCGAGCTGCCCTACCCCGAGGGGCTCGCCGCGGCCGAGGTGCTCAAGGTCGGCTCGAAGGCCGGGGCGCAGAGCGACCGGAGCAGCCTGCGGACCATCATCATCGGCTCCCTCGTCTCGGCTGGGTTCGGGATCCTGACCAAGCTCAAGCTGGCCGCCGAGGGCCTGTCGACAGCCACCCGGATCGGGTCGGGCGCCATCGGCGGCTCCGTCAGTCTGTCGTTGTCCCTGGTCGGCATCGGGCACCTCGTCGGCTTGTCCGTGGGGATCGCCATGTTCGTCGGCCTGGCCATCGGCTGGGGGATCCTCGTACCGGTGATGAGCTGGGGCAAGGCTACTGCCGGCACCGACGTCGCGGACCTTGTCTCGACCACCTTCACCCATGACGTGCGCTTCGTCGGAGCGGGCACGATGGCGGTCGCCGCCATCTGGGCATTGGTGAAGATCATCGGTCCGATCGTGCGGGGGATCAAGGACTCTATGGTGTCCTCCCGGGAGCGACGCTCCGGGCATGAGGTGGCCCTGCAGGAAAGAGACCTGCCGATCACCCTCGTCGGCGGCTGGATCGTGCTCTCCCTGGTCCCGATCGCTGCCCTGCTGTGGTTCTTCCTGGACCAGACCCACTTGCAGGACGACAAGGTGGGCACCATCGTCGTCACCGTCCTGTTCACGGTCGTCATCGGCGCCGTCGTCGCCGCCGTCTGCGGCTACATGGCTGGCCTGATCGGGTCCTCGAACAGCCCGATCTCCGGGGTCGGCATCCTGGTCACCCTGCTGCTGTCCCTGGTCATGGTGATCCTGCACGGTGGCGGAGGCGACCCCCAGAGGATCACTGAGCTCGTGGCCTACACCCTGTTCGCCACCGCGATCATCTTCGCCATCGCCACCATCTCCAACGACAACCTCCAGGACCTCAAGACCGGCCAACTCGTCGGGGCAACCCCGTGGAAGCAGCAGATCTCGCTGGTCATCGGGGTCGTGTTCGGTGCCCTGGTCATTGCGCCCGTGCTCGACCTGCTCAACAAGGCCTTCGGATTCCTCGGTGCCCCCGGTGCTGGTCCGAATGCGCTGCCCGCGCCGCAGGCCGGCCTGATCTCGGCGCTGGCCCAGGGCGTCTTCGGCGGGAAGCTCGACTGGGGGCTGGTCGGTTTGGGGGTGGTCATCGGAGCCCTGGTCATCGTGATCGACGAGGCGATGGGCCGGGTGGGGCACCATCGCCGGCTTCCGCCGCTGGCGGTGGGGATGGGGATCTATCTGCCGATGTCGCTGACCGTGATGATCGCCATCGGGGCAGTCATCGGGCACGTCCACGATCAGTGGGCCTCCCGGCAGGTGGACCCGGAGCGGGCCAAGCGGCTCGGGGTGCTTATGGCTACCGGTCTCATCGTCGGTGACAGCTTGTGGGGAGTGGCGTATGCCGCCATCGTCGTCGTCTCGGGCCGGCCCGAGCCATTGGCGATCGTCGGTGAGGGGTTCACCCCCTGGGCCAACGGGATCGGGGTCGTCCTGTTCGTCGTGATCCTGGTGTGGATGTATCGCATGGTGCGCCGTCGCGGCACTGAACCCGCCGACACGGCGACCCAGTGATGCGATCCGCCTCCCGGCATACCTCATCGGCCATCCTGTGGGCATGAGCAGCACATCCCCGCCGGCGCCCACAGCCGAACGTTTCGCGACCCGTCACGATCTCGCTGCGGCACTGGAGCACACCGGGTACCTCGTCGACGAGGCCCTGGCGACAGTGTCCTGGCTCGCGCTGCGACTGGGTCGACCGCTGCTCATCGAGGGCGAGCCGGGGACCGGCAAGACGTCCCTGGCGGAGGCGCTCGCCGAGGCGATGGCAGTCCCGCTGATCCGGCTGCAGTGCTACGAAGGCATCGACGCCACCCAGGCACTCTATGACTGGGACTTCCCGAGGCAGATCCTGCACGTGCGGGCCCTGGAGGCGGTCGACGGGCGGGCTCGGGACGTGAGTGAGGTCGAGGCCGGGCTCTTCACCGATCGGTTTCTGCTCGCCCGGCCAGTCTTGCGGGCCTTGCGCGAGGCGCCGTGTGTGCTGCTCATCGACGAGATCGACCGAGCCGATGACGAGTTCGAGGCGTTCCTGCTCGAAGTGCTCTCGACCTGGGCGGTCACCATCCCCGAACTGGGCACAATCAGGGCCAGCAACCCACCGGCCGTGGTCCTGACGAGCAACCGCACCCGCGAGTTGCACGATGCGCTCAAACGCCGCTGCCTGTACCTGTGGCTGGAGCATCCCGGCCTGGCCCGCGAGCTGGCCATCGTCGCTCGGCGCGCGCCCGAGGTCACGGCCGCGCTTGCCGAGCAGGTCGTCAGGGCCGTGCACGCGATCCGCGCCGACCCTGAGCTGCTCAAGCCGCCTGGGGTGGCCGAGACTCTCGACTGGGCCCGCGCGCTGCACGAGCTGGGCACGCGCCGGCTCGACACCGAGACCGCGGCGACGACCCTGGGGGTGGCGATCAAGTACCGCGAGGACGCAGACCGGGTCCGCCAGGCACTGGACCGGATCCTTGGTGGCTGAGGCGGCGCCGGCCCCGTCGGGACGCCCACTGACTGCGGATGCAAGCCCATCCGCAGTCAGTGGACGCTCGATCGACGCCGGTGGCCGTCTACCCGAGGAGATCCTCCTGGGCTTCGCCCGGGCGCTGCGCTCCGCCGGGGTGGATGTGAGCGCCGACCGGGAGCGGGCATACCTGACGGCGGTAGCCTGCGTCGGTCTCGACGACGCGCACGCGGCATACCACGCCGGCCGGGCAACCTTGTGCGGCTCCCCGGCCGACATCGAGCGGCACGACCTCGTGTATGCCGCGTGGTTCGGTGGACAGACCGCGGTCCTGCGCGGCCGGTCCGAGCTGCCGACGGTGAGATCCCAACGCGGGCTCATTGAGCTTCCCGGTGCCGGAGCCAGCGATGCGCAGGACACCGCGATCGCCCGGGCCAGCCCCTATGAGGTGCTTCGCCACCGTGACGTCGCCTCGCTGTCCGGCCGGGAGAAGGCCGAACTGGCCCGGCTCTTCAGCCGGCTGCGGCCGCGCGCGCCGAGGCGACCGTCGCACCGGCGGCTGCCTGCTCGCCGCGGTGAGGTCGACCCGCGCCGGACTCTGCGGGACATGCTCCGCCGCCTCGGCGAGCCGGGCCCGGTGCGCTGGCGGGCCCGGGTCCCCAGGTCCCGCAGGATCGTCCTGCTGATCGACGTGTCCGGCTCGATGAGTGCCTATGCGGACGCCCTGCTCCGGCTCGCGCACCGCTATGTCTCCTCGGGCCTGCCGGTCGAGGCGTTCACTCTCGGCACCCGGCTCACCCAGGTGACCCGGCCGTTGCGGGCTCGGGATCCTGACCGGGCACTGAGTGCGACCGGAGAGGCCATCCCGGACTGGTCAGGGGGCACCCGACTGGCTGAGGGGCTGCGATTCTTCCTGCGCAGGTGGGGGCGGCGGGGAATGGCGAGGGGGGCCGTCGTTGTCGTGTTCAGTGACGGATGGGAGCGCAGTGACCCCCAGGCCCTCGGGGAACAGGTGCGTCAGTTGCACGCACTGGCCCACCGGGTTATCTGGGTCAACCCACACCGGGGCCGGGCCGGATATGCCCCGCTTCAGGCGGGGATCATCGCGGTGCTGCCGCACTGCGATGACTTCGTCGCGGGCCACTCGCTCGCGGCATTCGAGGAGTTGACGGAGGTGGTCGCGCATGCGTGACGTCATGGACGAGCTGCTCGACTGGTGGGAGGCGGGCGAGCGTGTGGGGGTGGGCACCGTGGTGGCGACGTTTCGGTCGGCGCCACGCCCACCGGGTGCGTCGATGCTCGTCGGCCCCGGGGGGGTCGCGGTCGGCTCGGTCTCTGGTGGGTGTGTCGAGGGTGCCGTCTACGAATTGGCCGAGTCGGTGCTCGCCTCGGGTTCCCCGGTGTTGCAGCGCTACGGAGTGTCCGACGACGATGCCTTCGCCGTGGGACTGACCTGTGGCGGGATTCTCGACGTGTTCGTGGAGGAGGTGTCCCGCACGACGTTCCCCGAGCTCGGGCACGTTGCTGCGGACATCGCGGCCGAGCGTCCGGTCGCGGTAGCCACGATCATCGACCACCCCGATGCCGCCCTCGTGGGGCACCGGCTCGTCGTCCGCCCGGACGGTCCGGTCGTCGGTGGCACCCTCGGCTCCGCCCGGGCCGACGACGCGGTCATCGACGACGCCCGTGGCCTGCTGGCGCTGGGTCGCACCGAGACACTCACCTACGGCCCGGACGGGGAGCGCCGCGGGGAAGGTATGCGGGTCTTCGTCGCTAGCTACGCCCCGAGACCACGGATGCTCGTCTTCGGAGCGATCGACTTCGCGGCTGCCGTCGCGCGAGTCGGGTCCTTCCTCGGGTATGCCGTCACCGTCTGCGACGCTCGGCCGATCTTCGCCACGAAGAGCCGGTTCCCGGGTGCCGACGAGGTTGTCGTCACCTGGCCGCACAAGTATCTGGCTGCCGAGGTCGAGGCCGGCCGGATCGACCAGCGCACTGTCATGTGTGTGCTCACCCACGACCCGAAGTTCGACGTCCCGCTGCTCGAAGTGGCGCTGCGGATCCCACACCTGGGCTATATCGGCGCGATGGGCTCACGGCGCACCCACGAGGATCGGGAGCGCCGGCTGCGCGCGGCCGGGGTGAGTGACGAGGAACTCGCCCGGCTGTCCTCACCGATCGGGCTCGACCTGGGGGCGCGTACCCCGGAGGAGACGGCGATCTCTATCGCGGCCGAGATCATCGCGCTGCAGTGGGGCGGCGGGGTCCAGCGCCTCCAGGACACGCATGGGCCGATCCATCACCACGAGCACGTCCAGCTGCCAGGACCTGCCTCCGCCGATCAGTCCGGATAGCCCCCAATCCCTCGCGTCCCACAGTCCCTCGCGCCCCACGTCCCCCGCGCCCCACGATTTCGGGATCATCCCGAAACTGTGGCGAGACCCCGGAAAGGTTCCAGGGTCTCCGCCACGGTTCCGGGGTGTCGGGGTCGCGCACGTGCCGTAGAACTGGCTCTTGGGCGGCGCGCCGGCCAGCA